>CALXFP010000017.1 GCA_944387615.1 uncultured Oscillospiraceae bacterium | reverse complement strand
TATCCGCAATCAGGCGCATTTTTTCTCGTCCTTCCAGAAGTCCCGGTGAAACAGCACCAGGTGGCCCATGAGCAAAATGCAGCCGCAGGTGATGAAACAGTCGGCTACATTGAACACAGGAAATTCCAAAAAGGTGGTTTCAAACATGTCCACCACATATCCCAGCCGTACCCGGTCAATCATGTTGCCCAGGCCGCCGCCGTAGATAGCGGCGATGCACCAGCGCTCGAAGGGGACAAAACCCATGGGCTTTTTGTAATATTCCCAGACAATCAGCCCGGTAAATACCACAAAAATCAGGGCAAACAGCCACTGCTGCCCCTGAAAGGAAGAAAACGCAGCGCCATTATTCTGCACGTAGGTCAGCTGCAGCAGACCCGGCAGAAAGGGAACTTCCCCGGACAAGGGGATATTCAAAACGGTCAGATATTTCACAGCCTGATCGGCCGCGGCAATGCACAGGGAAAATAGAGCATAATAGAGAAATGGCATGAATTTGTTCCTCCTGTTTGGTCGAAGTAATGATACCATGCCTCCCAAGGAAAGTCAAATTGTTTGGATTTGGGGGTATAAAAAACCCGCCCCAGGTATTCCCAGGACGGTGCTACAAGAGCCTATGTCAATTCACCAGAAACCGGCTGACGGTACTGCGAAAATGCTGGTACTCTGCTTCCGTGCAGGTAACCACAGCAATCAGCGGATGGGAAAAATTCAGACAGAACATTTCCATAAAGCTTTTGCCGTTGGCCTGATACTGGTCATTTCCAACCCGGACGGGGAAAGGGAAGGTTGTTGCCAACGCAACAAATTCCTGCACGTCCCGGACGGACCGAAGCTGAATTTTAAATTCCCACATAAAACTCTCCTTTGCAAGCTGTACAAAATCCACATTATCCTGTATAATGGAGAGCAGCAATCCAAAAGACGGCTCCGATATTCCCGCATGCAATGCGGATATCGATATTATAGCATTTTTCGGCAAAATTGCAACTGTCGGTTTGGCCGATTTTAACAATTTATTAACTTTTTTATTGGTGGATTTGACAATGAAGTTTGGCTTTTATACATTAGGCTGCAAAACAAACCAGTACGAAACCCAGGCGATGGAGCGATTTCTGACAGAAAAGGGCCATGAAATTGTACCTTTTGACCAGATTTGCGACGGTTATATCATCAATACCTGCTCCGTAACCGCAGTGGCGGACAAAAAAAATCGGGCGGTGATCCGCCGGTGCCGCCGGGACAACCCCGAAGCGGTGATCGGCGTCTGCGGCTGCTACTGCCAGCACGCGCCGGAGGATGTGCGTAAGCTTGGGGTAGACGTCATCGGCGGCAGCGGCGGACGGCAGGCTTTTGTGGAGCAGATGCTCCAGGCACTGGAAAACCGCTCCCATCTGGAATGCCTGGACAATGCTCTGCGCCGGAGAGAATTTGAAGTCCTTCCCGCCGGCGGACTGGAAGAGCGGACCCGGGCTATGCTGAAAGTGCAGGACGGCTGCGTCAATTTCTGTACTTACTGTATTATCCCCTACACCCGGGGGCCTATTCGCTCGGCCCCGGTGGAGCTGGCGGTGGAGCAGGCCCAGGATCTGGCTCGACGGGGGTACCGGGAAATTGTGGTGACAGGCATCGAAATTGCCAGCTGGGGAGTGGATCTGCCGGGCAAGCCCCAGGTGACAGGGTTGATTGAAGCCATCTGTCAAGCGGTGCCTCAGCTTCGGGTGCGTTTGGGGTCGCTGGAACCCAGAATTGTCACCGAGGAGTTTTGCAGACGGCTGGCGGCGCTGCCCAATCTGTGCCATCAGTTCCATTTGAGTATGCAAAGCGGCTGCGACACGGTTTTGCAGCGGATGAAGCGCAAATATGACACCGCCCGCTACTATGAAAGCGTGTGCCTTCTGAATCAGTATTTCCCGGACTGCGCCATCACCACGGATATGATCGTGGCTTTTCCAGGGGAGACGGAAGAGGAGTTTGCCCAGAGCCTTTCCTTTATTCAGAAGTGCGGCTTTGCGGATATGCACATTTTCCCCTATTCCCGCCGCCCCGGAACCCCGGCGGACAAGATGCCGGGCCAGCACAGCAACGCAACCAAGGAAGCCCGGAGCCGGGCAGCCATCGCAGTGGCGGAGCAGATGTGCCGTCAGTTCCGGCAGAATCTGATTGGCTCGGTGCAGGAGGTGCTGTTTGAAGAAAAGGCTGGGGATTATTACACCGGTCACGCCTCCAATTATGTGAAGGTCTATGCCCCAGGAGAAAATCTGCATAACCAGCTGCGCCCGGTGCGCATCCTGGAAATCTGGGAAGACGGCGTTCTGGGAGAGCTTGTGGAAGCGTAAAAAAATATCCAGCCCAAAATCCGGGCTGGATATTTTGCTTTATTGCTTGTTTTTCTTCCGGTATTCGCCCTTGCGGTCGAAGCGCATGGCGGCGGTCAGATTGATGCCGATCGTCGCCAGCACCACCAGAATTGCCTGCCAGATCAGACAGTCCGCAGCCCGCCAAACCATGTCGGTCACTTCCATATTGGCAAAGCCACCGGAGATGAGCAGCATGATGATGGTCAGAATCAGTCCCAGACCACCAAAAACCACACCGGCCAGCCGCTGGGTAAACCGCCAGGCCTGGACACTGCCCATGCCGTAGTAGCAGCGGTAGCCGAAATAGTAGTTGGCTTCCTTGGGTGACAGGAACAGATACGCAAGTCCCAGCACCAGCAGAACAATGGGGCCAATCATCACCGCAAAGCGGCAAATTGTGGACAGGCTTCCAAATACGTCACTCAGTTCCGGCAGCAGCGACGCCGGGTCGAAGGCGTCCATCGCATCCTTGATGGAGCCCAAATCCAATCCGCCTTCGGTTGCGGCGGTGGTGGCTGTGGGCACGGTGGCAGCTGTGGTTTCCAGCGCCGCCAGGGTAGTTTCCAGAATTTCCGTTGGGATTGTGCTCATTATTTTTCCTCCAGGAATTTGCTGATCTCCCGCATAAAGCTTCCGGCATCCTGGAACCGATGGTAGATGGAGGCAAAGCGGATGTAGGCCACTTCATCCAGGGGTTTCAGCCGTTCCATGACCATTTCACCCAGCTTATCGGTGCTGATTTCCCGCTCCAGGGTGTTCTGAATGGTCTGCTCGATTTCCGTAGTAATGCGGTCCAGATCGGTGACATCCACTTTCCGTTTGTCAAAGGCGCGGATCATGGAGTTGAGAATCTTATTTCGGTCAAAGTTCTGACGGGAGCCGTCCCGCTTCACCACAATAATGGGAAGACTCTCCACAATTTCATAGGTGGTGAACCTGCGCTGGCAGCCCATACACTCCCGGCGGCGGCGAATGCTCAGGCCGTCCTCGCTGTGGCGGGAGTCCACCACCTTGCTTTCCTGATCGCCGCAAAACGGACATTTCATGGGAAATTCACTCCCTTTCCCTCAATGATTCCTGTATTATAGCAGAAAAATCTTTCACTGTCCAGCATTTTTTATCCGCCGGGGTTCGACAGGAATGACTCTTGCCAATCTGACGGCAATGGGGTAAAATAGGGACATGTCCGTTTTTGTTTGCGCCGATAATAAGGAGTAGGTTATGTCGAAAAAAATGTGGTTTCTCCTGTGGGGCGGCCTGTTTGTTTTGTGCGCCGCCCTGGGATTTTTGCCGGAGCCGGTTTGCGCTCCCTCAGAGGATGGGGGCGTGTGCTGGCTGCGAGTGGTCATGACGATTTTGTCCGTGGTGTTCTTCCTGCCGCCGGCGGTGCTGCTGCACCAGGCCGGGAGGGAAAAGAATGTGCCCATGCAGCAGCTGATCCGCAATCTGTCCGCCCTTTCTCTGGGGCTGACCCTGGTAATGCTGATTTTGAACTTCTGGTCAGCCCTGGGGCCGGAAATTCTGGGAACATTGCTGCATTATGTGCTGGTGGTGGTGTCCACCCCCATGATCTGCAGCGGACAGTGGGCACTGATCCTGTTTTTGTGGGCCTGCCTTCTCATGGTCAGTTTGCGCCAACTGCGCAGAAAATAACCGCTTATCCGTTGAAAGATGCTGCGTCGAAGGTGGTGAGCACGTGGTAGACCATGGAGCCTTCCCGGTTCATCCCATCTTCCACAAAGCGTCGGATGGACTCCTCCTGGCCCTGCAGGTCGGAAGGAAGGGCCACGTCGAACACCAGGTTCATGTGCTTGCGGCCCTGGGTCATGCGAAAGTCGTGGAGGGTAAGCCGGGGGTCCTTCTGCCGCAGCAGTTCTGCGGCGGCCTGCTTGCACCGGGTCAGTTCCGGATCATCCACAATCACCGGGTCGTAGTGAATGACCAGGTGGACATTGTGACTGCGCAGGCATTCGCGCTCCATGTCATCAATACTCTCGTGGCATTCCAGCGGGTCTTCCCGGCAGTCCATCTCCACATGGAGACTGGCAAACCGCTGCCCCGGGCCGTAGTCGTGAACCATCAGGTCGTGGTAACCTAATACTTTGGGCTGCTGGGCTATGTAGTCCACGATTTCCTGACGCAGCTGGGAATCCGCGCTTTCTCCCAGCAGGGGAGAGATGGTGTCTTTTGCCAGTTGTACGCCGCTGTACAGGATGAACAGCGCCACGCACAGACCGATGTAGCCGTCCACCGGCAGTCCCCAGAAATGCTGAACCAATCCCGCAGCCAGAACGGCGGTGGTGGTAATGCAGTCGTTGCGGCTGTCGGCAGAGGTGGCCAGCAGGGCGGTGGAGTCGATTTTCTTGCCCAGCTTCCGGTTAAACAGGGCCATCCACAGCTTCACAGCGATGGATGCGATCAGCACCCCGGCTGCCACGGCGGAAAATTCCACCGGCGTGGGATGGAGAATCTTCTCGGCGGAGCTTTTCACCAGCTCAAAGCCGATTACCAGAATCAGGGCGGCCACTGCAAGGCCGCTTAAGTACTCCGCCCGGGCATGCCCGAAGGGGTGATGCTCGTCGGCAGGCTTATCTGCCAGACGGAATCCGATCAGGGTCACAATGGAGCCGGAAGCGTCGGAGAGGTTATTCAGCGCATCCGCCGCAATGGAAACCGAGCCGGTGAGAGTGCCCACAATGCCTTTGCACAGTGACAGCAGCAGATTGCAGGCAATGCCCACCAGGCCGGACATGGTGCCGATAGCGGAACGAACCCGGCTGCTGGAGATGTTTTCATAGTCTTTGACAAACAAGCGTAATAGAAGATCCGTCATAAATTACCTCCTGAAAGGCCGGAAAATCCGGCGTTACGGCACTCTACTGCCAGTAGAGTCGGGAATTCTACCACCTGTGGGAGACAAAACCGGGAAAAATGCACCATAATGGCGTGACTCTACCCCCACTGTGTTGTATGATAACTTGGCTAGGGTGCGTTACCCGCTATTATACTCCAAAAGACCGAAGGTGTCTATTACTTTTTGGGAGCGTGAATGACAATGAGCTATCGCATTATTACTGACTCCGGCTGTGATTTCCCCAACGACATGTATGCCCAGCTGAATCTGACCATGGTGCCGCTGAGTGTGGAATTCCGGGGCAGTGTTACAGATGATAGAAACGATGACAGCCTGAAGCAGATTTATGACGGACTTCGCGCCGGTGAATCTGCCAAAACCTCCGCCGTCAATCCCAGCCGCTGGGCCCAGGCCATGGAAGCCCCTCTGGCTGCCGGGGAGGATGTGCTGGTGATGGCCTTTTCTTCCGGACTGTCCACAACTTATCAGTCTGCGGTGATTGCCGCTGAGGAACTGCGGGAAAAGTATCCGGAGCGGAAGCTCTATGTGGTGGATACCCTGGCGGCATCCATGGGCCAGGGACTGCTGGTTTGGTATGCCTGCAAAAAGCGGGACGAGGGCATGAGCCTGGAGCAGCTCCGCGACTGGGTAGAGGAGAACAAGCTGCACCTGTGCCACTGGTTTACGGTGGATGATCTGATGCACCTGAAGCGGGGCGGCCGGATCAGCGCCACAACTGCATTGGTTGGCACCATGCTGCAGATCAAACCGGTGCTCCATGTGGACAACGAAGGCCATCTGATTAACGTTGCCAAAGCCCGGGGCCGGAAGGCATCCATTGATGCCCTGGCCAAGAAAGTGGGCGAGCTGGCCGGAAATTATGACAACAGCACCATGTTCATTTCCCACGGCGACTGCCGGGAGGAAGCGGAGTATCTGGCTGGCATCCTGAAGGAGAAGTACGGTGTCAAGGAAGTTGTCATCAGCTATGTAGGTGCCGTCATCGGTTCCCATTCCGGCCCCGGTACGGTGGCCCTGTTCTTCCTGGGCGATCATCGCTGAAGTCTTTCCATAACAGAAAAAGCGCAATGCGATTTTTCGCATTGCGCTTTTTGTATGCTGTTTATTACCGTGTGACAGTTTCACCCCGGATGCGGAAGCGGAAGCAGATATCCTCTTCGGCGCTGATGTGGTAAGCAGGCTCCACATCGGTGCCCCAGGTATCGATGCCGCCCACGCCCCGCATTTTTCCGCAGACCGTTACCACCGTCCGGGTAGGCTCCGGCAGCTCCTCCGCATGGAAGGCCTGCTCCAGCTGGGCGGGAGTATAGGGAATGGCGGAGAAGGAGAAGGGATCATCCAGCTTTTCCAGATTCAGTACGGAGCCGTCCAGATGCAGCCGGGCATAGTGGGTATCTGCATGGTTGCCGCACTCCTGGGGTACCAGGTAGTTGGCAACGTGGGGTACTTCGCTGTGCAGTCCGAACAGACTGCCTTTTTTCCGGTCGGGATAGGTTTCACCGGACAGACCCAGCCACTGGGTTTCGGTTACCGGCTTGGGGGTAGCGAAGCGAAGTCCCAGCAGGGGAAGCTGAGGACGGCCCGCACCGCCATGGTAATGAACGGTGACGTCCAGATTGCCGCTCTGGTCGACCCGGTAGGTCACCTCTGTTTTCAGTCCCGGCAGAACCTGGGCGGTGAAGGTGTAGCAAATGGCGAAGGCTTCTTCGCTGTGCTCCAGCACCTGAACGTCGGTGCAGCTTTGGTAAGCATCCACTGCCGACCAGATGGCGCTGCGCAAGGGGAAGCCGCAGCCGATATCATTTTCCGTAGGCGCCCGCCAGTAAGCAGGCCGGGGACCCCGCCAGATCCACTCGGTGCTGCCCCAGCGCAAAGACGCAGGGCCGGCCTGACTGAAGGAGAAGAGAATTTCAAAATCCTCGCCCTTCACGCCCCAGGCACCGTCACCCTGGGTAATCCGCAGCGGTGCGGAGGAAACGCTGTGGACGGGCATCTTGGCAGCTGCCCGGGCCTGTTCGTTGGCTGCATCCTGAGCAGCACGCTGGGCGGGGGAAGCGTGCCAGTAGCGGACTTCCTGCATGCAGGGCTTTTCCTGACCGTCGGCGGTGACGATGCCGTTGCCGCTGAAATTGTAGTCCGTCTGCCGTTCACCGAAGTCGCCGCCGTAGCCCAGCACCTGCTGACCGTTCACATTGGTATAGTACAGGGCCTGATCCATATAATCCCAGATAAAGCCGCCGTGATACTGGGAAAATTCTTCGCCCAGCCGGACATAGCTTTCCATGCCGCCCAGGGAGTTGCCCATATTGTGCATGTACTCGCAGTTTAAGTAGGGCTTGCCGCCGTCAGTTTCCAGGTATTCCCGAATCTGCTCCGGGGTGGCGTACATCCGGGACTCCACATCGGAGATGGCGTCAAATTCCCGGCACTGGAATACGCCTTCGTAATGTACCACCCGGCTGGGGTCCACGCTGCGGAAATAGTCCGCCATTGCCATAATGTCGGAACCTGCGTAAGATTCGTTGCCGCAGGACCAGAAGAGAATGGAAACATGGTTCTTGTCCCGCTCGAACATGGACTTTGCCCGATCCAGCACACAATCCAGCCACTGGGGCAGGCTGGCGGGGATGTTCCAGGAGGGATCAATGATGGGGTCTTTCTGCCAGGAACCGTGGGTCTCCATGTTGGTTTCGTCCATCATGTAGATGCCGTTGCGGTCGCACATGTGGTACCATTCGGTGCGGTTGGGGTAATGGGAGGTGCGCACAGCGTTGATGTTGTTGCGCTTGAAGGTATCCATGGCCTTTTCCATGTCGGCAAGGGTGATGGCCCGGCCGGTATGGGGGTTCCATTCGTGGCGGTTTACGCCGTTGAGCATCAGCCGGTTTCCGTTGAGGTAGAGTACCTTCTCCCGCAGTTCAAAGCGGCGGAAGCCGGTGTCGTAGGGGATAAATTCGGTAATTTCGCCCTTTTCATCCAGAACCGTCAGTTCTACCCGGTACAGCTCAGGGCTTCCATGATCCCACAGACGGACGTGGTCAAAAGTAAACTCCTGGCTGACCCAATAGCTGCCTTCTTTCTTCAGCTCCAGACTGCCGTCAAAGAGCACCCCGTCGGCGCTGTGGAAGATTTTTGCCCGGACAGCGGCGCTGCCTTCCAGCAAAAGCCGGATGTTCAGACTGCCGCGCTTGTTATCAGGGTTCAATGTGGTGCGAATCCACAGGTCCTGGACATGGGCATGGGGCTTGGCGTACAAGTAGACAGAGCGGAAAATGCCGGAGAACCGGAAAAAGTCCTGATCTTCCAGCCAAGCGGCGCTGCTGCGCTTGTGCACCTGAACACAGAGCCGGTTGCCGTAGCTGCGGATGTAGGGGGTCAGGTCGAACTCAGAGGGGGTAAAGGTATCCTCGCAGTAACCAATAAACTGTCCGTTCAGCCAGACGTAGGCGGCCTGCTCAATGCCCTGGAAGGAAACACACACGGTTTTTCCCATAAGGCCGGGGTCCAGGTCAAATTCCCGGACATAGCAGCCCACGGGATTGTCCTCCCAGTCAATCTGAGGCGGACGCAGATAGGCGTGGCCATCCCAGGGATAGAGTTTATTGATGTACTGAATCTGACCGTAGCCCTGGGTTTCCATATGCCCGGGGACGGTGATGGTGCCAAAATTTGTCAGGTCGAATCCATCCTGCCAGAAATTTTTCGGGCGGGAAGCGGGGTTGGGGCTCCAGGAAAAACGCCACTGTCCGTCTAAGGCTTGACGCAGGGAGCTGTTTCCTTGGGCAGCCTCCCGGGAAGAGGCATAACAAATGTGATCAGAATGGGCATCCAGCCGGTTTACACGAAACACGGTTGGGTCTGCCAGCCAGTTGAGATCTGCCTGCATGGTATTGTCTCCTTCTCATGATATTTCGGTTGGCTGTTATCCAGTATAGCAAAGGTAAGCGGCTTCGTCAACGGATTGGGAATGGGGAAGGAAGGGAAGGGGAATATCAGCGAAATATATGGAGAATATGTCCAAAACAGCTTGAAGATTTGCAACAAAACGGAAAAAAGTCCCGATTTCCGGAATTGGACCTTTTGCAGCATGAGGTCATGCCCATGAACCGTCGTGGGCGTGCCCCGATTCTGCAAAATCCGGGTAACCAGCATTTCACAACAGGAGGCGAAACATTTGGAAAAGAATCAAGAATCCGTCCTGCTGCGAATGGAAGGAATCGTCAAGGAATTTCCCGGTGTCAAGGCCCTTGACGGTGTCAACCTGACAGTACGGGCCGGTACGGTACATGCCCTGATGGGCGAAAATGGTGCCGGTAAGTCCACCTTGATGAAATGTCTGTTCGGCGTTTACAAGAAGGACGCTGGCAAGATCTTCCTCAACGGCCAGGAAGTCAACTTTAAAAATTCCAAGGAAGCCCTGGAAAACGGTGTTGCCATGGTGCACCAGGAGCTGAACCAGGCTCTGAAGCGCAACGTCATGGACAACATGTGGCTGGGCCGGTTCCCCATGGTTGCCAAGGGCATCCCCCTGACCAGCGAAAAGAAGATGTATGATGCCACCATGGAAGTATTTGACCAGCTGGGCATCAAAGTCAATCCCAGAACCGTGATGAGCACCATGCCGGTTTCTCAGCGGCAGATGGTGGAAATTGCAAAGGCAGTTTCCTATAACTCCAAAATCATTGTGTTCGACGAACCTACCTCCTCCCTGACGGAAGTGGAAGTGGAACACCTGTTCCGGATTATCAACATGCTCCGGGACCGTGGCTGCGGCATTATCTACATTTCCCACAAGATGGAAGAAATCCTGCGGATTTCCGATGACATCACCATCATGCGTGACGGTCAGTGGATTGCCACCAAGCCCGCCAAGGACCTGACCATGGATGAGATCATCCGCCTGATGGTCGGCCGTGAACTGACCAACCGCTATCCCCACAAAGACAACGTGGTGGGTGAAGAGCTGCTCCGGGTGGAGGGCCTGACCGCCATGTACTCCCATATCAGAGATGTCTCCTTCACCGCCAGAAAGGGTGAGGTTCTGGGCATTGCAGGTCTGGACGCCTCCGGCCGTACGGAAGTGCTGGAGAACATCTTCGGCGTGGCCACCCGCAAGAGCGGCAAGATTTTCCTCAACGGCAAGCAGGTGCGCAACCGCAACGCCAAGGAATCCATCAACAACGGCTTTGCGCTGCTGACGGAAGAGCGCCGGGCAAACGGTATCTTCGGCATCCTGAACATTCGGGAAAATACCGTTATTTCCAGCCTGAAGAGCTACCTGAACGGCCCGCTGCTGAGCAACAAGAAAATGTCCGATGCTACCGAATGGAGCATCGAAGCCATGCATATCAAAACTCCCAGCCAGTACACCCAGATTCGCTCCCTCTCCGGCGGCAACCAGCAGAAGGTTATTTTGGGCCGCTGGCTGAAGACCGAGCCGACGGTACTGCTGCTGGACGAGCCTACCCGTGGTATCGACGTGGGCGCGAAATATGAAATTTACCAGCTGATCCTGAATCTGGCAAAGCAGGGCAAGACTGTCATTATGGTCTCTTCGGAAATGCCCGAGCTGCTGGGCGTGTGTGACCGGATCTTGGTTATGTCCGGCGGACGTCTGGCCGGTGAGGTCGATGCCAGAAACACCTCGCAGGAAGAGATTATGACCCTTGCCGCTAAGTTTGCTTAAGGAGGAATCAACCGTGACCAAATTAAAAGCCAATAAGCCTTCCAAGATTGATGAACTGAAGGCCATGACCCCCAAAGACAGAAAGCGCGCCATTGGCGATCTGCTGATGAACAACGCCATGTTCATCATCATTGCCATTGCGGTCGTGGGCATTTACATTGCTGAGCCTACCTTCCTGTCCCTGCCCTCCATCGTCAACATCATCAACCTGACCGCAGCCAAGCTGCCCATCGCTCTGGGCGTCGGCGGCTGTATCATCCTGGCCGGTACCGATATTTCTGCCGGTCGTGTGGTCGGCCTTTCTGCCTGTATCGCTGCCGGTCTGCAGCTGACCACCAACAAGCTGTTCCCCGGCCTGCAGGTCATGCCCGTTCCCGTGGCCATTCTGGCTGTGCTGGCTGTGGGCGCCTGCGTGGGCTTCGTCAACGGCTTCTTCATGGCCAAGTTCAAGCTGCATCCCTTCATCGTCACCCTGTCCACCCAGCTGATCGTCTACGGCATCATTCTGATCTTCATGCAGCTGGGCACCAACTCCGGCCAGACCCTGTCCGGCATGAGCGAGGGTTACCGTAACTTCGTCACCGGCGAACTGTTCAAGGTCGGCAACACCACGGTTCCCCGTTACGTGCTCTACTCTGCCATCATTGCCGTGGTCGTGTGGGTTATCTGGAATAAGACCACCTTCGGCAAGAATATGTACGCTGTGGGCTCCAACGAGGATGCCGCCAACGTCTCCGGCGTCAATGTGACGAAGACCATCATCATGGTTTTCATCCTGGCTGGTATGCTCTACGGCCTGACCGGCTTCATGGATGCTGCCCGTATTGCCTCCGTTAACGCCAACACCGGTCTGAACTACGAGTCTGATGCCATCGCAGCCTGCGTCATCGGCGGTATCTCCTTCGTCGGTGGTATTGGTAAGGTCAGCGGCGCCATCATCGGCGTTCTGCTGCTGCAGGTCATCTTCGTGGGCCTGAACTACCTGTCCGTGGACCCCAACCTGCTGTACATCGTTAAGGGTATGATTATCCTGGTGGCCTGCTCCATCGACATGAGAAAGTACCTGGTTCGTAAGTAATGGAAGAGCAAAACCCCAACAAAGAAGTCCAAAAATCTTTTCGGGGGTTGTACCGGAATGTAAAAATCTCGGTGAAAACCCTGGACAAGATCATCATCGGCGGTATTGCAGCCATAGTTGTGCTGGTACTGTTCGGCGTGGCGAACAATGGATATACCGTCACCTTTGATTCCAATGGCGGCACGGACGTGCCGTCCCAGGAACTGATGTACGGCGACCTGGTGGCACAGCCGGAGCCTCCTTCCCGGGAAGGCTACGAATTTGCCGGATGGTACAGCGATGAAAACTGCATCTATCCCTGGGATATGGAAACCAATCAGGTCAGCCGGAGCATGACGCTCTACGCTGCCTGGGTTCCTGAGGAATAAGCACGCATCCCAGGCATCCTTAGGATGCCTGGGATGTTTTGCGCTTTCCTGAAATGCCTCTCTTCTAGGATAAAAACAGCATGAAATAACCCCCGATCAGTTCCTCTTTGCCAGGTAACTGTCGGGGGTTATTTCGCACAGTGGATGGGGTCAATCATTGGGTAACCTCGCTTTCTACGAAGTAGACACTGCTTTCGTCGAATCCGAATTGCTTCCGTCTCAATTCCTGTATTATCGTTTCCTAGAAATTTATGTCATCGGAAGAGGGGGAAAGCAGGTCTTTCGATTCCGTTTTTCATGGGAATCTGGGGTGTACTAGAACATTGGTATCACCTCTTTGTGCCTATATCATAACCGATGATTTTGTAGTTTGCAATATGGAATAGTGGATAAATAAGTTTCCTGTTTCCCGTGCAAATGGCAGAAAAAGCGGATTTTCTTGAGATAAGGATTGACGGAGCAAATTGCTTATGATATGATAAATCTGTTGGGGCGTCTGTTTTGACAGCGCCTTTTTTCATGCGCTGTGTTTTGGTAAGTTACCCTTGACTTATTTGCGTTTTTTGACCATAATATAGCCTATATGGAAAATTAGGAGAGAATTCTCCGATCCCTGCCAAAAGGAGGCATTTTCGTTGAGCGGAAAGAAAAAAGTCTTTGTGGTGCTGATTTTGGTAATCATGCTGGTTGCCCTGGCCGCCGGCCTGGTTTGGAACATCACGCACTATTGGATGGTGGACTTCCGATTCTATTCCAAGCAGGCCCAGAGCCTGGACCTGCGCGGTCAGGATATTTCCCTGAGCCACTACGACAAACTGCACAGCCGTTTGCCGGATTGCGAAATCCGCTGGGACATCCCGTTCCAGGGGACGGTTTATCCGGATGACACTACGGAACTGACCATAACAACTCTGAGTGAAGAAGATGTGGGCGTACTGGGTTATTTTGCCTCTTTGCAAAAGGTAGATGCGCAAGGGTGCGAAGACTATCCCCAGCTGCTGGCGGCCCAGGATCGGTATCCGGAAGTGAATATTACCTTCGATGTGGAGATCAACGGCACCGGCTATCGTTATGATGCCAAGGAGCTCAATCTGACGGGCATTACCCAGGAAGAAATTGGCCTGCTGCCGTATCTGCGCCAGTTGTCCACGGTGGTGGTCAGCGGGGGAGAGCAGATGGAAAACTTGGCCCAGCTGCAAACCTACTGCCACGAAAACGGCCTGGATTTCTTTGTTTCCATTAACAAGGAGAAGATTGCGGATGATACCAAGAAGGTGACTCTGAAGGCACCGAAGGATGGAGAGCTGAATTTGCTTCAGCTGCTGCCGGATATGAAGCAGCTGCACCTGGAAAATCCAAAAGCCGCAGCAGAGGCGGTCATTGCCCTGCAGGATACATATCCGGATGTGGAAGTAACCTGGGAGCAGGAAATCTGCGGAAAGAGCTTTGAGCTGGGCGTAGAGGAAGTAGACCTGTCCGATACCACCATCAAGACCCTGGACGAAGTAGAGCAAGGCATGAAGTATTTCCCCGGTACCAAACAGGTGTTCCTGGGAGAGTGCGGCCTGGACAACGAGGAAATTGCCGCTTACCGGGAGCGGGCCCGGGCGGATTACAAGGTTGTATGGATTGTGCGCTGCGGCGAGAAGCTGCCCACCCGTACCGACACCACTTCCTTTATGCCCAGCCGGGACGGTGTTGGCTATATCCGGGACGATTCCACAGTAAACCTGCGTTACTGTGAGGATATCATCGCGGTGGACGTTGGCCATATGGGTGTGAAAGACGTCAGCTTCGTACAATATATGCCCAACCTCAAGTACCTGATTCTGGCCCATACGGAAGTACAGGACATTACGCCCCTGAGCACCTGTAAAAACCTGGTATTCCTGGAACTGGACTGGAGTCCGGTGAAGGACTTTACCCCCCTGCAGGGCTGTACGGCGCTGGAGGATCTGAACATCGGCAATACCGGTGCGGATGTAACCCCCATTGGCAAGATGACCTGGCTGAAAAATCTGTGGATGATCTTCCGCGGCGGCGGAAGTGCGTGGGAAATGACCCAGGCCCTGCCCAATACCCATGTTGTGGCCAGCGGCAATGCCACCGTTTCCAGCGGCTGGCGGCGTCTGCCCAACTACTACGCCATGCGCGATGCCCTGAATATGTACTATATGGAGTGGTAATCCTTTTATGGATTCCGCTTTGCTCACGTCTGTCAGGCATTCCCTGGCAGACGTGATTTTTCTCCGGAAAGGACGGTTAAGATAAATGTCACAGGAAATCAATCGAAATCGGATGTTTTCCCTGCTGCTGGTAGTTGTGGGCAACATCCTGTATGCACTGGCGGTTAAGCTGTTTCTGCTGCCGGCGAACCTGATCAGCTGCGGAACCACCGGTATTGCTCTGGTGGTCAATCATCTGACCCATATTCCCATCTCCGGCTTTATTTTCGTGTTCAATGTGGTGATGCTGCTGGTGGGCTGGCGGATGATCGGCAGACAATTTGCCTTGAGCACAGTGTTTTCTTCCCTGTTTTATCCCGCGGCCCTGGAGGTGCTCAATCGCATTCTGGGGGATATCCGGATTACCCAGGATATTCTGCTGAATGTGGTTTTTGCCGCACTGGGGCTGGGCGTATCTCTGGGCATGGTGATCCGGGGCGGCGCTTCCACCGGCGGTATGGATATTCCGCCGCTGATTCTGAAAAAATATCTGCACATTCCGGTTTCTTCCAGTTTGTGGGTGTTTGATTTCTGCATTATGATTTCGCAGCTGCTGTTTCATACCCTGGAGGACCTGCTGTACGGTATTTTGATGATCCTGATTCTGTCCTTTACGTTGAATCGGGTGATGCTCATGGGCACCAGCAAGACGGAAGTGAAAATCGTCAGCCCCAAGGCAGACGCCATCCGGGATGCCATTTTGTCCCAGGTGGACAGAGGTGTGACCCTGCTCCACGGCGAAGGGGGATACCTGCATACACCTACGGAAATTATTCTGAGCATTGTTTCCAACCACGAAATGCCCAAAATCGAGCGGCTGGCCCGGAGCATTGATCCGGACTGCTTTATGATTGTCAGCCGTGTCAGCGAGGTCTGGGGACGGGGCTTCTCCCGGGGAAAAGTGGATCAGAATTCGCCGAAGAAATAGTTGGGCTTTCTCTGGTAGGGACACAAAAGTAGTTGGACTATCCGTGTATAAAAGACTTTTGTGCTTCTGGGAAAATATTCGTTGACAATTCGGGGTGATTTTCTTATAATAACCCCGGATTTTGTCTTATTTGGAGGAAGAGAGAATTATGCAACGTGAACATCTGAGAAGCCGATTAGGCTTTCTGCTACTGAGCGCCGGATGCGCCATAGGCGTCGGCAATGTATGGAAATTCCCCTGGATGGCGGGCCAGTACGGCGGCGGCGCATTCGTGGTGATCTACTTACTGTTCCTGGTGGCTCTGGGCGTGCCGGTGCTGACCATGGAACTGGCCATGGGCCGGGGGGCCCAGAAGAGCCCCGTAAAAATGTACCCTGCCCTGCAAAATAGCGGCAAGTGGAACTGGCACGGCTATGTGTGCCTGGCAGGCAATATCTGCCTCATGATGTTCTACACCACCGTGGCCGGCTGGATGCTCCAGTACTTCGTGGACACTGCCCGGGGCGTCTTCGTGGGCATGGATACTGCAGCCGTAGAAGGCGCGTTTGGGACCATGCTGTCTTCCCCCTGGAAAATGGTCTGTTATATGGGCATTGTGGTGGTTTCTGGCTTCTTTATCATCTCCAAAGGCGTCCAGAAGGGCCTGGAGAAGGTCACCAAGAGCATGATGGTGGCACTGATGGTGCTGACCATCGCCCTGGCCGTCAACTCTGTGTTCCTGGAGGGCGGCGCTGAGGGCCTTAAATTCTATCTGATCCCCAACGTCCAGAAAATGAAGGAAGTGGGCATCGGCGACATCATTGTAGGTGCCATGAATCAGTCCTTCTTTACCCTGAGCCTGGGTATCGGTGCCATGGCTATTTTTGGCAGCTACATCGGCAAAGAACAGGCCCTCATGGGCGAGGCGTTCCGTATCTGCGGCCTGGATACCCTCGTCGCCCTGTCCGCCGGCCTCATCATCTTCCCCGCTTGCTCCGCCTATGGTGTGGACGTAACCCAGGGACCTCCCCTGATTTTTGTGACCCTTCCTAACGTCTTTAATCACCTGCCTCTGGGCCGTCTCTGGGGCAGCCTCTTCTTCCTCTTTATGACCTTCGCCGCCTACTCCACTATCCTGGCGGTGTTTGAGAACATCGTCTCCTGCATCACCGAGCTGACGAACTGGAGCCGGAAGAAGACCTGCCTGATCTGCTGTATCGGCATTTTCCTGCTGAGCCTGCCCTGCCTGCTGGGTTACAATGCCTGGTCCAACATCCATCCTCTGCCCGGACACGACATTCAGGAGACCGAGGACTTCTTGGTGAGCAACATCATGCTCCCCCTGGGCTCTCTCATTTTTGTGATCTTCTGCACAACCCGTTACGGCTGGGGCTTCCAGAACTTCCTGAAGGAAGCTAACGAGGGAAAGGGCATGAAGTTCCCCCGCTGGATGCGGTCTTACGTGACATACGTACTGCCGGTGATTGTGACGATTATCTTCGTTGCCGGTATGATTTCCTTCTTTGGTGCATAAGAAAACAGCAGCCGGGTCAGGTTTTGCCTGACCCGGTTTTCCTGTACAAAAAAGGGACTCCATGTGGAGTCCCTTTTTTGCTTTTGGAAATCTTAGTCCAGATGCTGGACTTCGTGGCAGTAGGCGCTTTCCAGGGGGGAAGCTGCCGGGGCTTCCTTGGTGTGTTTTTCCACACACTTGGTCGCCTGCTCCACGGACAAAATGGTTCCCGCACCGGCGACACAGCCGCCGGGACAGGCCATGCCTTCCAGCAGATACCCCTTGTACTTGCCATTCTTGGCCATCATCATCAGCTTGCGGCAGTCCCGCAGGCCCTCTGCCCGGGCGGTTTTGATTTCCAGTCCGGGATTTTGCTCCTTGGCCAGATCCGTCACCGCCTTGGCGACGCCGCCGGCCACTGCAAAGCCTCGTCCGGCGCTGGTGCCTTCGTTCAGGCCTTCGCTGTCGGGCAGGGAATCGAAGTCAATTTCCTTGGCCTCAAACATGCCCATCAGTTCTTCAAAGGTCAGAACAAAGTCCACATCGGAGCGGATATCCTCCCGGATGGCCTCCAGCTTCTTGGCGGCGCAGGGGCCGACAAAGACCACCTTGCATCCCGGGTTTTGCTTCTTCATCAACCGGGCGGTGAAGACCATGGGGGTCAGGGTCATGGAGATCTTCTTGGTCTCCGTGGGGAACAGCTTGTAGATCATGGAGTGCCAGGCCGGGCAGCAGGAGGTTGCCATGTAGTCCTGCTCCTGAGGCACCTTTTCCAGGAAGTCCTTGGCTTCCTCAATGGTACACATATCTGCACCGATGGCCACTTCCACCACCCGGTCAAAGCCCAGTTCCTTCATGGCGCTGACCAGCTTGCCGGGAGAAACCTTGCCGCTGAACTGGCCGATAAACGCGGGGGCCACAATGGCGATGACTTTGTCCCCCTTCAGGATGGACTGAATGACCTGGAAAATCTGGCCCTTGTCCACAATGGCGCCGAAGGGGCAGCTGACCAGGCACTGTCCGCAGGCAACACACTTGTCCTGGTTAATGACTGCCTTGCCGTTTTCATCCACGCCGATGGCGTCCATGCCGCAGGAGACCTGACAGGGCCGCTCCAGGTGGATAATGGCGTGATAGGGACAGGCCTTGGCGCATTTTCCGCACTTGATGCACTTGTCCTTGTCAATAAAGCTTCTGCCGTTGACGAAGGAAATGGCATCCTTGGGGCAGACCTTTTGGCAGGAGGCGGCCAGGCAGTTCTGACAGCCCACCGTCACTTTATACTGATTGGTGGGACAGGCATGGCAGGCATAGGGAATAATATTGATCAGAGGCGGCTCGTAATACTGCTCGGCAATGGCAGCTGCATCCATTCCTTCCGTCATCAGGGTTCGGGTCTGAATGGGACGGATACTCAGGCCCATAGCCAGGCGAACCCGTTCGCCGGCAATGGCCCGCTCCAGGAAAATGGATTCCCGATGCATGGGCTGATCGCCGGGGACGATTTTGAAGGGCAGATCTTCTGCCTGGCTGTAATCGCCGCCGGAATAGGCCATCCGGGCCACTTCGGTGAAGACATTCTTGCGGATATCTGTGATCAGGGAAGGGATACCTCTCATTTGCGTTCTCATCCTCCAAAAAGAATTATGCCGAAAACCGGGGAAATTGGGACAAATCCCCGGCCGGCAGACAATACAAAGTTATTCTATCACAATTTTCTGAATTTTTCTACACAAAAAAGAAAAATAATCCGGCCGTTTGCGCATAAAGATACACCATAGGTATAGGTTGTACCAGGAATTGTTTGGAGGGATGATCATGAAGCGGATTGCTTGGGCAGCGGCACTGCTGGCGTGCCTGTTTTGTTTGCCGGGAAAGGCCGGGGCTGTGGAATTGTCGGTGGCGGGAAAAAGCGCCCTGCTGATGGACGTGTCCACAGGCAGCATTCTCTACGAATCCAACGCCCACGAGCGTCTGGCTCCGGCCAGTGTCACCAAGGTGATGACCATGCTGCTGATTATGGAAGCGGTGGACAGCGGCAAAATCGCCATGACCGATACCGTCACCGCCTCGGAAGCCGCTGCAGCCAAGGGAGGCAGTCAGGTTTATCTGAAGGCCGGAGAAACCATGACCGTTTCGGATATGCTCAAATCCATTGCCGTCTCCTCTGCCAACGACTGCGCCTGCGCCATGGCAGAGCACATCGCAGGCTCGGAAGAGGCCTTCGTGGCGCTGATGAACCAGCGTGCCCAGGAACTGGGGATGACGGATACCACCTTCGTCAACTGCACCGGCCTGGATGATGGGGTAGGCGCAGACCAGCACAAAACCTCTGCCCACGACATTGCGGTGATGTCCCGGGAACTGCTGAAAAATCACCCCCAGATCAAGCAGTTTACCACCATCTGGATGGACACCATCCGAAACGGAAGCTTTGGCCTGTCCAATACCAATAAACTGATTCGTTTCTACCAGGGGGCAACGGGGCTGAAAACCGGCTTTACCTCCGCTGCCGGGTACTGCCTTTCTGCCTCTG
The DNA here is from genome assembly GCA_944387615.1 of uncultured Oscillospiraceae bacterium. Lineage (GTDB taxonomy): Bacteria > Bacillota > Clostridia > Oscillospirales > Oscillospiraceae > Faecousia. The sequence continues at coordinate 2,984 of CALXFP010000017.1, read as the reverse complement.
CCCAGCGGGAGGGGATGGAACTGGTGGCCGTGGTCATGGGGGCGGCAACTTCTCAGGATCGAAACGCCGCCTGCAAGCAGCTGCTGGATTATGGTTTTGCCAATTTCGCTGTCATAAATCCGGAACTGACGGAAGTTTCCGATGTCCCTGTCCGGCTGGGTACCCAGGAGGGCGTGGCAGTTCAGCTGGGGCAGAGCGATGGCCTGCTGGTTGACAAGGCTCAGAAAAACACCATTACCACCGACATAGCCTTGGATGAATCCGTCACCGCCCCGGTTAGCCAGGGTCAGCGGATCGGCACCATGACGGTCAAAAGCGGCGAGCAGGTTCTGCGGGAAATTCCGCTGGTTGCCGCCCAGGGGGTGGAACGGCTGAGCTGGAGTGCGCTCTTTGTCCGGGTACTGATGCGGGCAGCCATGGCAAAGGCATAACGCACTTGCGAATTTGGTTCATAAATTATTTACGGATAATTCCATTTTTCCTCTTGCTTTTTTTCCTGCCATGGAGTATGATGTATTAGCACTCAGAGGTAATGAGTGCTAATACATGTAGATATATGCAGCTTGCTGCGGTCTAAATACATTGTGTATGGAGGAATTACAAATGAAACTGAAACCTATGGCGGATAATGTGCTGCTGAAGGCCACCGAAGCCCAGGAGACCACTGCCTCCGGTATCATTCTTGCCACTACCAGCAAGGAAAAGCCCGCGATTTACGAAGTCGTTTCCGTGGGCCCCGGCACCAAGGACGTGACCATGACGGTCAGCGTGGGTGACCGTGTGGTGGTCGGCAAATTTGTCGGCACTGATGTAACCCTGGACAAGGCAGACTACAAGTTCGTCAAGCAGGACGATATCCTGGCTGTTGTCACTGACTAAGGAGGAAATACACTATGGCAAAGATGATTGTTTACGGCGAAGAAGCCCGCAAGAAGCTGCAGTCCGGTATTGACCAGCTGGCCAATACCGTTAAGGTAACCCTGGGACCCAAGGGTCGCAACGTGGTTCTGGGCAAGAAGTACGGCGCACCCCTGATCACCAACGACGGCGTGACCATCGCCAAGGAAGTGGAGCTGGAGGATGCCTTTGAGAACATGGGCGCTCAGCTGATCCGGGAAGTTGCTACCAAGACCAACGATGTTGCCGGTGACGGCACCACCACCGCTACTGTGCTGGCTCAGGCCATCACCCGGGAAGGTCTGAAGAACCTGTCCGCTGGTGCGAACCCCATGGTTATGCGTAAGGGCATTGACAAGGCTGTGGCTGCCGCTGTTGCTGCCATCAAGGAAAACTCCGTGCCTGTGTCCGACTCCGCTGCTATCGCCCGTGTCGGCGCTGTCTCTTCCGGTGACGAGAGCATCGGTAAGCTGATTGCCGAGGCTATGGAGAAGGTTGGCACCGAAGGCGTCATCACCATCGAGGAGAGCAAGACCGCTGAGACCGGCCTGGAAGTTGTGGAAGGCATGCAGTTCGACCGGGGCTACATCTCCCCCTACATGGTTACCGACACCGACAAGATGGAAGCCGTCCTGGATGACGCTTACATCCTGATTACCGACAAGAAGATTTCCTCCATTCAGGAGATTCTGCCCATTCTGGAGCCCATTGTCAAGGCTGGCCGGAAGCTGATGATCATTGCTGAGGACGTAGAAGGCGACGCTCTGGCTACCCTGCTGCTGAACCGTCTGCAGGGCCGGTTCAACATCGTCTGCGTTAAGGCTCCCGGCTTCGGCGACCGCCGGAAGGAAATGCTGCAGGATATCGCCGTGCTGACCGGCGGTACTGTGATTTCCAGCCAGCTGAACATGGAGCTGGCTGACACCCAGATGACCGATCTGGGCCACTGCCGTCAGATCGTGGTCACCAAGGACACCACCACCATCGTTGACGGTGACGGCGATGTCAACGAGATCAAGGCCCGTGCCCACATGATCCGTTCCTCCATTGCCACCACCACCTCCGACTACGACCGTGAGAAGCTCCAGGAGCGTCTGGCAAAGCTGTCCGGCGGCGTAGCTGTCATCAAGGTCGGCGCTCAGACCGAGGTTGCCATGAAGGAGCAGAAGCTGCGTGTGGAAGATGCTCTGAACGCTGCCCGCGCCGCTGTGGAAGAGGGCATCGTCGCTGGCGGCGGTACCGCTCAGGTCAACGCTGTTGCCGCTGTGGAAGAGCTGATTGCTACCCTGCACGGTGACGAGAAGACCGGCGCCAAGATCATCGCCTCCGCTCTGCAGGCTCCCATCCGTCAGATCGCTGAGAACGCCGGTGTGGACGGCTCCGTGGTCTACGAGAAGATCCGCAACTCCGGCAAGGTTGGCTTCGGCTACAACGCCTACACCGAGGAGTACGTGGACATGATCCCCGCCGGAATCGTTGACCCCACCAAGGTTACCCGTTCCAGCCTGGAGAATGCAGCTTCCATTGCTGCCTGCGTGCTGACCACCGAGTCCCTGGTGGTTGACAAGCCCGATCCCCAGGCCGACGCAGCCATGGCTGCCGCAGCAGCCCAGGGCGGCGGAATGTACTAATCCCTAATATAATAAACATCTGGACACCGGAGCATTGCTCCGGTGTTCTTTTTTCTCTGTGATGAAATCACGGAAAGCACTTTTGAAAAGTGCTATACTCACCCCATCAAATCCGGGAGGGAATGGAAATGAGAACCGTAAAAAAACGGAAAGCTACCGTGGATACCGCCGCCTGTGTAGCCTGCGGCTGCTGCGTGAAGGTCTGCCCCAAGGGGGCAATCGCCATCTACCGGGGCATCCGGGCAGAAATTGACCAGGAAAAATGCATCGGCTGCGGCAAGTGCGCCAAGGAGTGCCCCGCATCCGTCATCACCATCCGGGAGGTGCAGCCATGAAAAAGGAGTGGTATGATTATCTGTGGATTTTCTCCGCAGCCTACTTGATTCTGGGCTTTTTCAACATTCTCTTTGCCTGGCTGGGGCTGCTGTGCTTCTTCATTCCCTTGATTATCTCCCT
>CALXFP010000016.1 GCA_944387615.1 uncultured Oscillospiraceae bacterium | reverse complement strand
TTGCAGTCGTGCATCATCTATGCCCAAACCTATGAGGGCAAAGATAAAATCGAACTGCAGTTTATTGACCGGGATGGATACTTGGTGGCTTCTTCCTACGGCCAGTGGCCAGGGGATTCGCCCAGCACGCCGGAGATTGCCAAGGCAATCAGCACCCGGGTGGTCCAGACCTATGTGGGGCGTGACCCCCATACCGACGAGCGGATTATGGCGGTTTCCGGTCCCATGATCTACGCCAACGGCGAGGTTGCCGGTGTGCTGCGGTTTGTCACTTCCACCCGTATCATTGACGGGCAAATTCTGCTGGTCGTTCTGACCAGTGGACTGGTTTTGCTGGTATTGCTGGCAGTTGTGGTGGTCAGCAGCAATTACTATCTGCATTCTATCATGAATCCGGTGGCGGAAATCACGGAAAAAGCCAAACGCATCGCCAATGGCAGCTATGGTGTCCTGATTAAAACGCCATTTCATGACGAGATTGGCGATCTGGCGGAGACCATCAATGAAATGTCCAGCAAGATTGCCCAGAATGAAAAGATGCAGGCGGAGTTTATCTCCCAGCTTTCCCACGAACTGCGTACTCCGCTGACAGTCATCAACGGTTGGAGCGAAACGCTGTTGGCGGATGAAAACATGGATGCCGATACCCGGCAGGGCCTGAAAATCATTGCCAGCGAGGCAAAGCGCCTGACGGAAATGGTAATCGAACTGCTGGACTTTACCCGGATGCAGGACGGAAGAATGACTCTTTCTGTAGAGCTGACAGATATCCGGGGAGAATTTGAAGATACGGTTTATATGTACGGAAGCAGACTGGCCCAGGATGGCATTCAGCTGTGTTACCATGACTCGGATGAAGAGATTCCGGAGATCCCCTGCGACCCCAAACGCCTGCGGCAGGTGTTCCTGAACATTCTGGACAATGCAGCCAAGTATGGCGGGGAAGGCAAGCGGATCGATACCAGTATGCATTTTGAGGATGACCAGGTTGTTGTCCGGATTCGGGACTACGGCCCCGGCATCCCGGAGGATGAACTTCCTCTGGTGAAAAAGAAGTTCTATAAGGGCAGCTCCAGTGTCCGTGGCACAGGCATTGGCCTTGCGGTCTGTGATGAAATTGTAGATATGCACGGCGGTACCCTGACTTTGGAGAATGCGCCCGGCGGCGGCACGCTGGTAACGGTGCGCCTGCCCGCCGCACACTAAGGAGACTCTTACACTATGGCAAATAACGAAACGGAAAACTGCTGCCGGCCGTTCAAGACGATGATTGGCGGCCAGGCACTGATTGAAGGGATTATGATGCGCGGCCCGGAAAAGGACGCCATCGTCACCCGGGGTAAGGACGGACTGAATGTGGACGTCCATCCCAGGAAGAAGAATCCGCCGAAATCCTGGAAGAACTGGCCCTTTGTCCGGGGTGTATTCAATTTCTTCGATGCCCAGGTGGTGGGCGTGAAGGCGCTGATGCGCTCTGCGGATCTGGCGCCGGAGGAAGAGCAGGAAGCTCCTTCCAAATTTGACCAATGGCTGGAAAAGAAGCTGGGAAATGAAAAATTCCAGCAGGTGGTGGTAGGTCTGGCGGTAGCGCTGGGACTTGGGCTGTCCATCGGACTGTTCTTTTTGCTGCCGATGATTATCAGCGGCTTTTTCGACCACTGGATTTCCAATACCCTTACGCTGAACCTGGTAGAAGGCGTGATCCGTATGGGAATTTTCCTGGGATACATGCTGCTGGTTTCCCGGATGGGAGAGATGAAACGGGTATTTTCCTATCACGGCGCAGAACATAAGACCATCCGCTGCTATGAAGCGGGACTGCCTCTGACCGTTGAAAATGTCAGCAAGCAGACGCGGCTGCACCCTCGCTGCGGTACCAGTTTCCTGCTGGTGGTGATGGTAACGTCGATTCTGGTGTTTTCCATTGCTTCTTCCGGTTTGCTGGCGATTTTTCCAGAATTGGAAGCCATTCGGGGAAGTTTTGGCTACCGGCTGCTGATGATAGCCTTCAAGCTTCTGCTGCTGCCGCTGATTGTGGGTATCACCTATGAAATCAACCGCTGGGCCGGAAAACATGATAACGGATTTACCCGGATTCTGACGGCTCCGGGTATGTGGATGCAGAACTTTACCACCAACGAGCCGGATGCCGGAATGATCGAGGTGGGCATTGCCGCGCTGGAAGCTGTGCTTCCCGAAGAGGAGGGCGCCGACCGATGGTAAAACAGTACGGAGAGCTCTACCAGGATACCCGCAGAGCCTTGCTGGCAACAGAATCGGCCCAGGATGCCGGCGTCCTTGCCAGACTGCTGCTTTGCCATGTTTCCGGAAAAAGTCAGGCGGAGTTTCTGGCAGACCGGGATCTGTATGCTTCGGAAGAGATTGTAAAAGGTGTCGCAGAAGGTTTGAACCGACTGCTGGCAGGGGAGCCGATTCCCTACATCCTGGGACAATGGGAATTTTATGGCGTAGGCCTGCATGTAACGCCGGATGTGCTGATTCCCCGGGATGATACCTGTGCGGTAGCGGAATTGGCGATTCGCCAGGCGCTGTTTTTGGAGGAATCTCCCCGGATTCTGGACCTGTGCTGCGGCAGCGGCTGCATTGGCCTTGCCATTGCCACCCGGGTCAAAGATGCTAAGATCACCCTGGCCGATCTGAGCCAGGCTGCATTGTCGATGGCGAAAGAAAATACCTCTCTGAATAAGCTGGGAGGCCGGGTCCGCTGTGTTCAGGTGGATGCCTTGAAACCGGCGGCTCGTTTTTTGGGGAAATTTGATATGATTGTTTCCAATCCCCCCTATGTGACAGCGGCGGAAATGGAGGAGCTGCCCCATAGTGTAAAGGATTATGAACCTCACATGGCGCTGTATGGCGGGGAAGACGGTTTGGATTTCTACCGTTCCATTGCCCGGAATTTTACCTCTGCGCTGCAGCCGGGCGGATACCTGTGCCTGGAATTTGGCATGGGACAAGGGGACAGTGTGTGCCGGATTCTGGAAGAAAACGACTTTACGATTCTGGAACGTGCCCGGGATTTTAATGATAGAGAAAGAGCCGTGCTGGCCCAGTACGGCAGGAAGGAAGGATAACATGGCGACCAAAAAGACTGCTTATGAAGCACCTACCCCCGCATCGGATAAGAAAAAGGCCCTGCAAACCGCATTGGCCCAGATTGACAAAAATTTCGGTAAAGGTACCGTAATGCGTTTGGGTGACCGCCCGGAAATGAACGTGGAGGCCATTCCCACCGGTTCTCTGGCGCTGGATGCAGCGCTGGGCATCGGCGGCGTGCCCAAGGGCAGAATCATCGAAATCTATGGCCCGGAATCTTCCGGTAAGACCACTCTGGCTCTGCACATTCTGGCAGAAGCCCAGAAGCGGGGCGGAGAAGTGGCCTTCGTGGATGCGGAGCATGCCCTGGACCCGGTGTATGCATCCGCTCTGGGTGTGGATACGGACAACCTGCTGGTGTCTCAGCCGGATACCGGTGAGCAGGCACTGGAAATCACCGATGCACTGGTACGCTCCGGTGCCGTGGATGCGGTGGTTGTGGACTCCGTTGCGGCCTTGGTTCCCAAACAGGAAATCGAGGGTGAAATGGGCGACACTTTTGTGGGCTTGCAGGCACGGCTTATGTCCCAGGCTCTGCGGAAGCTGGCCGGCACCATTGCCAAGACAAACTGCGTGGTAATTTTCATTAACCAGCTGCGTATGAAAATCGGTGTCATGTACGGCAACCCCGAAACCACCACCGGCGGCAATGCGCTGAAATTCTACGCTTCCGTCCGTCTGGACGTGCGCCGTGTGGAATCCATCAAGGAAGGCGGCAACGTCATCGGCAACAAGACCCGGGTCAAGGTGGTCAAGAATAAGGTTGCACCTCCTTTCCGGGAAGCGGTGTTTGAAATCATGTATGGTCAGGGTATCTCCAAGTGGGGAGAACTGGTGGACCTGGCAGTTCAGATGGATATCATCCAGAAAAGCGGCAGCTGGTTCTCCATGGGTGAAGAGCGCATCGGACAGGGTGCCAATGCGGTGAAGGATTTCCTGATGAGCAATCCGGATATCGCTGAAAAGGTGGAAGCCCAGGTTCGGGAGAATCTGTGGAAGCTGAACGGCGGCGCTCCGAAAATGGAAGCCAAGGCTGCAGAGCGTGCCGTAACCGTCAGCGCAGACGACTTTAACGATGAGGATTGATTCACTGAAGCTCAGCCCCGACCGGGCAGGCCGGTACTGGGCATCCTTGGAGGACGGAAGAAAGCTGGGACTATACCGGCAGACGGTGGAGGATTTTGGCCTTTATCCTGGAAAAGAGCTGACCCAAGAGGAATTGGATGCCCTTTTGCAGGAAATGGGCAGAATGTCCGCAAAAATGCGGGCGGTAAGAATCGTTTCCGCAGCCAGCGTATCCCGCAAGGATCTGGAAGCCCGTCTGGTCAGAAAGGGGGAAGATCCTCTTCAGGCCAAAGAAGCGGTGCAGTGGATGGAAGATCTGCACCTGGTAGATGACCGCAGCACAGCGGAAACCGTGGTGCATTCGTGCATTTCCAAGGGCTATGGCCTGGCCAGGACAAAGCAGGCGCTGTATGAGAAAAGGATTCCCAAGGAGTATTGGGAAGAAGTTCTGGCGGATTATCCGGATCAGATGGAGAAAATCCAATCTTTTCTCCGTTCCCGTCTGACGGGCACGGACGATCCCAAACAAGTCAAAAAAGCCGTGGATGCCTTGCTGCGCCGAGGACATAGCTACGGCAGCATCAAACAGGCATTGAATGGACTTTCCTTTGATACAGAGGATTTTCCGGAGGAGTAACAGAAATGGCAAATATTGGTTTTATATCCCTTGGCTGTGCCAAGAACCAGGTGGACTGCGAACGGATGATGTACCGTGTCTGGGAAGCGGGCCACACGGTCAAAGAAGACATTGTGGGCAGTGACGTGGTGGTCATCAACACCTGTGGCTTTATCGATTCTGCTAAGGCAGAGGCCATCGACTATATTCTGCAGACTGCCGCGCTGAAAGCAGAAGGCCAGGTGGGAAAGATCCTGGTCACCGGCTGTCTGTCCCAGCGGTATCAGGACGAAATCCTGTCGGAAATGCCGGAAGTGGACGGCATTTTGGGAACAGGAAGCTATACGGAGATTGTCCCGGCCATTGAGGCGCTGCTGAATCAGCAAACTGTTTCGGAATTTGGCTCCATTGATGCACCGGAGCAGGAGACCGGACGCATCGTCACCACTCCGGAGCACTATGCATTCATTAAAATTGCGGAAGGCTGCGATAACCGGTGCGCATACTGCATCATTCCCTACCTGCGGGGCAAGTACCGCAGCCGTCAGCTGGATGATGTGCTGTACGAAGCTCGGCTGCTGGCAGACAGCGGCGTGAAGGAACTGATTGTGGTGGCCCAGGATACCAGCCGCTACGGTACGGACCTTCCGGGACATAAGCGTCTGCTGCCGGAACTGCTGCGAAAGCTGTGCGAAATTGAGGGCCTGCACTGGATTCGGGTGCATTATGTGTACCCCGACGAAATTGATGATGAATTTATCGATGTCATGGCAACCCAGCCCAAGATTGTGAAGTATCTGGATATTCCCATCCAGCACTGCAACAGCGAGATCCTGAAACTGATGAACCGCCGGGGAGACGGACAGTTCCTGCGGGAATTGTTTGCCAAGCTCCGCAGCCGGATTCCCGGCCTGGTGATCCGCACCAGCCTGATTACCGGCCTGCCCGGGGAAGGGGAGGCAGAGTTCCAGGAACTGTGCGATTTCCTCCGGGAGCAGCGGCTGGAACGGGTGGGTGCCTTTGCCTTTTCTCCGGAAGAGGGAACGCCGGCAGCGAAAATGGAATTTGTGGACAACGAAGTTGCCCAGCAGCGTGCCCAGACCATTGAGATGATCCAGTCCGGAATTATGGACGACTACAATGCCGCCATGCAGGGAAAGACGCTGGAGGTTCTGGTAGACGGTTATGACGAGGAACTGGAACAGTTCTATGGCCGAACCTATGCGGATTCTCCGGATATTGACGGCCGGGTATGGCTTGCTTCGGAAGAACCCCTGCGCGAAGGCATGTTTGTCACCGTAAAGATTGACGGATGTGTAGACGGAGACTTGTCCGGATATGTATTAGAGGAGGTAGCGCTGTGACAACTGCATCAAAAATTACACTGATTCGAGTGGTGCTGATTCCATTTTATATGGTATGCATGTATCTTTCCGGAGGCAAAAGCGGCCCGTGGATGTATCTGGCGCTGGCAGTGTTCCTGGTTGCCAGCCTGACAGACTTTGTCGACGGCTATATTGCCCGGCATTATGGGCAGACCACGGACTTTGGTAAGTTCCTGGACCCCCTGGCGGACAAGCTGCTGGTGATCGCGGCCATGGCCATGTACTGTGAGTGGGGTGTGTTTCCTGCCTGGGCACTGATGATTGTGCTGACCCGGGAGTTTGCCGTTACCGGTCTGCGCCTGATTGCAGTGCAGAAGGGCAATGTGATTGCAGCCGGATGGAGCGGAAAGGTCAAAACCGCCAGCACCATGGTTGGTCTGTGCATTATGATGGCAATTCCGGGCATTGAAGTGCTCAACTGGGTGGTTATTGCGGTGATCGTGCTGACCACGTTGTATTCCGGAACGGAATATTTTATTCAGAACTGGAAATGTCTGTGGAGCTAAACCTTACATACCACGCCGCCTTGGGAATACGCAAGGCGGTGTGGTTTTTCCTGTGGAGGGGATGCGGCGTTTTCCACTGGATTTTTTTTGGTGATTGTGGTATAATGCACTGGCACTTTTAAGAAACTGCGAGGTTATACCATGATTGATAAGGAAATCAGCGAAGTCCGCCGGCATTTGCGCCGGGACCGCAGCAATATTACCCACATCTATGGATGCTATGTAAATGACAACAAGGAGATCATTTCCGAGTTCAAGCAGTCTGTTGGCATGATGCCGGAAAATGAGTCGGATAAATATTTTGCTCTTCTGCGCCGGAGCCTGTCGGGTTCCCTGGGAAAGAATCTGATTGACATTACCTTCAAGACCTCCCAGGTTGCCGACAGCCCGGAACATAAACTTCTGATGGCCCTGCGGGAATCCCGTCTGGAAGATGAGGAGAAGCGGCTGGAATTTTACCAGAAAATCATCGATTCTGTGGTTTTGGAAGGAAATTATCTGATTCTGCTGGGCTGCGACAGCTATGACGTGCCCTTTAAGTCCAAGGACGACAGCTTCCAGAAGGACAGCTCGGAGGAAGTTTACCGCTTCCTGCTGTGCTGCATCTGCCCGGTGAAGCAGACCAAGGCCAACCTGCACTACATTTCCGAGGAAAAGGTGTTCCATGACGGCGCCATGAACCAGATGGTCTCCGCTCCGGCCCTGGGCTTTTTGTTCCCGGCCTTTGATAACCGCTCCACCAATATCTACAACGCCCTGTACTATACCCACGATACCAAAGGATCTCAGGATGCTCTGATTGAGGCAATCTTCAATACCCCGGTACCCCAGCCGGCAGCGGAGCAGAAGAAGTCCTTTGAGGCCCTGCTGACCACCTCCCTTGGGGAAGAATGCAGCCTGGACGTGGTGCAGACGGTGCATGACCAGATCTGCCAGCGGATTGAACTGCATAAAGAGAGCAAGGTACCGGAACCTCTGCTCATCAGCAAAGAGGACGTGAAGGAAGTCCTGTCCTCCTGCGGGGTTTCCGAAGAGCATGTGGCCAAGTTCAGCGTGGACTATGACGAGGTTTTCGGATTTGAAGCCGACCTGCATCCGAAGAACATCATCGACAACAAGCACTTTGAACTGAAAACTCCGGACGTGGTCATCAAAGTGGACCCTGCCAGAAGCGACTTGATCGAGACCCGGGTCATCGGCGGCGTGAAATACATCATGATTTGCGCAGACGAGGAAGTGGAAGTCAACGGCGTTAATATCCACATCCAGGACTCCCAGACGGAAGCTGCAACGGTATAAATGCGGATAAACAACAGGCTCCAAGTTCCCCTTGGAGCCTGTTTTGCGTCAACAAGAGAAGCTGGTTACTGAAAAAATTTTTCCGGATGTTCAAAATGGAATTGTAAATGGAAAAACTTGTGCTATAATCAGCATGCTGAAATAAGATACGTCCCAATGTGAACAGGAGGAGAGAACATGGTATTGGATGGATGCCACGAGGGAAAGCATACCCCCAGACTGATGGAAGTGAAATGCCCCAAGTGCGGGCAATGGGTTGAGATCTTTGTAAAAATGGGCGGCGCTCCCGGTCAGACGGGTACGCTGGTCACCGATGAGACTTGTGCCTGCGGTCATATTTTGCCCGCCGGAAGTTTTGCGGAAGAGTACGAACGGGACTGAGAATCCCACAGAGAAAGGATCGAGGAAATTGAAAATCATCAAACAGGTTGGAATCGTCTTTTCGATCTGCTGGATCAGCCAGGTGGTGGAAAAGCTGCTTCCCTTTACATTTCCCGCCAGCGTCATCGGCATGGTTCTGCTGTTGCTCTGCCTGCTGACCGGAATCTTGAAAATCGGACATATTCAGGAAAAAGCGGACTTTCTGCTGAGCAATATGGCATTTTTCTTTGTCCCGGCGGGAGTCAGCATTATCAATTATTTTGATATTCTGAAAAGCACGGTTGTGCAGCTGGTAATTATCTGCACCGTATCCACTGTAATTACCTTTGGGGTGACAGCCTGGAGCGTCAAATGCACCATGCATCTGCTGAACAAGAAAGCTCAGAAGAAAGAGAAGGAGCACTGCTGATGGAAGAGATTGTATATTCGCCTTATTTTGGCATTGCGCTGAGTATTCTGGCCTTTGGAATTGGCGTAAAACTCCATCAGAAATGGAAAACGCCCCTTTGCAATCCTCTGATTGTGGCGATTGTGTTGGTTGCAGCCATTCTGCTCCTGTTCAAGATTCCATACGAAGCATACAACGTGGGCGGCGAGATTATCAATATGTTCCTGGCCCCGGCAACGGCCTGTTTGGCAGTTGCGGTATATAGTAAGCTTGCCATTTTGAAGCAGTATTGGCTGCCGATTCTGGTTGGCTGCACCGCTGGCTCCGGAGCATCCATGGCCAGCGTGTATGCCATGTGCCGACTGTTTCATCTGGACGAGAGCCTGCAGGTGTCCCTGCTTCCTAAGTCCGTGACCACGCCCATTGCGGTCAGTGTAGCCGAATCTGCCGGAGGGGTGGTGCCCATTACCGTGGTTGCGGTGATTTTCACAGGAATCCTGGGCAGCATTGTGGCGCCGCTCCTGATTCGCCTGTTCCGGGTTTCCGACCCGGTGGCCGCGGGCCTGGCCATCGGCGCATCCAGCCATGCCATGGGAACCTCCAAGGCAATCGAATTGGGAGAGGTAGAGGGTGCCATGAGCGGCCTTGCCATCGGTATCTGCGGCATGATTACCGTACTGCTTTCCCTTCTGATTCTGTAAAACAAAACATCCCCGGATTCATCAGAATCCGGGGATAATTTTGTATTTTGTTATGCGGCAGCTTCTTCTGTCTGCTTTCCGAAGAGCTTCTGGGTACCCTGAATGGCAACCAGAACGCCCAGGATCAGCAGCAGAACAGCGAAGATCAGCTGCAGCGTATTGCCCAGAGTTAGACCGGTGGTGACCAGAGCGCCGGACAGACTGTAGATGGTCATAGCCAGAGCAGTGAAGGTAACGGCCATCATGAAGAACATGGGAATCCACAGCATGAATCCCTTGCGCTTGGTGCGCTTGAGGAATACAGCGCAGGCCACCAGTGCCAGCACGCTCAGCAGCTGGTTGGCAGAGCCGAACAGAGGCCAGATTTCCTTATAGCCGACCTTAGCCAGCAGATAAGCCAGCACCAGGGTAATCACGGTGGCGAAAACCTTGTTGGTCATCAGCTTCAGGAAGGGATTCATGGACTTTTCATCCATGCCATCCTCCATCCAGAACTCCTGGAAGGACAGCCGGCCAACACGGGCCACAGAGTCCAGAGAGGTCAGGGCGAAGGCGGACACAGCCAGGTTAATCAGGGTAAACACCAGATTGTAGGGCAGTCCCACCACCTGCAGGAAGTTGGCGATAGCACCTGCAAAGACCTGAGCAGGGGTGTTCAGACCCTGAGCTGCTGCTTCGCCGGAAGCGAAGGAAGAAACGGCAATCAGGGAAATCACGGCCAGCATGCTCTCCATCAGCATAGCGCCGAAGGAAACCGGCAGCATGTTCCGCTCGTTCTTGATCTGCTTGGAAGCGGTGCCGGAAGAAACCAGAGAATGGAAGCCGGACACAGCGCCGCAGGCGATGGTAACAAACAGGATGGGGAACAGATACTGTCCACCCACATTAAAGGCAACAAAAGCTTCCAGATTGCAGCTGGGGTTGGCAACAAACACACCCACAATGGCGGCAATAATCATGAAAATCAGCAGGTAGCTGTTCAGATAGTCCCGAGGCTGCAGCAGGGACCAGACAGGAACAATGCTGGCCACCATGATGTACAGGAATACCAGAATGTGCCAGGTGTTCAGAGACAGGTACATGGGCATTGCCAGACCCAGTGCCACGGCAACTACCAGGAATGCAATGGCGATACCGGTATTGACCCACTTGTTCAGCTTGCCGTACTTCAGAATCATGCCCAGAGCAACCGCTTCCACAATGAACAGCATGGAGGTGGTAGCCACAGCGCCGTTGGCAGTGTTCAGACTCTGATCGGGATTAAAGCCGTTAAAGGTACCGGCAACCACGTCTGCAAAGGCGGCAACTACCAGGATACAGAACAGCCAGCAGAACAGCAGGAACAGCTTCTTGCCCAGCTTGCCGATGTAGGCTTCGATGATGTAGCCGATGGTGCGGCCCTTGTTCTTGACGGAAGCGTACATGGAAGCAAAGTCCTGTACAGCGCCGAAGAACACGCCGCCAATCAGAATCCACAGCAGCACAGGCAGCCATCCAAAGATTGCCGCCTGGATGGGTCCGTTGATAGGACCGGCACCGGCAATGGATGCAAACTGATGGCCGAAGACCACGTTGGTGTCGGCGGGAACATAGTCCACACCGTCCTCCAGCTCATAAGCGGGAGTTTTGGCTTTGGGGTCAACGCCCCAGGTTTTTGCGAGGTAACGTCCGTAGACCAGGTAAGCACCGATGAGAACTACCAGAGCGATTACCATCATGAGAATACCGTTCATACTTCTCCTCTTTTCTTTTGTTTGGTAACAACGGCTGTCATTCTGGCGCGTTCAGAAGCAAATGTCAACAAAAATGTCCGTCACTGATGAAAAAATGTCCATGGCGAGCGTGACGGGACTGTAGGAAATGACAATTTGCGCAGAAAAAGCCGGGAATGTACATTCCCGGCTTTGTTCAGAAAGGAAAGGGTTAACCTTCTCTTTTGCGGTAAAATACAATGGAAAGATACCAGGAAACCCCGTAAGCCACCAAGGCAGCCAGACCCAGCAGGAGCATCGCAGTACTGCTGGGAAGAGAGCCCAACACGGTGATGCCGGAGACGCTGGCAAGGAAGGCGCTGATGCCGCAAATCAGGCCCACGCTGATGTAGTACGCCATACGCCCCTTTTCTGTACCCCAGCGGAACATAGGCGGAAGGCTGACGGCAGGGGCAAGGAAAGAAATGGCAGCCAGCATGGACAGAATGCTGCCAAAGCTTTCCCAGGAGAAGGTTCCTTTTACCTGCATCCGGATACCCTGCACCACAGTGCTGAGCACCAGCATACCAATCTGAGCAGCCATGCCGATCAGGTATTTTCCGGAAACGATTTGCGCCTTGGTGTAGGGCAGAGCGGCGCAGTATTGATCCCACTTGCTGCGCTCGTCATACCCCAGCAGGGTGACCGGAATCATACCAGACAAAATGCAGGGGTAAAGGATGAAAAAGAAATTATCGTCACCCATGATGGAAACGCCAATGAAAACCAGGCTGATGAGCACATAGGCCTTGCAGTACTTCATTATCATGTACCAATCCTTCAGAAGCAGTCCTTTCATATTACCGGGCCTCCTTTACCATGTAGACAAACAGTTCTTCAATGCTAATGGGACTGATATGCAGATCGCTGGGTACCCGGCTTCGCAGCACCAGAGCTTCCACGCCGTATGGGGATTCTTTCTTGTGCTTGATTGCTTCCGGAGCAATGCTTTGCAGCTGCTCCGAGGTGCAGTGGATCACTCCGTACTCCGCCAGCAGCACATCCTTTTCTTCCCACAGAAGCAGCTTTCCCTTGTGCAAAAACGCGATATAGTCGCACAGCTTTTCCAGATCGCTGACAATGTGGGAGGAAATCAGAATGGAGTGGCTTTCGTCCCGGGTAAACTCGCTGAGCATTTCCACCACATCATCCCGAACCACCGGATCCAGTCCGCTGGTGGCTTCGTCCAGCAGCAGAAGCTTGCAGTGATGGGACAGGGCAATGGCGATGCCCAGCTTCATTTTCATGCCCCGGGAATAATCCTTGAAAGGTTTCTTCTCCGGCAAATCCATTCGCTGAACCAGGGCTTGGTAAGTAGAGGTATCCCAGTTCCGGAATGTATGGGCCATGACGTTGCCAATCTGTTTTGCCGTCAGGCATTCGGGAAGGCCGATTTCGTCCATCACAACGCCCACTTCTTCTTTGGTCAGAAGGATATTCTTGGTGTTGTCCCGGCCCAGAATGGTGATGCTGCCGCTGTCCTTATGGATAATATCCAGAATCAGTTTGATGGTGGTGCTTTTTCCGGCGCCGTTTTCGCCGATCAGGCCCAGAATGCACCCGCCGGGCAGGGTCAGATTCAGATTGTTCAGGGTAAATCCGGGGAAGGATTTGGTCAGATTTTTGATTTCGATGGCGTTCATTCTTGTCCCTCCATTGCGAACAGAATCATGGATACGATATCGTCTTTGCTCAGATTGCAGGAAGCGGCCAATTTCAGGATCTGATCAATGTGGTCTTCAATTTTTTTGAGGGTTTCTTCCCGAAGCAGTTCCACATTTTTCGGCGCCACATAGCAGCCTTTCGCCGGAATGGTGTAGAGGAAACCTTCCTTTTCCAGTTCATCATAGGCCCGCTTGGTGGTGATGAAGCTGATCCGCAGATCTTTGGCCAGCCCTCGAATGGAGGGAAGCATCTCATTTTCCTGCAATTCTCCGCTGATGATCTGGGATTTGATCTGGGAATAGATCTGGTCGTAAATTGGCGTCCCGCTTTTGTTGTCAATCAGGATATGCACCTGCTCACCTCGTTTCTAAACTGTATATCTGCATTATACACAGTTATAACAGTTTGTCAAGAGGGGATATGAAAAATAGAATGGTCAATTTCGCTTCAGAGGAAAACAAAGGAATTTTTGCCATTGACAAACCGAGTGAGATGTGATAGTATTTTAGTGCTTTAACGTGATAAAGCGCTAAATTGAAGAAAGTTGGGATAGATATGAAAAAGTGGATTGCATCTGCAATTGCAGTATGGATGCTGGCACTCAGCCTTACTGGCTGCGGCGGAAAAGAAATCGCCCAGGCAAGCAGCGACATGGAATATGTGAAGAGCAAGGGTAAGCTGGTCGTTGGCATTACGGACTTTGCGCCCATGGACTACAAGGATGCTCAAGGTCAGTGGATTGGCTTTGATGCTGACCTGGCAAAGGCTTTCGCAGAAAGCCTGGGTGTGGAAGCGGAGTTCGTGGAAATTGACTGGGATAACAAAGTTCCGGAACTGGACGGCAAGACCATCGACTGTGTCTGGAATGGCATGACCCTGACGGATGAAGTACGCTCTGCCATGAGCTGCACCAAGGCCTATTGCAACAATGCCCAGGTGGTGATTGTTCCTGCAGATCAAGCTGCCAACTATCAGAGTGCAGAAGATTGCAAGGAACTGAACTTTGCCGTAGAATCCGGTTCTGCCGGACAGGACCAGGCGGATGCAAATGGTTTTTCCTATACGGAAGTCCACGACCAGGCAACGGCTTTGATGGAAGTAGCTGCCGGTACCTGTGATGCCGCCATTATTGACTCCCTGATGGCAGCAGCCATGGTCGGTGAAGGAACCAGCTACGCTGACCTTACTTACACGGTGGCGCTGAACAGCGAAGAATATGGCGTGGGATTCCGGAAAGGCTCTGACCTGACCGAGGCTCTGAATACCTTCTTTGCCGATGCCCTGGCCGACGGTACCATGATGAAGCTGGCGGAAACCTACGGCGTGCAGGCAGCGGTCATCAGCGAATAATGCTTATGCGCAAACTGAAAACAGAGAGCGGTAACATGCTCTCTGTTTTCCTGTGAATACATGATTTGAGGTTGAAGATATGGAGCTTACAACGTTTTCTCAGCAGCTCCCTGTGGTAATTCAGGCGCTGAATGTGGGGTTTGTCCAAACCCTGAAATTGTTTTTTGTGACCTTACTGGGGGCGCTGCCTTTGGGACTGGTGATTTCTTTCGGCTCTATGTCCCGGTTTCGGGGACTGCGGGGAGTGGTCAAAACCATTGTCTGGATTGTCCGGGGGTCTCCGCTGATGATTCAGCTGATGATTATTTACTATTTCCCCGGTCTGGTGCTGCAGCCGTTTTTGGAGCAGATTCTGGGTTACAGCGTCAACATCGGCTGGGGCGGAGGGGAATCCGGCCGGTTTACTGCGGCGGCGGTTGCCTTTATCTTCAACTACGCATGCTATTTTTCGGAAATTTACCGGGGCGGCATTCAGGGCGTGCCCATTGGTCAGCAGGAAGCAGGACAGGTTCTGGGCCTGTCCAAAAGCCAGATCTTCTTTAAGATTACCCTGCTGCAGATGGTGAAGCGGATTATCCCGCCCATGGCCAACGAAATCATTACCCTGGTGAAAGATACCTCCTTGGCCCGCATCATAGCCTTGCAGGAAATCATCTGGGCAGGCCAGGCGTTTATGAAAGGCTCTCAGGGAATTTCTGGTCAGCTGTGGCCGCTGTTCTTTACGGCGGTGTATTACCTGGCCTTTAACGGAGTCCTGACGGTGCTGTTTGCCTGGCTGGAGCAGAAGCTGGACTATTTCAAAGTATAAGGAGGTGGCAGACATGACAGCCTTGGAAGTGCGCAATATTCAGAAAAATTACGGCAAGACGGAAGTGCTGAAGGATATCAGCTTTTCCCTGGAAAAAGGCCAGGTGCTTGCCATCATCGGCTCCTCCGGAAGCGGTAAAACCACCTTGCTGCGCTGCCTGAATTTTCTGGAAACACTCCAGGAAGGAAGCATCCTGGTCAATGGGAAAACCATCTTTGATGCTGCATCGGCTTCCAAACTGACCGATGAGCAGATCCGGGAGAACCGGCTGCACTTTGGCCTGGTTTTCCAGTCGTTTAATTTGTTTCCTCAGTATAATGTGCTGCAAAATGTGACCTTGGCACCCACGCTGCTGAAGCTTGGCACGGCCCAGGAAATCCAGGAAAAGGCGAAAAAACTGATCGCCCAGGTGGGCCTTTCGGAGCGAATCCAGGCCTATCCCTGTCAGCTCTCCGGCGGTCAGCAGCAGCGGGTAGCCATTGCCCGGGCCTTGGCGTTGAATCCGGATATTCTGTGCTTCGATGAACCCACCAGCGCATTGGACCCGGAATTGACTGGGGAAGTGCTGAAGGTTATCAAGGGACTGAAAAGCAAAGACAGCACCATGATTGTGGTAACCCACGAAATGGAATTTGCCCGGCATGTGGCAGACAAGGTGATCTTCATGGCAGATGGCATCATCGAGGAAATGGGCACACCGGAGCAGGTCTTTGGAAATCCCCAAAAGGAGAAAACAAAAGCATTCCTGCAAAAATCTCTGGAAGAATTTTGATTGCAAAAAGCGGCAGGCCCATTGGGCCTGCCGTTTTCTATGGGGATAATTGGGTTATTCACAGGGGTAAACCAGCTGGAATTGCCGACGGATTTCGTCCATCAGCTGCATCATGTGCAGGGTTTCCTCGTGGGGCATGGAAGGACACTGAATTTTACCGGCTTCGATGCACTGGGCAGCTTCCATCACTTCATATTCATACCCGGTCAGCTGGGCAGGGCAGGGGATTTCCTCAATCAGCTGGTAATTGCGGTCAAAGACACGGAAGGACTGGGGATTATTGATATTTTCTACCATTACAAAGCCCTTGCTGCCGTAAATCACCCCTTGCCGATCGGATACACAGTGCATTCCGGCGTTGAGGACGGCCATTTTTCCATCCTTCCAGGTCAGAGTAATGCTGTCGCATAAATCTACACCTTTTTCAGACTTGACGCAGGATGCTTTCACATCATCTGCCCGGCCAAAGACCATTTCTGCAAAGTTCAGGGGATAAATTCCCACATCCAGTAGGGCCCCTCCAGCCAGAGCAGGTTCTGTCAGACGCACTTTGTCCTCAATGGCGTAGCACAGATTGGCGGTGAGCATCCGGGGCGTTCCGATGATTCCGGAATCCAGCAAATCCAGCAGCATCTTCCGCATGGGCTGGTAACGGGTCCAAATGGCCTCTGTAATCAGCAGCCCTTTTTCCCGGGCCTTTGTCATCAGGGCATCTGCCTGGGCGGCATTGACGGTAAAGGCTTTCTCACACAAAACATGCTTCCCGTGCTCCAGGCAGTGCATTGCCTGGGCGTAGTGATGAGAATGGGGGGTGGCGATGTACACCAGCTGTACAGCCTCATCTGCCAGCATTTCCTCATAAGAGCCGTAAGCTTTCTCGATGCCGTACATTTGGGCAAAGGCTTCCGCACGTTCTGAGCTCCGGGCAGCCACTGCATACAAGGATACCTGGTGATTTCCTTGCTGGTTCATCATGGTTACAGTTTTTGCCATGATGTGGGCGATGTTTCCGGCGCCTAAAATTCCAAGTCGTACCATAAGTCAATTCTCCTTTTCGTTTGTGGTTACAGGAAAAGCTGATTTTCTTTTCTGGATTGGCACGCAGGACCGATTTTTTGCCGAATAAAGGCTACTTTTGCCGGTTCAGCCTGCCGGGCGTGGAGGGGGCATACTGCCACGCAGCGCATACAGGAGATACAGGCGCTGCTGGCAGGCAGGGAGGGGTCCTCTTTGGAAATCGCGCCTACCGGACAAACAGCGGCGCAGCTTCCGCAGCGAACGCAGTTTTCACTGACTTCAATGCCGATGGGAACAGGGTTATAAACACGGTAGGGCCGATTCCCGGGAAGCTCAGGGGCAGCAGAGCGGTTTAGAGATGCCTTGATGGTCTTTCCCATGCCCCGCAAGCTTTGCAGATCTGCTTCGTCCGGACGGCCGTGGGCAATTTCTCGCACAATGGAGTGCTCGGCAACAGCTGCCACTCCGGCAACCACGGAAAAGCCAGCCTCTTCCGCCAAATCCTGCAATTCCACTAAGGCATCTTCAAAGGCCCGGTTTCCATAGACTGCCACCAAGACGGCCTTGGCCTGATTTCCGGACAGTTCTTTTAGTCTGCCTGCAGCGGTGCTGGGGACACGCCCGCCGTAAACAGGAACCGCCAGAATACATAAATCTTCGTCAGTAAATGCGGTCCTGGAGAAACTTCGGTTGTTGTCACTTAAATCGATTTCGGTATGATGCTCTGCCATGGCAGAAGCCAAGGTATCGGCAACTTTTTTGGTTGTGCCGGTGGGGCTGAAAATGATGGTATATAGGCTCATAATGGATTCCTCCTGCAAAATTGCGCCGGATGATCCGGTAGTTGTCAGATGGTGTTATTTTAGCGCAAAACAGGACAAGGGTCAACCCGATTCGAGAAAGGAATGAAAGGACGGCACTGGCGTGGTTTCTAAAAAAACACCATGAAATTTGTGCATTCTTATGAAAAAACAAGGAAAACCCTGGATTTCCACGGGGATTCTCTTGACAATTTCTCTGCGCTGTGTTACCTTTGTTCGGGTAAATGGAATATTGTTATATGCTCATAATATGGTTGAGCGTTTCTACCAACTGCCGTAAATAGTTGACTACGATTTCTTACCGTGGTCAGCTATTCTTTTTTGGAGGTTTTGAACATGAGGTATGATGTCATCATTATTGGCGCAGGTCCTGGCGGTATTTTCTCGGCATACGAATTGGCCCAGCGGGCGCCTTCTTTGAAAGTGGCTGTCTTTGAAGCAGGCCATGCCCTGGATAAACGCCACTGTCCCATTGACGGAGAGAAAATCAAAAGCTGCATTGGCTGCAAAAGCTGCAGCATCATGAGCGGCTTTGGCGGTGCCGGCGCTTTCTCTGACGGAAAATACAATTTTACCAACGACTTTGGCGGCACCCTCTACGAATATATCGGGAAAAAGCAGGCGCTGGATCTGATGAAGTATGTGGATGAAATCAACATGCGCTACGGCGGAGAGGGTACCAAGCTGTACACCACAGCCGGTTCCCGGTTCAAGACCCTGTGCATTCAGAATGACCTGCACCTTCTGGACGCTTCCGTCCGGCACTTGGGCACGGACATTAACTATATCGTGCTGGAAAACCTTTACGGCTATCTGAAGGACAAGGTGGACTTCTACTTTGATACGCCGGTTCAGTCTGTGTCAGTAGTGGAAGACGGCTACGAGGTGCATTGCCAGAACCAGACCTATTCCTGCCGGGAGTGTGTGATTTCCGTAGGCCGCAGCGGCAGCAAATGGATGGAGACCGTTTGCCGGCAGCTGGAGATCCCGGTGAAATCCAACCGGGTGGACATTGGCGTTCGGGTGGAGCTGCCTGCTGAGGTATTTGCCCACCTGACAGATGAGCTGTACGAAAGCAAGATTGTCTACCGTACCCAGAAATATGGGGACAAGGTGCGCACATTCTGCATGAACCCCAAAGGCGCTGTAGTGAATGAGAACACCAACGGCATCATCACCGTCAATGGCCACAGTTATGAAGATCCGGAAAAGCAGACGGAAAACACCAACTTCGCCTTGCTGGTGGCAAAACACTTCTCCGAGCCTTTCAAGGATTCCAATGGCTACGGCGAGAGCATTGCCCGTCTGAGCAATATGCTGGGCGGCGGTGTCATCGTGCAGCGGTTCGGCGATCTCATTGCCGGACGCCGTTCCACGCCCAGCCGGATTGAGGAAGCCTTCATTACGCCCACCCTCAACGCAACCCCCGGTGACCTGAGCCTGGTGCTGCCCAAACGGATTCTGGATGGCATTATCGAGATGATTTATGCACTGGATAAGATTGCCCCCGGTACTGCCAACGAAGATACCCTGCTCTATGGTGTGGAAGTCAAGTTCTATAACATGGAAGTGGAAGTCAACCAGAATTTGGAATCCAAATATCCGGGCCTGTATATCATCGGCGACGGCAGCGGAATAACCCATTCGCTGTCCCATGCCTCTGCCAGCGGCGTGTACGTTGCCAGAAAAATTGCCCAGTAATCTGGAAATATCCTATCCTTTCCCCGGTGATGACAGCAAATGTCGTCACCGGGATTTTCCTTGACAAATCCGTTCTAATGCGTTAGTATATAGATGTACTAATAGATTAGACCTAGGAGGATACGTCTATGCCTACGCCGAAAATATTTGAAAGTGAGTACCGCTTCTGCCTGATTCTCTGGGAATATCAGCCCATCAAGAGCAGCGAACTGGCGAAGCTTTGCAAACAGAAGCTGGACTGGTCCAAAACCACCACCTATACCGTCATCAAGCGCCTGTCCGAGCGGGGCGTGGTGAAGAACGAGAATACCATCGTCACTGCTCTGATTTCCAAAGAGGAAGCCCAGCTGAGCGAATTGGATGAACTGATGGAGAAGAAGTTTGAAGGCTCCTTACCCGCCTTCATTGCGGCCTTTGGCCGCCGGCAG
Source organism: uncultured Oscillospiraceae bacterium (assembly GCA_944387615.1). Taxonomy (GTDB): domain Bacteria; phylum Bacillota; class Clostridia; order Oscillospirales; family Oscillospiraceae; genus Faecousia. The sequence continues at coordinate 3,430 of CALXFP010000016.1, read as the reverse complement.
GAACTTTCGGAAGAGGAGATACAGGAGATTCGCCGGATCATCGAAGGCTAAGGAGGTGCCCAATGGAAGCGTTGTTTGTCACATTGGTGAACATGAGCATCACTGCCAGTTGGCTGGTGCTGGCGGTGATCGGGGTGCGGCTGGTGTTCCGAAAGACACCCAAGTGGATTTTGTGCCTGCTGTGGGCATTGGTTGCACTGCGGCTGATTTTTCCCTTCTCGCTGGAAAGTGCCTTGAGCCTGATTCCCAGTACCCAGACCTTGCCCCAGGAAATTGTCTATACTGCCCAGCCGGAAATCCACAGCGGCATTGAGGCCGTGGATTCGGTTATCAATCCGGTTCTGGAGGAAAACATGACCGCACCGGAACCTGTGGTGACAAGTGCCAATCCGACCCAGATCTGGTCGTTTTTTCTGGCCTGGGCATGGGCCGCAGGCTGCGGTTGTATGCTTTTGTACGCGCTGATTAGTTATTTGCTGTTAAAACACCGAGTTGCCGCGGCAATTCCACTGGAAAAGGGAATCAAGCAAAGCGAATTCGTTGATTCACCTTTTGTGTTGGGCCTGTTTCGACCGGTGATTTACCTTCCCATATCCATAAGTCCCAAGGACTTGCCCTACGTCGTTTCCCATGAGCAATCCCACATTCGCCGGGGAGATCATTGGTGGAAGCCGGTTGGTTTTGTTTTGCTGAGTGTCTATTGGTTCAATCCGGTACTGTGGCTGGCTTACATCCTGCTTTGCCGGGACATTGAGGCTGCCTGCGATGAGCGGGTGATTCGGAACATGGGCATGGAGGACAGGCGGGCCTACTCTACGGCATTGCTTAACTGCAGCATCCGCCGCAAGTCCATCGCCGCCTGCCCACTGGCTTTCGGTGAGGTAGGGGTCAAGGAGCGAATCAAAAGTGTCATGCACTATAAGAAGCCGGGATTCTGGATACTGCTGGCGGCACTGGTGGTCACCATCGTGGTGGCGGTGTGCTTCCTGACAAACCCCGTTGTGTCCCAGCAGCAGGTGCAATGGCTGGATCTTGAAAAAGAAATAGAGCAATCTATACAGCTTCAATCCTCAGATTTGACACATTACACCGATGGCGTTGCTTCCAGCACTACCAGAACCGAATATTATTACGGCAACAATGGCCAGCGGATTTATTCCATCGTTTACGATGACGGAGAAGTTGAGAGCAAAACCATCACGGAACAGGATGCCTATGGCAATCAGCTTAGCAGTACAACGTACTTACCGGATGGAATGACACAGAGCTTTGGTAGTGAATACAGACATACCTTGGACTGGCGTCACCGCCCGGTTCATACAGAATTCTACGACGATGGTATCTTAAGAGATACGCAAGATAAATCGTACGATTGGCGTGGAAATATCGTCCGGGAGATCGTCCAAGCCTTCGATAAGGAGGGAAACGTCACGGCGGTCTATCGGATAACCCGTAAGTATAATTGGCGTGGGGAACTGACTCTGGAGGAGAAAATATACGATTCCGGGGATGAGATACCCAAAACGGTGACAACGTACGAAAATGGTCAAGCGTATGAAACCGCAGAGTACGCAGAAGATGGCACCCTGCTTTCTAAAGAGCGATACATCTACTACTACAACGAGGAGGGCAACCCGCAGGCAAAAGTCATTCAGGATGCCGATACCGGAATTACCACCTGCCGCCACTTCTATGCGTATCAGGAAGATGGATATACCGTTACCATTGAGCTGGAAACTGAAACAACCGGAGAAAAAATTCGCAGAAATTCGGTTGTTTTCTGCGATTATGAAGGAAATCTGCTTCGCAGATTCTGGCAGGAAAATGGTGAAATCATCCTGGATGTGCAAAACCAGTTTGAACCAAAGGGCCAGACGGTGGACGATGAAGTTTTTCTCACCCAGTTCCGTCAGTCGAATATCCAGGCACGTTTGCCGGAAAACACAACCTGTATTGATCTGGTTTATGAACATCGGGAAACTTGCCTGAATCGACCGGAGGAAGTAAAAACGCTGCTGGACATGCTCATCCAGGTGCAGGAGCAGGCCCAGACAGTTCCGGAATCTTCTGTTTCCGAGCAGATTCAGGACGAATTCTTTCTGCATCATCTCACGGTGAATCATGTGGATGATACGAAAACGGAATATTGGCTCTCTCCGGATTGTGACTTGATTTGGCAAGATGCCCTGCAGGAGCAAAGGATGATCTATTCTTTGGAGCAGTGGGATTGGCTATCCGACTACTTCGCACAAATGACGGATGGTGTCAAGGATCGAGAAACCGCCGGAAAGCCCTTTGCCACAAAAGAAACCCCTTGGAATTGGACAAAACAGATTACTACGGATGCCATTGAAGAAGCCAGTGTCTATTTGGTTTTTGAGAAATTTCAGACGCAAAATGGAGGAGGAACGTCTGTAAGCTTTGGCTCATTGCAGTCACGGGTGCTATCCGAATTGCTTGAAATTCTGCATCAGATTCCGGAAGAAGCTTTTGTGCCGGGGGAGGATTTGGGAAGAGTGAGCTATAGCGACCTGTATACCAGCCTTGGGGACAGGGGCTCAGCGGTTTATATCCGGGATCCAGTCAATTCCATGGGGGTTGTCATACGCAATACCCCGGAGGGAGTGGGAATTGCATTATGTGACGACTGGGAGAGAGTTGTGGGCAAAGATACGGTTCTTGCAGATTCGGTACGCTATTGGGAGGTTTCCGACGGGGCTTTGAACCGTTTTATGAATAACCTCCTGGAAAACTCCGCTATTGTTGTTTATGCCATGGGGGCTGAATATCACTGGCAGAAGCCGTTGGAATTTGCCCGGGAGGATTTCTCCATGACCTTACGCCTGATTGAAGGCTGGGAATATGAGACAGTGGAAGATCCCTCCCAGGAAACGAACTACGGCATCCGCTGCCGTCCGAAAGGAGTTTCCGGTGGCTGGATCTACTTCAGTTTCTGGCCGGAGGGGTATCATCCTCAGGAAACCGATCGATATTTCTCAGAGGGAAGCTGGGAGGGCGATCCTGCTCAGACGAGCTATCCGTCCAGTGTGGAAACATTGAATAAAGTCAACTTAAGGGATGGCATCTGGTCGTATCAAGTAAGGCGTATGGATGCCGGGGACTTCGCCGTGATTAACCAGGGAGCGGACAGTTGGTTCCTGGAGTATAAAGATGCCATCACAGACATCATTGCTTGGTGTGAGGTGGCAGTAGCGGAATAATTCCGCCGTCAAAAGCACAGCTTTCTTTAGAAAGCTGTGCTTTTGGGCGAAACGGGATGTTTGCAATTTGCGGAAGATCTGCTATGATATAAAAAACAGTATCCGCTGATGGTGCATTGCAATTATGGCGGCGGAAGAATGGAGGATTCACCGTGATTTTTTACTTTTCCGGAACAGGAAATTCCCAATGGGTTGCCCAGACTTTGGCC
>CALXFP010000015.1 GCA_944387615.1 uncultured Oscillospiraceae bacterium | reverse complement strand
CATACACTCCTTGTAATTGTTGGGTACCTACCGTTTTGTGAGGATCGGACCATACAGGATTTATGCAGCTGCCGTTGAAGTGGCTCACTGCACATGTTTAATCGGTACTTACGTACCGAAATAAGCATACCACTTTCCCCCTAAAATGTCAATAACCATTCGCAGCTTTTCGGTAAAAAAACTGTTATTTTTTTACACACCGCCGCTGCTGCCCCGGCGGCTCCCCTGGGCTTTTTACACAAAAAGAAACCCCGCCCGGGAAAATCCCGGGCGGGCAGAAACGAAAGGTTCCAAATCAGGTAATCCGTACCGCAGCAACCACCAGACGGCCGTTGTTCAGCGTGTACTCACAGGTGGACAGACAAATGATCTTGTCGCCATATTTGGGGGTAATGCCGGTATCGTAGAAGGACAGATCCTTACAGGTCTTCACGAAATCATTGAACTCCTGCTCGTTGGCTGCATCCGTAAACTGGTGATAGGCAAAACCTTCTCCATCATTGCCGGAGGTCTTGAACACGGCGAAGATCTTGTATGTATGGTACTCGGTCAGGGTATCGAAGAAAATCAGGCTGTTATTGTCCCAGGCCTGCTTGTTGGTGTAGGCGTTCAGGGCAGCGAACATACTGCCGTCGGCCATGTTGTGACCAAACAGGGTAATATTGTCGCTGGGCTTGCTGACATCGGCCTCGCCCCAGGCATAGACCGTACCGCGCTTGCTGTCCTTGCCGTCAAAGTCCCGGTACAGATAGTAGTTGGGGTCCTCGGGAGTCTGCATAACCGGGTAATCCAGCTTGGTGCCCTCAATTTTCAGCCAGCCCACCACATCATTGTTCATTTCATACAGTTCTTTGTAACCAGGCAGCATACCGGGCTCCGTGGGTGCGGTGGTGGGACCGGTGCCGGTAGTTCCTTCCGTAGGAGCCTGGGTCGGCTTGGTCTCCGTCTGGGCATTGGCAACGATGTTGGCAAGGTTATTGGTCAGTTCTTCCTGTCGTTTACCTTCGGCGTAATAGCTGACAACCATAAAGCCGCTGACACCAAAGGCAATCAGAAGGAGGACGACGGTAACAGTAAACAATGTTTTCTTCATTGATTGTTCCTCCATTTGCTATTTTATAGGCTTATTATAGTGCAAGGGCCTATGGCTGTCAAGAAGGGGGAAGTTTAAGAAATGTTTAGCTTTTTCTGTTTCTTTCGGGGTATTGCCGATTTTCTCCCCATTCACAAGTCGTTTACATTTCGTCTATTTACTTTTACCCCTATCGATGATATAATACGCAGTTAGTATGGAAAGGGGGCATGTGCAGTGCGCCATTATATTGAAGAATTGAAGGATTTTTCCAAAAAAGGCGATATGTTTCTGCTGATTTTGTGTCTGATTGTGGCAGGCTTTGGTCTGGTGGCCATTGCCAGCGCTACCTCAGCCGACAAATTCGACGGAAACTTCCGATATCTGGCCGTTCAGACGGTCTCCATCTGCCTGGGTGTTGTGATGTATGCCATGGTGTCATCCATTGACCTGGACTTCCTGTCAGAGCACCGGCTGGCCCTGGTGGCGTTTAACTGTTTTTTGCTTCTGCTGCTGATTACCCCTCTGGGTACGGACAACAACTCCGGTAACCGCAGCTGGCTGAAGCTGCCCCTGTTGAACGTGCAGCCCGCCGAAATCTGTAAAATCACCTACATTATTATTATGGCGTCGGTTATGTCCTCCCACCAGAACCGGATTTCTCACCCGATCTCTGTGATTCACATGGGCATGCATCTGATGCTGCTGGTAGGTCTGAACCTGGTGGTTTCTTCGGACATGGGCGTGTCTCTGATTTTCGTGTTTATCTTTATCGGCATGACCTTTGCCGGCGGCGTCAGCCTGTGGTGGTTTGCTGCGGCAGGAGGCGCCATTGCCATTGCTGCCCCCATTTTGTGGCAGTTCCTTGGCGAATACCAGCGAAACCGTATTCTGATTCTGTTCGATGAAAGCATTGACCCCATGGGCATCAACGAACGTTACCACTCCAAGATTAACCTGCAGTCTCTGACCGGCGGCGGCCTGACCGGCCAGGGATTGTTCAACGGCAACCGTACCCAGGGCGGCAACCTGTTCGCCCAGCATACGGACTATATTTTCTCCTCCATGGGTGAGGAATTGGGCTTTGTGGGCTGCGTGCTGATTATGCTGATGGAGCTGCTCATCATTGCCCGCTGCATTTACGTTGGCGTACGCTGCCAGGACTATATGCGCCGGGTGGTCTGCTTCGGCGCCGCCTCCGCTCTGATGTTCCAGGTGATGATCAACACCGGTATGTGCATCGGCGTCATGCCCGTTATCGGTCTGACCCTGCCCCTGATCAGCTACGGCGGTTCCTCCGTGGTTACCATTTTCGCCATGCTGGGGCTTGTCTCCGGCGCCTACGCCCGACCACAAAGTCTCAGCCACGAACGATATGTACAGCCTTACCGAGGTTAGGCCAATCTACTGCCGGGAGTCATGGACTCCCGGTATTTTTTTGAATTTTTTTGGAAATACTACTTGCAATTGTGGCGTTTATCCGCTATAATGATTCGGCATGGGCTCTGCTCATGACATTTACTGCCACACACCCGGGGATCGCGCACCCCTGTGCCTGATGTTCAGGCGGGCAGCGCGGGATGATCGGGGTGGAGGAAAAACAAAAGGAGATTTTAAAAATGGCTGTCGTATCTATGAAACAACTGCTGGAGGCCGGCGTACACTTCGGTCACCAGACCCGTCGCTGGAACCCCAAAATGGCTCCCTACATCTACACAGAGCGCAATGGTATCTACATCATTGACCTGGCCAAGACTGTAAAGAAGCTGGAAGAGGCTTACAACTTTGTTCGTGAGATCTCTGCCAACGGCGGTTATGTCCTGTTCGTCGGCACCAAGAAGCAGGCTCAGGACGCCATCAAGGAAGAAGCTGCCCGCTGCGGCGGTTACTATGTCAACGCCCGTTGGCTGGGCGGTATGCTGACCAACTTCCGCACCATGCGTACCCGTATCGACCGTCTGGCTCAGCTGCGCAAGATGGAAGAGGACGGCACCTTCGCTATGCTGCCCAAGAAGGAAGTTATCAAGCACCAGGGCGAGATCGAGAAGCTGGAGAAGTACCTGGGCGGCGTGAAGGAAATGAAGAAGCTGCCTGCTGCTCTGTTCATCGTTGACCCCCGCAAGGAGCGCAACGCTATCGCTGAGGCTCGCAAGCTGAACATCCCCATCGTTGCCATCGTGGACACCAACTGCGATCCCGATGAGATCGACTACGTCATCCCCGGCAACGACGACGCTATCCGCGCCATCCGTCTGATTGCCGCTACCATGGCCAACGCTGCCATCGAAGGCCGTCAGGGCGAGGACGCTGCTGCTGAGGCTGAGGCTGTTGAGACCGCCGCTGAGGCTGAGTAATTCATAACATTTTAGGAGGATACGAAAATGGCTTTTACCGCACAGGACGTAAAGAAGCTCCGTGAAATGACCAATGTCGGCATGATGGACTGCAAGAAGGCCCTGCAGGCTACCGACGGCGATATGGACAAGGCTGTGGACTGGCTCCGGGAAAAGGGCCTGGCCAAGGCTGCCAAGAAGGCTGACCGCATTGCCGCTGAAGGCGTTGCCTACGCTGCCGTGATCAATGGTGTGGGCGTTGTCATCGAGGTGAACTCCGAGACCGACTTCGCTGCCAAGACCGATGCTTTCATGGATCTGGTGAAGAACCTGGCTGAGGTTGTGGCTACCCAGAACCCCGCCGACGTGGAGGCTCTGAAGGCCTGCACCTACCCCAACTCCAAGCTGACCGTTACCGAGATCATGCAGGAGAAGGTTATGTCCATCGGCGAGAACATGCAGATCCGCCGTTTCGCCCGTTTCGCTGACAACACCAATGTGGCCTACGTTCACGCTGGCGGCACCCACGGTGTTCTGGTGAACCTGGCAGTGGAAGGCAACATCGATGTGACCGAGATCGGCAAGAACGTGGCTATGCAGATCGCTGCCATGAGCCCCAAGTACTGGGACAAGACCCAGGTTCCTCAGGCCGATGTGGACAAGGAGCTGGCTGTGCAGGTTGCTCTGATGGACAACGATCCCAAGATGGCTTCCAAGCCCGCCGCTGTGAAGGAAAAGATCGCTGCCGGCAAGATGGCTGCTTTCTACAAGGAATGCTGCCTGCTGCAGCAGGAGTTCGTCCGCAGCGACCTGTTCAAGGGCGATGTGGCTGGCTACATTGCCGACGCTGCCAAGAAGCTGGGCGGTTCCGTCAAGTTTGTTGACGCTGTCCACTACGTCAAGGGCGAAGGCATTGAGAAGAAGGTTGACGATTTCGCTGCTGAAGTCGCCGCCCAGGTTGCCAACGCCGGCAAGTAATTTCCCAAAAAGCACAAAATCCCTCTGCCCCTGGCAGAGGGATTTTTCTATGGTATACGCCAAAACCGGGAGCCGTCTGAATACGGCTCCCGGTTGGTTTTTCTTATTCCGGTTTGGTCATGGCAACCTTTTCCGGGGTGATGGGCAGTTCCCGGTGCCAGACACCGGTTGCCCGGTAAATGGCGTGGGCGATGGCCGGAGCCGGGGTGTTGATGACAATTTCTCCGATGGACTTGGCACCGAAGGGGCCGGTGGGCTCGTAGCTGTGCTCAAACTCCACCCGGAGTTTGCCCATATCCAGGCGGGTGGGCAGCTTGTACTGCAGGAAGGACGATTCTATGGGACGGCCCTTGGCATCGTAGGTCACATTCTCCATCAGGGTATGTCCGATACCCTGAACCAGACCACCCTCGGTCTGAATCCGGGCCAGGGCCGGGTTGATGGGAATGCCGCAGTCCACCACAGCCATGAAGTCCAGAATGGTCACCAGGCCCGTCAGCTTGTCCAGCTCGATTTCCACCATGCCAACCATGTAAGGCGGAGGAGAAACCGGGGAGGTGTGGGTAGCCGTAGCCTGAGCTACCTGGTCATTGAACAGCTGGGCTTTGTAGGAAATATCCTGCAAACTCACAGTCTGGTCGGTATTCACCCGGCGAACCCGGGTGCTTTCAAAGACCACTTCTTCCTCCGCACACCCCATCATCTGGGCACCGATGGTGCAGATCTGCTTTTTCAGGTCGGTGCAGGCCTTTTCCACAGCCTTGCCGGTGATGTAAGTGGTAGAAGATGCGTAAGAGCCGGAGTCATAGGGCGATACATCGGTATCCGCGCCGAACACCGCCACATCCTCCACCGAGCAGTCCATGCATTCGGCAACCATCTGGGCCAGAATGGTATCGCATCCGGTGCCCATATCCGCGGCGCCGATAATCAGGTTATAGGTGCCGTCGTCACTGAGCTTGACCGTGGCAGAACCTACGTCCAGACTGGAAATGCAGGAACCCTGCATGGCCATGGCCACACCGGCACAGCGCACCTTGCCGTTGCCCATATCCCGGACAGGGTACTTTTCCTCCCAGCCGAACATATCCCGGCAGTGGGCCATGCACCGGTCCAGAGCGCAGGCGTTGGCAACTTCTCCATAATAGGCAGGCATAACCATGCCCTCTTTGACCATGTTCCGGTCCCGGAGCACCGTGGGGTCCATTCCCAGCTGCTCCGCCAGCTCGTTGACGGTGGTTTCCAGGGCAAAAATACCCTGGGTGGCACCGTAGCCCCGGTAAGCACCGGCGGCCTGCAAATTGGTGTACACCACGTCATAGCCAAAACGAAAGGCTTCCAGGCTTCCGGTATACAGCGGGATGGACTTGTGTCCGGACAGGCCCACGGTGGTGGGGCCGTGCTCGCCGTAGGCGCCGGAGTTGGACAGAGTGTACAGATCCAGCGCCCGGATTTTGCCATCCTTGCTGGCACCCAGCCGCACCCGGATTTCCATTTCATGCCGGGGAGAACCGGCAATCTGGGATTCCTCCCGGGTGTAGATCAGCATGGCCGGACGGCCGGTTTTCAGGGTGACGAAGGCAGGATATACCTCACACACCGCCGTCTGCTTGGCGCCGAAGCCGCCGCCGATCCGGGGCTTTTCCACCCGGATTTTGCTCTTGGGAATGCCCAGCGCCCGGGACAGAATCCGGCGGGCATGGAAGACAATCTGGGTGGAGGAAACCACATGCAGCCGTCCATAGCGGTCCATATCTGTGTAAGTACGGAAGGTTTCCATCATGGCCTGGTTGAAGGCTTTGGTGTGGTAGGTGCGGTCCAGCACAATGTCGCAGCTTGCCATCACGCCGTCTACGTCTCCATGTTCATCCAGTCCGCTGGCTACCAGGTTGCGCTTGTTGTCGCCGCCAACTTCACAGGGCGGGAACCAGTCTTCCTCCGGGTGGACCAGAGTGGCATTATCTTTGGCCTTGCGGAAGTCCAGCACCGGCTCCAGAAGGTCATATTTCACTTTAATCAGCTTTTTCGCTTTTTCCGCCGCCTGCTCCGTCTCTGCGGCGATGATTGCCACCACGTCTCCCACAAAGCGCACATGGCGGTCAATAATCAGCCGGTCATAGGGAGAGGGCTCCGGGTAAGTCTGACCGGCGATAGCAAACCGGGTCTGGGGCACGTCCTCCCAGGTATAAATCCCCACCACATCCGGAACCTTCCTGGCAGCGGTGGTGTTGATCTCCCGGACAATGGCGTTGGGGTGGGGGCTTCGCAAGATCTTTACCACCAGGGCATTATCGGGAACCACATCCTGGGTGTACACCGGCTTGCCCAGCAGCAGCTGCATGGAATCCTTCTTCCGGACGGACTTGCCTACGGTTTTATACTGTCTTTGTTCCATACTGGCCTCCTTATCCCTTCCGGCTGTCCAGATAGTTGCGGATGCCCCGCAGCTGTCCGTCGTAGCCGGAGCAGCGGCACAGGTTTCCTGCCAGATAGGCACGGATTTCGTCATCGGTGGGGTCGGGGATTTCCCGCAGCAGGGCGATGGTGTTCATCACAAATCCGGGATTGCAGAAGCCGCACTGGTCTGCGCCTTGGTCGGCAATGAATCCCACAAAGTCCGCGGCCTCTTCCTGCAGTCCTTCCAATGTCTGGATGCTGTGTCCATCCGCCCGGGCTGCCAGCATGGAGCAGGACAAAATGGGCTTTCCGTCCATCAGCACGGTGCAGAGGCCGCAGTTGGAGGTTTCACAGCCCCGCTTAACGCTGAGACAGCCGTGGTCCCGGAGAAAATCGATCAGCAGAAGTCCCGCATCAATATGATCTGTCACAGTTCGCCCGTTGAGATTCAGTTTGATTTCCATCAGCTTCTACCTCCCACTTCCAGAATGCCCCGCTGGGTCAGAACCCCAGCCAAATGGGTACGATAGGCCGCGCTGCCCCGGAGGTTGCTGCCGGTAGGCACGTTCTGGGCCACAAATTCTGCAAAAGCAGCGGCGCTTTCCGGGGTGATTCCGCCATCGAGCAAGTGCTTCTCATCCCGCAGCACCACTGCCCGATTGGGCCGGGCACCAATCACCGCCCGGTACTGTCCTTCCATCCGGGAAACGGCGCAGGTTAGCACCGGGAAGTCGGTGCGCTGGTTTCGCATGGCCTGGTATACGAACTGTCCCGGGGTTTTCTTCACAATCAGGCGTACCAGGATGTCGTTGTCATGCTTCCGGGAGGCAAAGTCCTCCAGGCTCACCAGACCTCCCTTGTACAATTCCACATAGCTGTCCATGGCCAGCAGCTGGGTCAGCACATCGGAAAAACCAAACCGTCCCCAGATGCTGCCGCCTACCGTGGCCAGATTCCGGAACTGAACTCCCACAATGTCCCGAACCGCAGCTGCCATAGCCCCCTGGGTATACGCATTCAGCCCCGGGTGCAGTTCCAGCTGCCGCAGGGTCACCATGGCGCCGATGGAAAATTGGTCTTCGGTTTCTTCAATGGTGTCCAGTCCCAGGTCGCACAGGTCAATGGCGGTCTGGATGCTGCCCTTGCCCATTTTCATCCAAAGCATTCCGCCGATGATTCGGTTTCTCCGGCTCTGGTTCAGCTCATAAGCCTCTTCCAGACTTTGAACCCGAACATAGTTGCGTATGTTCATCATGGTAAATTCTCCTTACTCGATTCGTGTGCATACTCCTTCTTTTTACATTATACCATGTATCTTGATTTTGAAAAGAGCCAATGTTATAATTTTCATACTGTTTTACGGAAAACTCCCAGGAGAAAGGTGTGCCGCTGTTATGGAAGCCGTGACCCGGATTGTATTTGTGGATGACCAGGGGAAGAAATTTTTTGGGGAAGGTCCTTGCCGCCTGCTGCGGGCTGTGGAGGAAACCGGCTCTCTGCGCAGCGCCGCTGCATCCATGGATATGGCCTACACCAAAGCCCTGAAGTTACTGAAAAACGCCGAAGCCGCCTTGGGCTTTCCCCTTACGGTACGTCTTACCGGAGGAAAAGACGGCGGCGGCAGTGTGCTGACCCCCCAGGGAAAGGAGTGGCTGAGGCAGTATGAAACCTACCGGGATGCCTGTATTCAGGCCAACCGCAGACTGTATCTGGAACACTTTCCGCAGCAGCGGTAAAACGCGGATTCTTCTGTCCGGCGGGGAGGAAGGAGAAAGGGAGCAGCTTCTTTCCCAACTGCAGGCCTTGGGATATGGCTTACCGGAAACTTCCGGCGCTTCCGACGCTCTGGCAGTCGATTTGGATCACCCCTATGGAAATCCCGGCTGTGTCATCCTGGCGTCCGGACTGGGCACACGGTTCGGCGGCAACAAGCTGATGGCTCCCTTTCGGGGACAGCCCATGATCTGTCGGGCCATTGCCGCCACAGAAGGCATTTTCTCCCGCCGGGTGGTGGTAACCCGGCATCCGGAGGTTATGGAGCTTTGCAGAGAACTGAACATTCCGGCTCTGCTGCACGCCCTCCCCTATCGCAGCGATACGGTGCGCCTGGGGCTGGAAGCCTTGGGGGATGTGGACGGATGCCTGTTCTGTCCTGGGGATCAGCCGCTGCTGAAGCGGTTGACGGTGGCTTCTCTGGCTCTCTGGGCAAAAAACGAGCCGGACAGCATTCTGCGCCCGGCCTTTGACGGAATTCCCGGCGCACCGGTGTTCTTCCCCAAGTGGGCCTTTCCGGAGCTGAAAACCCTGCCTGCAGGAAAAGGCGGCGGCGTGCTGGCTAAGAAATATCCCGCATCCGTCAAGCTTCTGCATCTTACCGACGGCAAGCAGCTGCAAGATGCCGACACCCCGGAAACCCTGGCATGGTTGGCCCGGCAATGAGAAAAACACCCCTTCGGCGCAAAGCCGAAGGGGTGTGCGTTATGTCTCGTTAAAGAACAGCAGAGAAATCCAGGTCACCACATTGGAGCCATATTGGAAATCCAATCCCCGGCTTTCCAGCATGGGAATCACATTGATGCCGTGGCTTTCCACACAGGGGTGCATCTTTCCCGGCATCCGGCAGGGCATCCCGTCCAGAATGGCGCAGCGCTCACAAATGGCGCAGGCCTGAGTAGACAGGATGTAGGGATTGACCCCCAGTTCCCGCATGGCGTCGCGAACCTGGTTGGTAATCTTTTCATGCTCCGGCCGGGTGTCCAGAGTTTCCTCAATGCTGCTGATATCCGACACTTCCGTAATCGTGGCAATCATCAGGCAGCTGTCATAAGACAGACACTTTGCCTTGCAGCTTTCCACTTCTCCCACTCCGGGAGGGCAGGCCCAGGTTTTTCCGTACATGGGGCACTCATGCTGGCAGATCCAGCGGATGCGGTCGGAAAATTCCAGTTCTTCCGGGCTTAGAAAATCGTAGCTGTACAGGGGCAGTTCGGCAAGCTTCTGTTCCAAGGCTTCACGCTGCATGGCAAGGCCTCCTCGCAAATTTTTCCTTAGTATACCACGGTCATAGCCAAATTTCCATTGGTTTGGCAAAAAATCTCCCCTTTGCACCATAGCACCGTTTTTTTGGAGAAAATTTCGGAAAAACCATAGATTTTCTTTGACGGAAGGCCTTGGCTCTGTTATAATAAAAAGCTGAGAAATTGGAGGAATTGCCTATGAGAATGAGAAGAATACGCAACTTAGAGCCCCGAATGGCCAAATGCGCCGCCTACCGGATTGAAGAGCCTGCCCTGCGCAAAGGCTCCTGGAAAAGTCTGAAACCCGATGCCACCGCCCTGTGGGTGGAAGTGGGCTGCGGCAAGGGAAAATTCACCGCCGAAACTGCCCAGGCAAACCCTGACGTGCTGCTGATTGCCGTGGAGCGCTGCCGGGAAGCCATGGTAGTCGCCATGGAAAAGGCCAAGTCCCTGGGACTGACCAATGTATTCTACATCGACATGGATGTGGCAGCCATTGAGGATATTTTTGCCACCGGAGAAATCGACCGGCTGTTTATCAACTTCCCCGACCCCTGGCCCCGGAAGAAAAATGCCAAACGCCGTCTGACCCACCGCAGCTTTCTGGACAAGTACTGCCGGGTGGTGCGGGAAAACGGCGAAATCCACTTCAAAACCGACAACGCTCCCCTGTTTGAGTACAGCGTGGAGGAGTTCTCCGCCTGCGGTCTGGAGGTCAAAAACCTGACCCGGAATCTGCACAAGGACGGCATCGTGGGCATTATGACCGGATACGAAGAAAAATTCCACGCTCTGGGTACGCCCATCAACCGCTGCGAAGTGGTCTGCAAGCCTTTCCAGCTGCCCGCCGAAGAAAAGAAGACGGAATCCGAGCAGGAATAACCCAGGCGGAAAGGAGAGGTCCCTATGTACTATTTCGCAGGCAGCTACGATGTTGCCGTCATTGGCGCAGGCCATGCCGGTATTGAAGCGGCTCTGGCCACCGCCCGGCTGGGACTGCACACCATTCTGTTTACCATCAATCTGGATGCGGTAGGCAACATGCCCTGCAATCCCGCCATCGGCGGCACCGGCAAAGGCCACCTGGTGCGGGAATTGGACGCCCTAGGGGGCGAAATGGGCATAGCCGCTGACCACAGCTGCATCCAGTACCGGATGCTCAACCGTGGCAAAGGCCCGGCAGTCCATTCTCTCCGGGCCCAGGCTGACCGCCGCCGGTATCAGCAATACATGAAACACGTTCTGGAGCTTCAGGAAAATCTGGAACTGAAGCAGGCCCAGATTGTGGAAGTTTACACCCAGGACGGGAAAGTGTCCGGCCTGCGCACCTTGCTGGGAGCGCAGTATGACGCCAAGGCTGTCATCATCGCCACCGGAACTTACCTGGACAGCACCATCATCACCGGTGAAAGCGTCATTCCCTCCGGTCCCGACGGCATGCACCCCAGCGTGGGACTGGCGGACAATCTGCGCGCTCTGGGGCTGAACCTTCGCCGGTTCAAAACCGGTACGCCCCCTCGGGTCAACCGCCGCAGCATTGATTTTTCCAAAATGGAGTTGCAGCCGGGAGACGAGCAGGTGGAGCCTTTCTCCTTCCGGACGGAGCACAAGGTCAACAATTCCGCCGTGTGCTACCTGACCTACACCAACGAGAAAACCCACGAAATCATCCGGGAGAATCTGCACCGCTCCCCCATGTACGACGGCACCATCTCCGGTGTGGGCCCCCGGTACTGTCCCAGCATTGAGACGAAAATTGTCCGCTTTGCCGACAAACCCCGGCATCAGCTGTTCATTGAGCCCTGCGGTCTGGACACCGAGGAGATGTACATCCAGGGCCTGTCCTCCAGCCTGCCCGAGGATGTCCAGCTTGCCATGCTGCACACCATTGCGGGGCTGGAACATGCGGAAATGATGCGCCCGGCCTATGCCATTGAATACGAGTGCATTGATCCTACCCAGCTGCTGTCCACCCTGGAAACCAAAGTCGTTTCCGGCCTGTACGGCGCCGGACAGTTCAACGGCACCTCCGGCTACGAAGAAGCGGCTGTCCAGGGGTTGATTGCCGGAATCAATGCCGCCCTGAAAATCCAGGGCAAAGACCCCCTGATTCTGACCCGGGATACCAGCTATATCGGCACGCTGATTGACGATCTGGTGACCAAGGGTACGGAAGAGCCTTACCGGATTATGACCAGCCGGTCGGAATACCGGCTGCTGCACCGGCAGGACAATGCCGACCAGCGGCTGACCCACATCGGTGCTGCCATCGGCCTGGTTCCCCAGCAGCGGCTGGAACAAGTGGAAGAAAAGTATCGCCTGGTCCGCCAGGAAGTGGCCCGGCTGGAAGGCAGCGGTGTTCCCGCTTCCCCGGAGCTCAATGCCATGCTGGAAGCAAAGCAAACTGCGCCGGTGGCCAATTCGGCCCGGCTGGCCGACCTGCTGCGCCGGCCCCAGGTAACCTACACCGACATTGCCCCCTTTGATGCCCAGCGGCCGGAGCTTCCCGCTGCCGTTACCGAAGAGGTGGAAATTCAGATCAAGTATTCCGGGTATCTGGCCCGGCAGGAAAAGCAGGTAGCGGAATTCAAGAAAGAAGAATCCCGCCGTCTGCCGGAAGATCTGGACTACCGGGCCATCAAGGGTCTGCGGCTGGAAGCCCAGGAAAAGCTCTGTGCCATCCGGCCCATGTCCATCGGCCAGGCAGGGCGCATCTCCGGCGTCAGCCCGGCGGATATTGCGGTGCTGCTGATTTATCTGGAACAGCAATAAAAAATGGGCGGCCAAAATGGCCGCCCATCGCTTTTACTATAGCAGAATCCACCGGGCAATGTCAACGCTCCTTTGGAGGAATCGCCGGAAATCTGTGTTTTATACAATCCATTTTTCGGTATTTTGTATAGTATTGCCTCTTGTAATCGGCAAAAAACTGTGATATCTTATAGGCACAAAGAAGAGATACCAATACACGGTACCCTTCTTAAACAGCTTCCTTTCCAGAGTTTCAATTGACAAAGAAGTAAATTTTTCAAGTGTTACAAGAGCATATTGAAAACCGCATTCCCAGAAACATTACCAAGTCGGTTGTCAACAATCAGTTTTCAGAGGTCACCAAAATTCGATTTTCAACAGAAGTTTCCTAAGTAGTTACCACATTTGCTCTTTCCCTTCGGTTTCTTTACAGTGCCAAAGCCGGATATCAAGTTGGTTTTCCAAAAGGATTCCACAGATTGATCATCAAAGGATGACTTCGGATGTGCACACAAACTGAATGATCAATTTCGGTTTCCTCATCGGATGTTCCAAAGTTGATTATCATGGATTGGCTGCCAAACAGTATTCTCTGAGAAAGCAATCTAAAAAGAGAAAATGTCGATTGAAATGGATGGAATCTAAGCTGATGCAGACGATCTTTCGATCAGAAATCCCACTTATAAGAGCATCTCGCTGAAGAGATTGAAGAAGAAGTCATAAGTTTTTGTGGAGAAAAAGTTGGATCAGAAAGATATCGTCTAATCCGTAGAAAGAGAGGTTAACCAATGATGTTAGATACTAAGAGTGAACAGAAATGACCCTTGACTACACAAAAATGTATCGATGGCAAGATGCAGTAGTCAAGGGTCATTTCTATTTTATTTCTCGATGTTTCTTCGCTCCGAAAGGGGCGCTTTTTTTATTTTCCGGCGGGGAAAGCATATCCTGCTTCCAGCAGGCGCATCAGCGCTTCGTTGGCCTGTTCATCGGTAAACAGCCCGGTGAATCGCTTATCCACTGCCAGGGCTTCCAGGCTCAGTTCCAGACGGCCCTGGGCTTTCAGCTCGTTGAAGCCGTCGCTGAGGCGATTGCCGGATAAAATCCGCTGGGCATTTTTCAGCATTTCCTCCCCGGCCACCGGGCGCATCCGGATGCCCAGGGCATGCGCCGCCTGCCGGGCCTGAGTCCATGCGCAAATGAATTTTTCTTCCATGGTTTTCTCCTTTTCCTTGGGTGCCCTCAGAAGAGGGCATACCCATACTGATACACCAATCTGCGATACCAGGGCTGTCGGGCCAGTTTCCGGCGGGCGCCACGCAGATAGGATTCAAAGGCAAGCAGTTCTTCCGCCGTTAAGGTATGCTGGCTGAACTTGGCCTTCTGGGCCAAAACCTCCAGCCCCTCCGGCACAGGCTGTTTCAGCAGCTTTGCCAGCAGCACCGCCTCCCGCCATCGGGCCAGAGCCTGGGCATTGGCGGGGCCATTTTTTTGCCCTCTGCGCCGCTGTGTCAAACGGAGTACCCGCTGTCCCTGGACAACTGCTGCTGCCCCAGCCAGGACAGGAATCACCCAGAACAGCGCCATCCACTTTCTGCTGACCGGCGGTTCCGGTTTTGTCTGATCCGACTGCTCCGGCTGCTGGGGAGTGGTCTGTGTTCCCGCTTGGGATGACGGGGGTTCCATCGGCATTGTGGTCATTTCCGGGACGGCCTGCGCCGGAGTTTCCTCTCCTGCAGACGGTGTGGCTTCCAGCACCAGCCAAAGTCCCAGCGCCGGTTCATAATATTCTGCCCAGGCGTGGGCATGTTCTCCGGTGACCATTACCGTTTCCCCTGCCCCGGCCCGAACCATATAGCCGCTGACATACCGGGCTTCAATCCCCGCCGTCCGCAGCATCACCACCGCTGCCGTGGCAAAATGGACGCAGTAGCCCCGATCTGCCTGCTCCAGAAACCACAGGGCGAAGTCTTCTTCCCCCTCCGGCATCCGTTGGGTCTGCAAATCATACCGGGCGCTGCTGCGGACATAATCGGCAATTTCCTGGGCTCTGTCCGTCACAGTCTGCCCCGACAACGACAGCTGCGAAAGAATTGCCCGGGCCCGCTCCCGGGTTTGCTCCGGTAGTTCCAGATAGAGTTCCTCATTATATGACCCCCGGGTAGTTTCCGCTGCGGACAGCAGTACCGGCAAATCCTGAGCAAATCCCATCCGGGTGCAGGTGTAGCTCTGATACAGTCCGGTATTTTCCAGTCTGCCCCCTACCAGGGACAAATTTTCCTCCGGGTAGTAGGGCAGGTAAATCTGCCGGAAGGGTGATACGGTTTCCACGGTCACATATCCCAGGTTTTGTTCCGGCGCTGTAAATTTTTCCGTCCGGTGGAGGGTGGTTTCCCACCCTGTACCGTCGTAAACATCATAATCCCGGCCCCGTAAGTACAATGTTCCCCCAGTATCCGCCGTTACCTTCATCACCGCAGCGGAAGATGGGGTACGGCTGCCCAGGGAGGCCAGATTCACGCTTTCCGGTTCCTGGCTTTGGACGGTTTGCTGCAGCGTCTCGGGAAGAGAGCCAGCCGCATCCGGTGCTTTACGGACATATTGCAGCAAGGTGTTGCGGATTTGCTCCGCATGGCTGACGTATCCAGCCTGGGGGATCATCCAAAACAGCAGCCCCAGAGCCGCCACCGTAGGCACAAGGGTCATAAACAGCAGCCTGCATCCCTGGACGCAGCTGTGCATTCTCACCCGTGCCGTCAGCACCAGTTCAATCAGTCCCAGCAGAAGCAGGAACAGATACACTTCATCGGGCGTGGTGTCCGTAACCACCAGGCAGGCACACAGCGGAAGCACCGCCAGCAAGATGGCCACCATGCCGGACTTTCCCCGGCAAATTTCCCAGGCAGCCGATGCGGCAATGCCGCATCCCAGCACCGCCATGGGAAGATCTGCCACGCCGGCATCCCAGGCAGAGTCCGCCAGCTTCAGATATCCCCAGTGGTATGCCCGATCATAGACGTAGGATATCCGGTACAAAAGCTGTCCCAGCTGCTGCACCGCTTCCCCTCTGCGCCACAAATATCCCATCAGCAGACCTGCCAGAAGCAGCAGCGCAAGGCCGCCCCGTTTCCCTGACAGCACCAGGCCGCACAATAGGGAAGCGCTCAGGCAGGTCAGCACCAGTCCCGGATAAGACGCCAAAGAAAGTTCAAAGGCACTGACCAGGCAGCCCACCGAACCGAAGGAAATGCAAAACGCCAGTGCGCTGCTTAAAAAGGCCCGCACCCATCGCTCAAGCTTCATCGGCATTCCCTCCTATGTGGTAGTGCCAGGAAGCGCTGTAAAACCGGTCCCGGATGGAGCCCTCCACCGCTTCCGGATCACACAGCAGGGTATCCAGTGCCCGGGTCAGATCCTGCTGGCAGCGCACATCGAAGGACCGGACGCCGATGCCGGTCAGGGCCCGGATTTCAAAGGACACCTGCTGCTCCAAAAGATAGTTTCCCACCCACAGGAGCCGCCCGAATTTTCGGTTTCGTTCTTCCGGCGTGCCCCGGTGGTTCATGGTCAGCAGAACCAGCCCTCTTTGAGGCTCCATTGGCTCACGCAGGGTGAGTTTTCCGGTTTTGGCAGACAGTTTCCAATGGACTTGGTTTAAGTTGTCTCCCGGACGGTACAGCCGCAGCTCGTGGTTTTCCGCAAAACCGCCGCCGGGCTTGGGCTTCCAGGAGCGGGCCAAGTAGCGCTGCAAATCCGGAAGATCCCGTACCGGCACCGGTACCGGGCGAATCACCACGTTATGTACCGGCTCGACCTTGCAGGGGAAGGAAAACAGCCCCAGATGGTCGCAAACCCGGGGCCGGAGCACCGCAATTTTGATGCCGCCGCACACCTGCACAGGCAGGCCATGGGAAGGGCGATAGCGCACTTTCTCCCCGGTAACGCAGGAAATCAGTTGGATTTTCCCGGAAAAGGGCGGCAGCGGATAGCGGCTGCTGCCCATGAGCCAGACTTCCGCCGGGGTGCCCAGAGGAATCGCCCGGGGCGCTTCCACCTGCATCTGAAAGCTGATCATGGCTGGTAAACTCACCAGCAGAGACAGCCAAGGCAGTCCCAGTACAATCCAAACCACCAAACAGGCTACCCAGCTTCCATGGGCCACATAAAACCCCAGGCAGCTGACCACCCCAGCCAGATAAAATAATCGCCGTCCCCACATATCAGCGCAGTCTGGGAGCCGGCACCGCGGCCACAATCTGGGCAAGCACCTGCTCCGGGGATTTGCCCTGGGCTTCCGCTTTCGCCGACAGAATCAGCCGGTGGGCTACCGTATGGGCAAATACTTCCTTCACATCCGCCGGGGTAACATAATCTCTGCCCCGGAGCCGTGCCACTGCCTTAGACATGGCAGTTACAGACAGGGTTGCCCGGGGGCTGGCTCCCCGCAAAATATCCTCGCTGCTGCGAGTGGCGTTTACCAGGGCAACAATGTATCCGACCACGCTCTCATGCAGGAAGGTATCCTCCACCGCATCCTGAATATTCACCAAATCCTCTCGGGTCATCAGGGCGCTGAGCATATGCAGCGGGTTTCCTCCCTGTCGGTTGAGGATCATGGCCGCTTCATCCTTGGGGCTGGGATAGCCCAGAGACAGCCGCACCATAAACCGGTCCATCTGGCTATCCGGCAGCAGCTGGGTTCCTGCTGCACCGGTGGGGTTCTGGGTGGCGATGACCACAAAGGGCTGGGGCAGCTTGTGGCTGACGCCGTCCACCGTCACCTGTCCCTCCTCCATCGCTTCCAGCAGGGCCGATTGGGTCCGGGATGTCGCCCGGTTCAGCTCGTCCGCCAGAAACAGGTTGCACAGCACAGCGCCTTTCTGATAGCGCATGCCCTGCCCCTGGGGGTCGGGGATGGAGTATCCCGTCACGTCCGAAGGCAGCACGTCCGGGGTAAACTGCACCCGGTTGTACTCCAGATCCAACACCCGGGAAAAGGCCAAGGCCATGGTGGTCTTGCCGACCCCGGGAATATCTTCCAAAAGAATATGTCCTCTTGCCAAAATTGCCGCCAGTACCCACAGCAGCACCGTATCTTTTCCCACCACCGCTTTGCGTACCTGGGATAAAATCTGCTGGGCATAGCCGGCAACCGCATTGTCTTTGGTCTGCATCCAGCGACTCCTTTCTTAAGTCGATTTTACCATTGTACTCTGTTTCCTCCGAAAAAACAAGTCGAACCCCTGGCAAAAACCTTAAGATTTCCTTTGGATATCGGAAAAAAGCAAAAAAACTTCTCCTTTTCCCGGGAAATTTCCATTCAAAAGGAGAAGATTTGTATTTACTTTCGCTCTTCCAGAGCCATCAGCTTATCAATCCGCCGCTGGTGGCGCTCCTCGCCGGAAAATTCCGTTTCCAGCCAGGTATCCACGATTTCCAGTGCCAGGTTCTGTCCCACCACGCCGGCACCCATGGCCATCATGTTGGTATCGTTGTGCAGCCGGGTCATTCTGGCAGACCAGGGATCACTGAGCAGGGCGCAGCGGATTCCGGGAATCTTATTGGCGGAAATGGACACGCCGATTCCGGTGGTGCACAGCACAATTCCCTTCTCACATTCCCCACTGGCCACCGCTCTGGCAGCGGCAGCAGCATAGTCCGGATAATCGCAGCTGTCGGCGCTGTAGGTGCCGAAGTCTGCTACTTCATATCCTTTCTTCTGCAAATGTTCCTTCACAACTGCTTTCAGCGTCAAAGCACCGTGATCGCAGGCAATGGAAATTTTTCTCATTTGGAACGCTCCTTTTCTCTTTGGGCATGGTTACATAACAAATCCGCCGCTGACCCCTACCACCTGACCGGTGACAAACTCCGCCTGGGCTAAGCTGGACATGACCTGAGCCACATCCATGGGGGTTCCGTTGCGGCCAATGGGGGTCTCCTGGGCCATTTCCTCCAGAACCTGAGGGTCCACCCCGGCGCACATATCCGTCAGGATAACACCCGGCGCCACACAATTGACCCGGATGCCGCTGGGGCCCAGTTCCTTGGCCAGGGCCTTGGTCAGGGCGATGACTGCACCCTTGGTGGCAGAATAGGCCGCCTCGCAGGAAGCGCCTACCTGTCCCCACATAGAAGAGACGGTGATGATGCAGCCGCTGTGCTTTTTCAGAAATCCGGGCATGGCAGCGTTGACGCAGTGGTAAATCCCCTTGACATTCACCGCAAAAAGCCGATCCCAAACTTCCTCTTCCACCATGGACATCAGCCCGAAGTGCATAATCCCGGCGTTGCAGATCAGCACATCCACATCCCCCACCTGGTCAAAGGCCCGGCGCACCGCCTGTCCATCCGCCACATCGCAGCAGATGGCGGTGGCACCGGTTTTCTCCGCCAGGGTTTTGGCAGCATCGTGCTGCTTTTCATACAGGAAGAATACCCGGTGACCCTGGGCGGCAAACAGCTCCACCGCTGCCGCACCGATTCCCCGGGAACCTCCGGTAATCAGAACCGTTGACATATTCTTCGCCTCCGGAAATTCAGGAAGCGATCAGCCTCTTCTTCTGCTTCTGCCCCGGTTCTCGGAATACGCACGGATGGCAGAGAGTTTGCTGTCGGATTCGGTCATAAACGCCTTCAGCTTTTCCTCAAAGATCTGGTCCGCAGTCTTGGGCGGTGCGGGCTGCACCGGAGGACGATTCTGGCTCTGCTCCCGATTCTGGAAGCTGCTGCCCTCCCGGCGGGGGCCATTGCGGAAATTGGGACGTCCGCCGTCGCGCTGAGGCTTGGGCTCCAGACGCTTGATCGACAGGTTGATTTTGCCGTTTTCATTGCCGATGACCATGACCTTCACATCCTGGCCTTCGGTCAGGTGCTGGCGGATATCGCTGACATAGGCATTGGCAACCTCAGAGATATGTACCATGCCGGTTTTGTTTTCCGGCAGCGTGACGAATGCACCAAAGTTGGTGATGGATTTGACCTTTCCCTCTAAAACGGCTCCTACAGTTAACTCCATAAATGCTCTGCTTCCTCCATATGTTAAGGCAATCAGGTTGCCTGAATTACGATTGGGGTTTGATCACAACGGTACGCGAATCAATCAGGCCCAGTTCTTCCTCCGCGATTTCCTGGATGCTCTGAAGAGAGTCCAGTCGTCCGGTTTTTTCTTCCAGCACTTCGTTGGCGTACTCCAGTGTGGCGGCCTCGCTGCGAAGCTTGTCCGTTTCGGCCCGAAAGCTTCCGTGAACCCACCACAGCGCCGTCAGGGCTGCCGTAGAACACAGAATAAGTACAACCACCAGAACCTTCAGCACCGGCACCGTGGGGCGAATCTGCAATTTCAGGATTTTCTTTTGCTTTGCTTTTTCTGCCATGTTTTTTACCTCCGGGGTCTGGCCTGCGCTGCCGATAGTGATTCCACATTATTGTAACCCATTTTTCCCCAGATGCAAACAAAATTTTTGTAAATTTCAGAATTTTTTTCAAAGGCAGGGCAAAGGCCGCCGCCAGTTTGCCCAAGCCCTTCCAAAATATGGCAAAAATAGGCCGCAGCAGATGCCCTGCCGTGGCTTCCCAGGCAATGGTCCCCAGCATCAGTCCCAGCAGATAGCCCAGCCGCAAATCCCCCCGGCAGACCCCAAATCCCAGATACAGACATGCCCAGGCGCACATCAGCAGAAACAGAAGATCTCTCAGGGTCTGACTTTTGCGGCCCAGCGGCCGTAAAAACCCGTATCCCAGTCCCAGCATCCCGCCCAGAAGCAGGCTCACCACCAGGCGATATGCCGCAGTCTGGGGACTCACCGGAACAGCCTCCGCCAGCCGCCGCCCTGTCTGGGCTCTTCGTAAATCAGCGCGCTGACCGTGCCCGATACGGATACCTGTCCGCCCTCCAGCGAGAGATTCTTCAGCTGCAACTCCTGCCCCTGAACCACCAGTGTTCCCAGAGATGTTTGCAGCACCACGGTTGCATCATCAAAGCTGATAACCTCCGCCACGCCGGTCATGGTCAGCTGCTGCCGCTCCACCAGCTGCAATTTATGTGGCAAATGCTCCTGCTCCATGCCATCCCTCCTCACCTGGGACACTCTATGCCACGTTTGAGAGGAATATGCAAAAAACTGCTCTCCGCTTTTGCAGAGAGCAGTTTGAAAGAGTGTCAGCGGCTTCCCTTGTCGTAGGGAATACCCTCGGCCTTGGGGGCCCGGGACTTCTTGGAAGTGAAGGCCAGCACCGCCAGGGTAACCAGGTAAGGCAGCATCCGGTACAGGTGGGAGCTGATGCCCAGCTCCGCCAGCAGGTACACGCCGTCACCATTGATATCAATAGAGCTGTAGGCTGCGGCAATGCACTTGAACAGGCCAAAGAGCAAGGAGGCACCGGCAATGTTCAGCGGCTTCCAGTTGCCGAAGATCATAACCGCCAATGCCAGGAAGCCAAAGCCTGCCACATCGCCATTGGCAGTGCAGTTGGCAGTGGTCAGGGCGTAGACGAAGCCGCCCATGCCAGCCAGGGCGCCGGAAATGGTGGTACCGGCATAGCGCATCTTGTAAACATTGATGCCCAGGCTGTCCGCTGCCTGAGGATTTTCACCGCAGGAGCGCAGCCGCAGACCAAACCGGGTCTTGTAAAGCACAATGGACAAGATGATGAAAATCAGGATGCAGACATAGGTTGCCAGGTAGACCTTGTTCAGGAAGGTCTCTCCCAGGAAGCCGATATCCGCGGATTTTTTCAGACCGAAGGTGGACTTCTTAATCATGAACCAGGAAGCAGCGTCACCGGTGGACATCATCAGGGTATTCTGGTTCACCAGAATCCGGATCAGGAACAGCACCAGTGCCGGAGCCATCAGGTTCAGAGCGGTGCCGCCGATGGTCTGGTCTGCACGCAGGTTGATGGAGGCAAAGCTCAACAGCAGGGAGAACACCGCACCCATCAGGGCTGCTGCCGCCATGGCCATCAGTTCCAGTCCCTGCAAGGTCAGCCAGTCACCGGATCGGGCAGCGTTGGTAAAGACGGAAAACTCCTGCATGCTGTGGACAAACAGCACGCCGATAAACGCGCCGAAGATCATAATACCTTCCAGCGCCAGGTTGATGATACCGCTGCGTTCGGCAAACACGCCGGCCAGCGCCACAATCATCAACGGTACTGCGTAAAGCAGAGTCTGCTGAATAAGAAACGTCATGCTTCCTGGCCTCCTTTCTGCGGCTTATCCGACTGGTCATCCTTGGGCTCGGCGTTGGCATTCACCGCACCGGCTTTCTGCTTGCCGGTGAGCATCATCCGGATCAGCAGAGAGAAAGCGCTGAGGTAGACAATCACCGCAATAATCACGTCGGTGATATACTCGTTGTAAGCGGTGTAGCCCGTCAGCTGCTGGCCCACAATGTCCAGCATGGCCATGAAGATTGCGGTGAAGATGACACCGATGGGGTTGCTCACTGCCAGCAGGGCCACAGGAATGCCGTTGAAGCCGGTGGCCGGCAGGGACTGATAGGTAGACCAGTAGAACTCCGTATTACCGGACAGCCAGTACAATGCGGCGCCGCCGGCAGACAGAGCACCGGCAATGGCCATGGACAGCACAATGTTGCGCTTGTCATTGATACCGGCATACCGGGCAGCATGGCGGTTGGAGCCGCAGGCCTTCAGCTGGTAGCCCAGGGTGGTTTTGTTAATGAGGATATACATGGCGATGGCAATGACAATGGCGATGAGAATGCCGCCGTTGACCTGGGAGCCGGGGAAGATCTTATCCAGTCCCAGCTTGGGGGTTGCCACGCCATTGAAGGTGGTCTTGTAAATATAACCAGCCTTGGTGTTCTCCACCACGTTCTTGAAATTGCTGATGTCGAAGGCCCAGGTAACCAGGTTGGCTGCCAGCCAGTTGGTCATGATGCAGGCCAGAACCTCGTTGATGTTCAGGAATGCTTTCAGTGCGCCGGGGATGCAGCCCCACAGGGCACCTGCCAGGCAGCCGCCCAGGAACGCCAGCACCCAAATCAGCCCTGCGGGAACCGTTTCAGAGGGGATGCCCAGGGCAATCATCAGCGACGCCATGGTACCCATCAGATACTGTCCGGGAGCGCCGATGTTGAACAGGCCCGTCTTATACGCCACAGCCACGGAAAGGCCCGTCATCACCAGGGGCGTTGCCCGGAAGAGCATATTGCCCAGAGACTGAGCGTTATAGCCCCAGGTCAGGTTACCGGCAGCATCCCGGCCCGTGGACAGGATACCGGCAAAAATCAGCCGCACACCGTCCCAGATTCCCTTGCCGGTGATGGTGTCCTTGGTCAGACCCACCACCACAACCACAATGGTACCTACGAACAGGCCAACCAGAATGGAAATCAGGGATGCCAGCACTTTCTTGGTAGCGTCTTTTTCATAAATGGTCAGCAAGGTTTCTTTCATGCCTGTGCTCCTCCCTTCCCGCTGCGCTTGGCACCGGACATATACAGGCCCAGTTCCTGGACAGTGGTGGTCTTGGGGTTCAGCTCTCCCACAATTTCTCCTTCATACATCACCAGAATCCGGTCCGCCACATTCATCACTTCGTCCAGTTCCAGAGATACCAGCAGCACCGCCTTACCGGCGTCCCGCTGGGCAACCAGCTGTGCATGGATATACTCAATGGCACCGACGTCCAGGCCGCGGGTAGGCTGCACCGCAATCAGCAGGGGGCATCCCCGGTCGATTTCCCGACCGATGATGGCTTTCTGCTGGTTGCCGCCGGACATGCTCCGGGTGATGGTCACCGGGCCCTGACCGCTGCGGACGTCATACTGTCCGATGATCTTCTCAGCGTAGGCGCGCACTGCGTCGCGCTTGATGAAGCCGAATTTCTGGAACCGAGGCTCCTGGAATGACTGGAGCACCAGGTTGTTTTCCAGGGTATCATCCAGCACCAGTCCGTGCTTGTGCCGGTCCTCGGGGATATGGCTCAGGCCGGTCTGGCTGCGCTTGTGAATGCTGGCTTTGGAGATATCATGGCCGCAGAGGGTAATATGTCCTGCCGAAGGCTTTTCCAGGCCCGTCAGGCCATACACCAGTTCTGTCTGACCGTTGCCATCAATACCGGCGATACAGACAATTTCTCCGGCATGTACCTGGAAGGAAACGTCGTGCACGGCGTTTTTCTTGCTGGTTTTGGAGTGCACCGTCAGACCCTTCACGTCCAGAATCACGTCACCGGGCTTGGCCTCGTCCTTCTGCACCTGCAGCTGCACGGGACGGCCCACCATCATGTTGGACAGTTCCTGCTTGTTGGTGTCCTTGATGTTGACGGTACCAATATATTTGCCCTTACGCAGAACGGTACACCGGTCCGCCACCGCCATAATCTCGTTGAGCTTGTGGGTGATGAATAGGATGGACTTGCCTTCTTTGGCAAAGCCGCGCATAATCTCCATCAGCTCGTCGATCTCCTGAGGCGTCAGAACGGCGGTAGGCTCGTCAAAAATCAGGATCTCGTTGTCCCGGTAGAGCATTTTCAGAATTTCCGTACGCTGCTGCATGCCCACGGTGATATCCTCCACCTTGGCATCCAGGTCCACATACAGCTTATACTTTTCCGACAGCTCCTGCACCTTTTTCCGGGCAACACTGCGCTGGAGGAAACCCATTTTGGTGTCCTCCGCTCCCAGAATAATGTTGTCCAGCACGGTAAACACGTCCACCAGCTTGAAGTGCTGGTGCACCATGCCGATATGCAGAGCCGTTGCATCGTTGGGGTTGTTGATCTTCACAACCTGACCATTTTTTCTGATTTCTCCCGCTTCCGGCTGGTAAAGGCCGAACAGAACGGACATCAGTGTAGACTTACCGGCACC
>CALXFP010000014.1 GCA_944387615.1 uncultured Oscillospiraceae bacterium | reverse complement strand
GTCACCCCGACGGTGGGGATGTACCTGCTGCCGGGGCCGCTGGCGAAGTATCACCGCACCTACCCCCAGGCCAATCTTTTTCTTCAGGTAAACAACACCCAGTCTCTCTGCGAGCAGCTGGACCGGGGAGAACTGGATTTTGCCATTGTGGAAGGGTATGTGCGCAAGCGGGATTATGACACCCTGCTCTATTGCAGCGAACCTTATCTGGCGGTGTGCGCAGCGGACTATCCGCTGGAGGGTGAGCCCAAATGCCTTGCCGACCTGCTGGGCCACCCCCTGATTATCCGGGAGCCCGGCTCCGGTAACCGGGAAATCATCACCCGCAGTCTCAACCGCAGCAACCTGGATCTATCGGATTTTCGGGGACTGCTGGAAGTGGGAGATATGCATGTTCTGAAGCAGCTGCTACTGATGGGCTGCGGCATTGGATTTCTTTATCGGTGCGCAGTTGCCCAGGATCTGGCCCAGGGACGGCTGCGGGCGCTGCATCTGCAGGACATGCAGGAGCGCAACGACATCACCTTCCTCTGGCGCAAAGGCAGCGTCTTTGCCCAGGACTATCAGCAGTTGTTCCAGCTGCTTCGCCCAGAGATTCCCGGCAATCACGCCTGCTCTTCCAGCGTCCAGCCGAAATCGTTGTGATAAATCATCTGCCGGGTCATGCCGCCATCGATGCAGATATTCTCGCCGGTGATAAATCCTGCCTTGTCCGAGCAGAGGTAGAGCACCATATTGGCAATGTCCAGAGGATTTCCCACCCGTCCTGCCGGGTGCTGGCTGGCATCCGGGCCTTCATAGATGGTGTAATCCGTATCAATCCAGCCGGGGGAAATGGAATTGACCCGCACCTTCCCTGCCAGGCTTACCGCCAGGCCATGGGTCAGGGCGCTGATGCCGCCTTTGGCTGCGGTATAACTCTCCGTTTGGGGCTGGCTCATCCGGTCCCGGGAAGAAGAAATATTGACAATGGCCGCCCCGGGGGCAAAGTAGGGTGCAAACAGCTTACTCAGGTAAAACGGCGCGCTGACCCCCACCCGGAGCGCATAGTTAAATTCCTCATAGCTGCAAGTATCAATGCCTTTCATCAGGGGCAGCGCATTGTTGATGAGGTAATCCACATGGCCGTAGTCCGCAATCACCTTACGGGCAAAGTCCTCCAGCACGGTCTTATCCCCCAGGTCTCCTGTGTAATAGCCTCCCGGCAGCAGGTCGATGGTGCATACCCGGGCACCGGCTTCCTGGAACTGCTGGGCGATGGCTTTGCCAATGCCTTTTGCGCCGCCGGTAATGACGACAACTTTGTTTTCAAACATGGTCATTTCTCCTTTGTGTTCGGGTCTTTTCCGGTTTTTCTGTGTTGCTTTCCATTATACTGCGCTCTGCCCATCGCCGCAAGTATCTTGCAAATGCTGCAGCTCCATGGTATATTGGGCTTAGACTTTGATAATCCATTTTGCCATTGTCGGGAGGACTGGTGTCAATGAAGCGATGGATCTTGACTTCGATTTTGGTGCTCATTGGATTGTTCTTTTTAACCGTGGGTCTTTATATTGGACAGACGGATGATTCCCCCGGCGCCGGCGGGCTTGGCATACTCCTGATGCTTTTCTTTTGCTGGCTGGGCTGGAAGACATTTCGCAAACCCAGGACGTAACCACGCCAAAACTACGATAGAATCGAGGAAACCCCTATGCTGGCTTATACTTATGTAAGTAACGGAACCTTTGAACTTCTGGAAAAACCTAAGCCTACCCTGCAGGATGACCGGGATGCCATTGTAAAAGTGACCCTGGCCAGCATCTGTACCAGCGATCTGCACATCAAGCACGGCAGCGTCCCCCGGGCAGTGCCGGGAATTACCGTGGGTCACGAAATGGTGGGCATTGTGGAGCAGGTAGGCTCCGCCGTTACCACCGTCAAACCCGGCGACCGGGTGACGGTAAATGTGGAAACCTTCTGCGGAGAATGCTTCTTCTGCCGTCACGGCTGGGTGAACAACTGCACCGACCCCAACGGCGGCTGGGCACTGGGCTGCCGGATTGACGGCGGGCAGGCGGAATTTGTCCGGGTACTCTATGCCGATCAGGGACTGAACAAAATTCCCGATTCCGTTACCGATTTGCAGGCGCTGCTGGTGGGAGATGTGCTGGCCACCGGCTACTGGGCAGCCCAGATTTCCGAAATTCAGTCTGAGGACACGGTACTGATTATCGGCGCCGGGCCCACCGGTCTGTGCACGCTCCAGTGTGTACAGCTTCACAGCCCCAAACGGATCATCGTCTGTGACGCGGATGCCAGCCGCCTGGCCTTTGTTCGCCGGCACTACCCCGGAGTACTCACCGCCCCGCCGGAAGGCCTCCGGGACTTTGTACTGGCTCACAGTGACCACGGTGGAGCGGACGTGGTGCTGGAAGTGGCAGGCAGCGACGAAAGCTTTTCCATGGCCTGGCAGTGCGCCCGCCCAAACGCCATCGTTACAGTGGTAGCCCTCTACGACGGCCCCCAGGTTCTGCCCCTGCCGGATATGTACGGCAAGAACCTGACCTTCAAAACCGGCGGTGTGGACGGCTGCAACTGTCAGGACACGCTCCAGCTCATTGCTCAGGGAAAACTGGACACCACCCCTCTTATCACCCACACCTACCCTCTGAAAGACATTGCCGCAGCTTACCAACTGTTTGAAAACAAACAAGATGGGGTAATCAAAGTGGCCATTGTCTGCGGTTAAGGGAGGAAAACCATGGCGAAACGAATTGGCGTTCTGTCCGATACACACGGTCTGCTCCGGCCGGAGGTGCTTTCCGCCCTGTCCGGCTGTGATGCCATTATCCACGGCGGCGATATCAACAAGCCGGAAATCCTGGAGCAGCTGGAGAAAATCGCCCCGGTCTATGTGGTGCGGGGCAACAACGATAAAGAATGGGCAGAGCACCTTCCCATCACCCTGACTTTCCAGATCGAGCAGTGCCGGTTTTTCCTGGTACACAACAAAAAGCAGGTACCGGGTGATCTGACCGGCATCCAGGCGGTCATCTTCGGTCACTCCCACAAGTATTTTGCCCAGGAACTGGAGGGCAGGCTCTGGCTGAATCCCGGCAGCTGCGGCAAGCGGCGCTTCGACCAGGAAATCACCCTGGCGATCCTCACGGTGGACGGCGCTTCCCTGTCCGTGGAGAAAATCGACATTCAACCTTAACCCCCAACACCATTCCAATAAAACGCAATGCAGCGCCGGAAATTTTTCCTTTCCGGCGCTGCATATTTATTTTTCCCAGGTCTTTCTTCAGCAGTTGTCCACAAATGCCTGGAAGATCTTCCGGCTGTTGGCATCTGACCAAAAACTGAATTCCGGGTGCCACTGAACCGCCCAGATGAAGCGCCGGTGCTTATGCCGAACCGCTTCCACCAGTCCGTCCTCGGACCGGGCCATTACTTCCAGATTTTCTCCCAGTTTCTTGATTGCCTGGTGATGGTAGCTGTTGACCCCCAGGCGATCCATTCCCAGCAGTCGGCGCAGTTCTGACGTCAAGGTCACTTCATGCACCACCTGGTCATAGGGCGGCTTTCCGTGGTGGCCCACATTGTCGGGGACTTCCGTGGGCAAGTCCTGATACAGCGTGCCGCCTTCCAGCACATTCACCGTCTGAATACCCCGGCAGATGCCCAGCACTGCCTTGTCCTGCTCCACAGCCCGGCGATACAGCGCCTGCTCCAGCACATCCCGCTCCGGGCACAGAACGCCGCAGGTATCCTTCTTCTCTTCCCCATACATAGACGGGGAAACGTCATGCCCGCCGGTAATCAGCAGGCCATCGCACATGTCCAGAATTTGAGCCGCGTCTTCCGGCTGCACATGCAGGGGCAGAACCAGCCCAACACCGCCGGATTCCCGGATGCTGTCCAGATAATTGGGGAGCATCCAGATGCTGTTTTTTTCTTCATCCCACAGCGGAACCACCGCAATCCGTTTTTTTGCCATCATCATTCTCCTATTGTGATTTTTCACCATTATAGTACCGGACGGCCTGTTGCGCAAGGGGCGTTTTTTGCGCATATTTGTCATTGCGTTTTTTCGGTTTTGGAGTATGATAATCCTATGTTACCTTCAGGAGGATTGGAAAATGGAGATTACCCCTTCCCTATTGGAAATACCGGGAGCGCCGCTGCCGGAGGAAAATCCCCTGCCCATGTTCCGCTCCAGGCAGCACGACCTGGACATTGCCAGCAACGGTACCCTGTCCCAGCAGGAACTGGACGGTCTGGGAAAACATGGAGGATTCCGGGTGCTTCCCTATGGGATGCAGGACCGCTACACCCGGCAGCGCAGCATGCGGCAATATCCTGCTATCGTCATGGAAAATGACAAGCTGCGGGCTGTGTTTCTTCCCCAGTTCGGCGGACGGCTGTATTCCCTTTACAGCAAGGAGCACGGCCAGGAATTGCTGTTCAAAAATCCGGTGTTCCAACCTGCAAACCTGGCCATCCGCAATGCCTGGTTTTCCGGCGGTGTAGAATGGAACGTGGGGCAGCTGGGGCATGCTTACCATACTTGCGACGATGTTTACTTTGCAAAATGTCAGGCAAACGGGGAAACCTTCCTGCGGATGTACGACTATGTGCGAACCACAGGACTGTTCTGGCAGATTGATTTTCACCTGCCGGAGGGGTCTTCCTTCCTGTATGCCCATGTCCGGATCATCAACGACGGCAAACAGGCCCAGCCCCTGTACTGGTGGACCAACACTGCCGTTCCGGAGCAGGGAGCGCGGATTTTCTCAGGAAGCGAAAACATCATCTACATCGACCCCAAATCCCTGGTCAAAGAGGGTCAGCCCCATGGATATGGCCATGGCATAATGCCCACACTTTCCAGGATGCCCGGCGTGGATATCTCCTATCCGGAAGCCTTCGACTATACCAGCGAATACTTCTTCCAGAACACCAGCGACGACCCCAGTCCCTGGGAAGCATCCGTGTATCCCCAGGGCGTTTCCTTCCTGGAACGCTCCACCCAGCCCCTGAAAACCCGAAAGATGTTCTGCTGGGGCCAGCACTCCGGCGGCCGAAACTGGCAGGATCATCTGGCTGAGCCGGGAAAAGGCGCCTATGTGGAGATTCAGGCCGGATTGACTCCCACCCAGTCCCACGGCGCTGATTTACCGGCCCACAGGGAAATTTCCTTTACCCAGGCCTTTGGCAGCTTCGATGCCAGTGCCCTTCGGGATGGCATCTGGCAGGAATCCTGCGCCAAAATTCAGCATCTGGCAGATCAGGTCCTGCCGCCCCAGGTGATTCAGGCGCTTCACCAGGACTATGCTGCCATGGCAGACGTGCCCTGCGGCACTCTTTTGCACAAAGGCCATGGCTGGGGCGCTTTGGAAGCCATGCGCCGGGAAATCTGCCGGGAACCTGGGATTCCTGCCCAGCTGACGTTTGAGCGGGAAGGGACCAAGGAAGAAGAACCTTGGCTTGCCTTGCTGGAAGGCAAAAAGCTTCCACCCATCCTGCCAGGACAGCTGCCCCGCTCCTGGATGGCGGACCCAGCCTGGCGGGCTCTCTTGCAGAAAGCCATTGAGCAGGACCCGCAAAATCCCGCCGGACTGATCTATCTGGGTGTGCTGGAATTCGAGAACGAAAATGACCAGGCTGCCCGGACTCTGTGGGAAATGGCCAACGAAATTCAGCCCACGGTCATTGCCCTGCGGTGCCTGGCCCTTGCCCTGGAGCGGGATGGTCAGGAGCAGGCCGCCCTTGCAGCCATGGGCGAAGCCTTCCGCCTGGAAGAAGAAAACACCGTACCCGTCACCCGGGAGTATTTTGCCATGCTGCAAAAAGCGGGACGATTCCAGGAAATGTGGGAGCTTTATACTTCCCTTCCGGAAAGCGTTTCCCAGGATGAGCGGGTGATGATCCTGGCCAGCGCCGCAGCCCTGGAACTGGGGCAGGAGGATTTTCTGGAGCAGGTCTACCGGCACACCTTCGCAGTCATCCGGGAAGGAGAAAACCAGCTGTGCGAAATCTGGTTCCGGCACCAGGCCATGAAAGCTGCCCGGAATCAGGAAGGGGCAGACCTGGAAGCCCTGACCCAGCAGATGCGTCAAACCCTCACCCCACCGAAAACCATTGACTACCGCCTCGCTCAGGCATAATCCACCAAAAAGGCAGCCCTCTGTGCAGTATCCAGCACAGAGGGCTTTGTTTCCTCAAAAAACACTTTTCCGTTACTTCTTCCCCGGGGAAGGCCGGATTTCACACCTGCCCCTTCCACACCCGGGCCAGAATATCCTTCAGAACCAGCAGCGCATCGGTATTGTTATAGCCATATTCCACCCGCAGCTGGGTAAGCATCTCCCGCAGCGTGGGGGCGTAGTCGCTGATCCGCACGGTATTATGATAGGATGCCAGCACCGGATATTTCTTGCTCCATACCTTGTTCCAGTCAATCCGGGACTGGGCTTCGTCGCTGACACTTTCGATCATCTGCTGGGCCTGCTGCTCGTCAAAATCGTACTCAATCAGTTCATCCAGCGTCATATGGTACAGCATTGCCAGTCCCTTGGACTGGCGGATATCCGGCAATGTCTCGTTGGTCTCCCATTTGGAGATGGTCTGACGGCTGACCCCCAGTTTTTCCGCCACGTTTTCCTGAGTCAGTCCGCTTTTTTTCCGGGCATGGTACAAACTGCTTCCCAAACTCATGGTCGTTTCCTCCTGGCAGATAATTTCTGGATTTAGTATACAAGGTTAAGCGCCAAAAATCTACCAAGAGAAACTGCCACTTTCGCCCGTTTTCCCGGCATGCCGTGTGGAATCAGCCTTTTTCCCCCATTTCCTCAAGAAACGATTCGATGGCTTCTACTGTCTGGGCTTGCTGCTCCTCCGAAGAGATCGTAGCAGGCAGATCCCCTTTCTGGGGGCCATAGTTGCCAAACTGGGCGTGATTGCCGCCTTCAATCTCTACAATATTTTCCGTATACTGGATGTGGTCTTCCACACTCTGATTCAGAGAGCCGTAAACCGTCAACGTGTTTTCCGCAGGATAGTCACCATAGAGGTATGCTCCCAGCAGAATCAGGCCCTCTACCTGGTCCGGATGCTCAGAGGCAAATTGGGAAGCCATCGCCCCGCCCATGGAGTGTCCGGCAACATACCAGTTCTGATATTCGGGGAATTGGGAGATCACCTCTTCCGCTGCATTGGCATCAAAAATTGCCATGTGAAAAGGCATGTGTACCAGAATGCAGGTAACTCCCCCCTGCCGGATCTGGTCAAGCAGCGGCAGGTAGGCTTCTGCCTCTACTTTTGCACCGGGATAGAAAACAATGGCGGTATCTGCAGCATCCGGTGCAGATAGAATTGTCAGATTGTCTTGTACGGAAATACCGTTGCCTTCTTCCATCACTTCCAGAGCCGCATCTTCCGCCGGATAGTAGTCGGACACATACCAGAAAAAGCACCTGTCAGAATTACCCCTGCCAGCAAGACAAACCCAAGGGAAATCCACAGCTTTTGGGATACCTTCTTCTTTGCCATATTCACATCACCCCAGAAAGGATATGCACAACCAGCGCCGCTGTGAACATCATCAGAAAGCCTGCAATCATCCATCCCAATGCCTTGGAGTAGCCCTTCGGGGTGATGCAGCCCATGGCGTCCAGTTTTTTGATAATGGGATGCAGCCGCCAGAAGTAGGTGGCAATGGATAAAATCATGGCCACCACCGCCCACATACGCAGCTGCTCCGTGCCAACGGTCAAAATCACCGCCAGCAGGAAGATGAAAATCAGTTTCACCCCCGCCACCCAGTTTACCAGATACCCGGCAAACAGCCTCTGCTCCTCATTTCCCGGATTGTGGAAGGCATGAAACACCCCCACGCCATTGCCTAGCTGGCCGCCGGGCCAAAAGTACAGGATGGCCACATTGGCCGATTCCATGAGGATAAAAATCAAAATCGCAAGGGATAAAATGCTCATTTATGCTTCCTTCCCGGCCTGCTCCACCACTTTCTGGTAAGGCCCGATGATGTACTGGTTCATTTGTCCTTTCATTTTCTTCTGCACCGAGGGAATGGCAATCAGCGCCCCCACCAGCTTCATCTGCAAAATGCGCTTTTTCTGCTTCTGGGGGAAGTCGTAGATACCATGCTCTTTGTAGAATTTGTGGTCGGCTTTCATCATGCCCTGCATGATGTAAATTAGGTCCCGGAAGATTTTCATGCCGCCCACTCCGTAAAAATTAGCCGGACGGGACAGCTTCTTCTCCAGGGCAAAAGTCAGCCCATCCGCCAGGGACTGAATTTCGGCGGCGGTATCCCCTTCATCCGTAGCCACGCCGCACAGATAGTTGCCGCCCACCTCGCTGCGTCCTTCCACAATCATTCGCAGGTTGCTCTCGTAGCGATAGTCTCCGCTGATGAGATAGGCAATGGGCGTTCCATGGGTGACCGTACGGTGACCGTTGCAGAACTGCCGGTCGTCGTAGCACTTGAAGCTGGAATGGGTGTAGTGGTCGGAAATGGTGAAGGCATAGACAAAGGCATCGGCACTTTGAATGGTTGTCCGCAAGAATTCATCGAACCCATCTTTATAGACGCATTTGCCGGTGACTGCGCAGCCGAAGCAGCCAAGGCACCCTCCAGCAAAGGGGAACTGCCGCAGATTCACCACCCGGCTTTCAAAGGGTAAGGCCGCACGGAAGTCCGCAATCATGTTTTGCAGATTCTCGTCCTCGGGGGCATAGTTGGTCACAATGACCACGTCTTTGTCCTTGGTTTTGGCAGTTTTGGGCAGTACCGGCTGATAAATCCCCTTTTCCCGCCGGGGCGCTTTTGCCGGGGGCGTGACAAACAGGCCATGGGCGCAGGAGAACATCAGCTGGTCAAAAAAGTTCCGGGCATCCCGCTGTCCCTGCTCCGTGAGCAGGTCATCCATATCCGCCGACAGTCCCCGCACCACTTTCATTCCCAGGTCAAAGCAATTTTCCTCCACATAGCGGTGGGCGGTGACATCGTAGAAGTGTTTGGATGTGGTAATCTGGGAAGCAAATTTCCCCGAAAGGTCTACCCCATCCGCTTTGATCAGCTCTATAAGCCGGTGCAGCTGATACGGGGCAATAAAGGTATAAACCGGGTAGGAAAACAGCAGCAAATCCGCTTTTTCCATCTCCTGCCGCAGGGGTGCAAAGTCTTTTTCATAGCTTTTGATGCGCTGTCCCACAGGCAGAACCGTAAAGGTATGCGCCGGATGCAGGGCCTGCAGGTAAAGAGCCGTGTGAACGGTGGTAGAATTTTTCCCCTTGGGGCTGGCGTTCAAAACCAGAATATTCATGGTTGTTCCTCCAATTCCTGAATCAGCTGGCTGTACCAGCCGATTTCAAATTCTGCGGCGGCAATGCCGTAGGCGATGGTGTATCCTTGAAAGCGCAGTACCTGGACCCAGTCTGTCCCCGGGGGCAGGGGCTGCTGCTTCATATGTTCAAAGCGTTCCTGAATTCCACTAAGAACCGCTTTGGTCTGCTCCATCTGGTGGACATAATCCCGGATGGCGGCAAGCCGTTCTTCCTTCTTTGCCAGTCCCGCGAAAAACAAGCGGGCCAGCTCCATATTCTTGACCTTCTCCGCCTGCATGGGCTGGGCCACCCAAGCAGAAAAAGCGGCATGTCCGGCATCGGTAATGGCAAAGATCTTTTTGACCCGCCTGCCCGCCGCAGCTTCCTGAGCGGTCACCTTTCCCTCTTTTTGCAGTTTGGACAGCGCCGTCTGCACGCTGCCAGCGCTGTGAGAGCAAATCAGCGCCAGGTTATTCTTGATAAATTGCTGCAGCTCATATCCCGTCATGGGAGAAAGGCTCAGCAATCCCAAAATCAGGTACTCCATAGCGTCCTCCAATATCTCTAATAGAGATATTATAGAAGCAAACGAACCGGTTGTCAACCGGAAGAAAGAAACGGCCGTCAGCACCTATGTGCTGACGGCCGTTCTGCCCGATATCCAAAAAACATCTGCTCTTCGGGACGATTACCCATTCATCGAAAATTCGGTAAGGGGTTTCCACTCCAAGGATATGGGAGTATATGCATTCCGGATTTCTTCTGCTTCGGATTCCGAGATGGCTGCCCACTGGTTCTCCCCTGGATATCCCTTGGAATCGCTTTGGCTCCAGGTCTCCTGCTCCGGGTCGTAGCGCAGGCAGGTAATGTCTTTCCAGGCCACATCCTTCAACTCGAAATAATAGAAAGGGTCTTCCTCCCTGGGAATGGAAATCCGCTCAAAAACCGGCCCTTCATAGACATTTCCATTGATAAACCGGATAAAGAACCCCTCGTCCGGGGCTTCGCTCATCTGAACAATCTGGCTGTACTGTTCGGTATCCCGATACCGCAGAAGAAGCTCCTGCTGGCCATCCTGATTCAGGTCGGTCAAGGCATAATCCATAAGATGGGTTCTTTCACCGCCTCTTTTTTTGGGATTTGCCAGAAGATAGTCGATATAGTGTTCAAAGGTGCCGCCGATTTCTTCCGGCGGAATCCACCGATCCCCTTCCCAATCAATGGCAAAGCCTTCCAGTATATGATGCCGTTCTTCCGGCTCCGGATAGTCTGCCCGCATTGCCTCTACCTGGGCAGGGTCAAAGGTCTGCGGCTGGATGTCATAGCGGAAGGAATCTGCAATTTGCTCTGCCTTCTGCCGGGTCATTGGCTCTGCGTTACTGTCAAATGGTACCCTTTGCTGTCTGTTTTCTGTACTGATTGAAATAACCGCGTCACTGCGTTCGCAGAAAATGACCAATCGATTTTGGTAAGTAGCCAGCAGGACCTGGGTGCCATCCGTGGTTGTGTAATCCCATTGTTCCCACTGCTCTATGTCATTGACAGGGACAATGTATGGATATAAATACCCCTTTTTCGCATAGGTGTATTCAACAATCCGTTCTTTTTCCTCACCTTCCAGCCTTTGTCCAAACTCTGCGCCGAAAGACCCTTCCACAGAAAAATGCGCTCCCAATTCCTCGGCATCGCTTCCAGACTTGGTCAGGCACTGGATTTGCAGCGCCTGATAAAAAATGGGCGTTTCCCATCGATCCGTAACGATCCATTTGCTCAAGGGTTTCAGCTGATACTTGTCCAGGATTTCGTTGAGCTTATCCATCATTTCAAAGGTGTAGCAGCTGTATGTAATGTTATACTGTTCCGGGACGCCGGACTGATTAAAATTATTGGCTTTCAGCAACGTCAGATCCGGGTCATACTGCTCCTGAAACTCCCGCCATTCCCGCAATGCCTGATATTCCGGACTACCCTCACCTCCTTGCAAGGACAGATATGAATTGACCCACTCCGTTCCGGGGACATACTCTCCCGAAGGGCCATAACTGTCTTCCCATGTTATGATCTTTTCGTCGATTTTCAGATTCTGCAAACGCAGGACATACACAACCGTACACCCCACCAGCAGCAGGGCCAGGGCAATGATGGCGGCAATCAGCCACATTCTGCGTCTGGGAATCCTGTGCATTTTTTTGCCGGAACCGGGCTGGCCCATTTCCTCTATGTATTCGTCTTTTACCCAGCCGATGGCATAAAGCAGTCTTTTTTCCTTCATAGCCCAATCCCCTCCTGTTCCAGATAGGCTTTCAGAGCGTTCCGGGTTCGCATCAGGAGCATTTTCACCTTGCTCTCCGAAAGACCGTAGAAAGATGCAATCTCTTTGATGGGACTGAGATTCCAATACCGGCGCAAAAATACCTTCCGCGTCTCAGCCGGAAGCCCTTCCAAGAAGGCATCCAGCGTCTGAATCAGTTCCTTGTTCTGCACAATCTGCTCCGTGTCCTGAGATGCCGGGATGCACTCTCCCAGTTCTTCCAGAGACGCTGCCATCTCTCCCCCGCCCCGTTTTGCGGCATGGTTCCAGTCCCAGCGATCCAGGGCCAGATTTCGGGTGATCTTGCCCAGGAAAACTTTCAGCGGACTGGGCCGCTTGGGTGGGATGACGTTCCAGGTTTTCAGGTAAGTATCGTTGACACATTCTTCGCTGTCGGGATGGCTGCAGAGAATGTTATAGGCCACCTGACGGCAGTAGCTTCCATATTTTTTGTCCGTTTCGGTGATGGCCTGCTCTGATCTGGAAAAGTAAAGTTCGATGATTTGTTTTTCTTCCATGCGGATCTCCTTTCTGAGGGAAAGGTCCCTTCACCTATATACAACGGGAATTTTTCGGATCGGTCACAAACATTGCGTTTTCCGTGAAAATTTGTCCAGTGATAAAGTTTTCTGCCATTGTATCACAGCCCTTCTCAGGTGTCCAGAACCCGGCCATGCCGCCGTTTTTCAAAAAGGAAAAGCCGTCAGCACCTGAGTGCTGACGGCTGCGTCATGCTTGGATACCGGGAGAAACCGAAGGAAGGTTTCCCAAATTGTCATTTTCGCTTCCGTTGGGGATGGATTTGAGATACTCCGTGTCGCCCCGGTGGGCAATCCCCACGCCGGCAATTTTTCCCTGCTTTGCCAAAGAAACCGCCTCTGGTTTGGACACGAAAGACTGGTCAGACAGCTGATAGCCGGTAATTTTCCCGCTCTTTTTGACAAGCCCCACAATACGCCTGGCGTCGGCAGATGCCTGGGGAATCTGATCCAGTGTGTTTTTTACAGAATTATATTGTTCCATATTTATGACCATTCCTTTCCGCTGCGCTCCAAGGCACCAAAGGGAAATGAAACCTGGTACATCTAACGCAGCCAGTCGTAATTTGTTAGAATAGGCTTGAGGAAGCAGGCACACTACAGAGCACGTGAAGGTGAGTAGGCCCAACATTGTGTTGGACTGAATATTTATGTGTGCCGGACGCTCTTTCAAGCACCGATGAGTAGGGCATTGCACCCTGTAACCTTATCTTTGGAGAGACGGACTACTTCAATCTTTCAGTGAGCGGCCAGTCCCTGCCTGTTCCCCTCAAATACTGTTCCGAGGGGATGTGTTATGCTTAAAATCGTTTACCGTATCTGCTGTGGGATGGATGTCCACAAATCCTTTGTCGTTGCCTGTATTGCTTCTACCAATGAGAAGGGCGTAACGACCTACAAGAGCAAGCGGTTTTCCACATTCACCGGAGATTTGCGGCGGTGCGCAGCTTGGCTGGCCGAAAACAACTGCAAGGATGTGTGCATGGAGTCTACTGGGAAGTATTGGATTCCCATTTACAACATTCTGGAGCCCACCTGCAATATTGTCCTTGCTCACCCCAAGTATGTGAAAGCCATTTGGGGCAAGAAAACGGACAAGCGGGATGCCAAGTGGATTGCCGACATCTTCAAGCACGATCTCGTCTCAGGGAGTTTTATCCCTCCGGCAGATATCCGCCAACTTCGAGACCTGTTCCGTTATCGTTGGAAACTTACCAGTTTCACCACCGGTGAGAAAAACCGGGCGCAAAACTGCCTGACTGTCTCCAATTTCAAACTGGACGATGTGTTCTCTGATGTGTTCGGCAAGGCAGCCTCCGCGATCACTTCCCGTATTCTGGAAAATCCAACGGAGAAAATTACAGATGTTTCCGGCTTCCGAACCAAAGGCATGAAAGCGACCAATGAACAGGTGCTCGCCGCTGTGGACGGAGAGATGTGTGAAGAACAGGCTGAAAAGCTCCGCATCATCCGTTCCCTCATGGACAGCCTTGAACTGTGTAAGCTTAATCTGGAATCGCTGATTCTGACAACTGCTGAGAAATACCTTCCCCAGATCAATCTTGTTATGACGGCGCCGGGTATCCAATCCTTTGCCTCTATTGGCATCATCTCTGAAATTGGAGTGGATATGTCCGTGTTCCCATCCTCGAAGCACCTTTGCTCCTGGGCTGGCCTTACGCCGCAGAACAACGAGAGCGCAGGAAAGAAGAAAACCACCAGAATCAGCAGAGCAGGGGCGTATATCAAGCCTTTGCTGGTACAGTGTGCGCTTACTGTTTGTAAGAGCAGTAAGCACCCGGAAATCAGGAACCGCTATCTTTCCTTAAAGAAACGCAGGGGGCATAAGAAAGCCATTATTGCTATCGCAAGAATGCTGCTCACTGCCATCTACAACATTCTCAAGAAGAATGAACCATACAATCCGGAGCTTTATCTCCGTTGTAACAACACTCCGCCAGAACACAGGGCAGTTTCTGTGGAGGAGGCCATCTTCATTTTGCAGCGTCAGGGCTATCTCGTTACCCCCAGCGCCCCTGGGTAGGCTTCGTTACCATATTTTTTCGGCTACTGAAAGGTGGTCTGTCTTTGTGCGCCCTTTTCGGGATGGTGCTTAAATTACAATGTTTCAAACTTCTCTCTCCTTTTGCCGGTAGTTTGTGCTGCTGGGAGGATATTATGCTTCCACTATACAAAAAAGGAACTCCCGATTCGGAAGTTTGACTCTTACAATCTTTTCAAAAGCATGATATACTATACGGCAAAGGGGGAAACGCTATGTATCCGTATACCGGTAATACTCGGCCTTCTGCGGTAGAGAGCGCCATGAAGCAAATCATTGATTACATTGGCAACGAAGGATTGTGCGATGGTGAGCGTCTGCCCAATGAACGGGAACTATCCGAGCTGCTCCATGTCAGCCGCAGCACTCTGCGGGAAGCCTTGCAGCGCCTATCCTCCCGGAATGTGCTGGAAATCCGGCGGGGTGTGGGCACATTCGTCTCCTATAAGCACGGCGTGGCCGACGACCCCCTGGGTTTTACCCTGATCCGGGACAAAAAGCGGCTGGCCAGAGATTTGCTGGAATTCCGCATTTTAATCGAACCACGGGCCGCAGCCTTGGCCGCCCAGAACGCCACCGAAGCAGATATCGCAGAACTGGCTTACCTTTGCGATTCTGTGGACGATCTGATTCGTTCCGGCAAGCCCCATCTGGAACGGGATCAGGAGTTTCACACCTGTATTGCCCGCTGCAGCGGCAACATCATCATGCCAAAGCTGCTTCCCATCATCCACGGCTCTATCGGGGTTTTTATCGCAGAAACCGGAGGGCAGCTTCGGGAGGAAACCATGCGCACCCACCGGGCCATTCTCAATGCCATCCGGGCGCATAACGGAACCGCCGCCTATGATGCCATGTATCTGCACCTGATTTACAATCGCGATCGATTCCGAGCCGACCCCATTTTGCTTGGGGGAGAATATCTTCCAAAAAATAACCTGTTTGGACCACAGCCTGCATCGGCTGTGGTCCTTTTTGATTGCTCCGACCACTGCTCAAAAATTCCCTTTCCGTGGTCAGACCACTATCTCCGTTTTTCATAGCTAAAATAGACAAAATATGTGCCTATATACGAAAATAATCTGAACATGTTGACTTATTTTCCTTTATATCTTATAGTTTTCCTAGAAATTGAGGTGAAAACCCAAGAAAAATAAGGAGTGCGTGATATGACAAGTCAGCAAATCCGGGCCATTGCACCGGAACAGGACCCGCTTCGCATGGGAATGGGCTGGACTGTAGATGACCTGTCCAAGCCCCAGATCATGGTGGAGAGCACCTTCGGCGACAGTCATCCCGGAAGCGCCCACCTGCTGGAGCTGGTGGAACAGGCAGTCAGCGGTGTCAAGGAACACGGCGGCAAAGCAGCCCGCTACTTTACCACCGACATCTGCGACGGCATGGCCCAGGGCCATGACGGCATCAACTACTCTCTGGCCAGCCGGGATACCATCTGCAACATGATTGAGATTCATGCCGGAGCCACCCCCTTTGACGGCGGCGTCTTTGTGGCCAGCTGCGACAAGGGAATGCCTGCCCATCTGATGGGAATCGGACGGGTGAATATCCCCTCCATCGTCATCACCGGCGGTGTGATGGATGCCTATCCTCTGTGCAGCCAAGTCAGCGACATCAAGAAAGACCTGCTCACCTTAGAGCAGATCGGCATCTATTCCGCCCAGTATGAGCGCGGTGAGATTGACGAAGAGAAACTCACCTGGTACAAGCAGCACGCCTGCCCCTCCTGCGGTGCCTGCTCCTTCATGGGAACCGCCTCCACCATGCAGATCATGGCCGAGGCTCTGGGATTGATGCTGCCCGGTACGGCGCTGATGCCCGCCACCTGCGAAGACCTGAAGGACGCCGCCCGGCGGGCTGGTGCGCAGGTCATGGAATTGGCGCGGACAGGACTGAAGCCCCGGGATATCGTCACCATGAAATCCTTTGAAAACGCCATTATGGTTCATGCAGCGATTTCCGGTTCCACCAACTCTTTGCTGCATTACCTTTGAATCCATTATTCCTGCATCAATACATCCAACGAACAACAACCGGGCTGCGGAGAACATCCCCGCAGCCCGGGTTTTCATGTCTTTTCGGCATACACCCAAAAATAATCTTGCAAAAAGCTTGTCAAAGGGCAGCTTTTTTGCTATTATTATCATCATAAATCATTCAGATTGGAGTTGAAAGGATGCGCAATACTTCCTGCTGATTTCCGGGGCTTGCAAAAGGCGGCGAAAAGGCCGTCAGCTTTGTCATGCCCGAATGCAGGAAAGTGCGCACCGATTCAACTGACATAGCTGTGCTGCGCCCTTGGGGACGCAGGGGCTTGTGTTGGCTGCGGGAGGCTTTCC
Source organism: uncultured Oscillospiraceae bacterium (assembly GCA_944387615.1). Classification (GTDB taxonomy): domain Bacteria; phylum Bacillota; class Clostridia; order Oscillospirales; family Oscillospiraceae; genus Faecousia. Next base: position 10,100 of record CALXFP010000014.1, on the reverse strand, counting down.
TGCGGCCAATTTTTCTATTTTGGAGGGCACTATGTCTTTGATTCAAGTTTCCAATCTGACCTTTGCCTATGAGGGCAGCTATGAAAATATTTTTGAAAATGTCAGTTTTCAGATGGATACCAACTGGAAGCTGGGCTTTACCGGCAGAAACGGCCGGGGCAAGACCACGTTTTTGAACCTGCTTCTGGGAAAGTACACCTATCAGGGCAGCATTTCTTCTTCGGTGGAATTTTCCTTCTTCCCCTATTCCCTGCCGGACACAAACATGCTTTCCATCGAAGCCGTGGAATCCATGCACCCGGAGTACGAATACTGGCGTCTGGCCCGGGAGATGGGGAAATTACAGCTGGATGAGGAAGTCCTGTACCGCCCCTACAGCACCTTAAGCAACGGCGAGCAGACCAAATTGCAGCTGGCGGTTCTGTTTTCCAAAGAAAATCAATTTCTGCTGATTGATGAACCTACCAACCATTTGGACCTTCCCGGCCGGGAGCTGGTAAGCCGGTATCTGAATACCAAAAAGGGCTTCATTCTGGTATCCCACGACCGGGCTTTTCTGGATGGCTGCGTGGATCACATTCTGTCTATCAACAAAGCCAGCATTCAGGTCTGCAAAGGAAATTTCTCCACCTGGCTGGAGAACAAGCAGCGGCAGGATGCCTTTGAACTTGCGGAGAATGAAAAACTGAAAAAGGAAATTTCCCGGCTGGAGGAAACCGCCCAGCAAAAGGCTGCATGGTCTGACCGGGTTGAGGCTACCAAAATCGGATTTGGTCCCTGCGACCGGGGATATATCGGTCACAAAGCAGCCAAAATGATGGCCCGCTCCAAGGCAATCCAGCAGCGGCAAACCGCCGCCATGGAAGAAAAATCCAAGCTGCTGAAAAACATCGAGCGTGACAATGCCCTGAAAATTTTCCAGACCCCCTTCCACACCAAACGGTTGGCGGAGCTGAAAGAGATTGCCATCGCCTATGGCCCGGAGCCGGTATGCGGCCCCGTCAGCCTGACCATCTGCCAAGGGGACCGGATTGCCCTGCAGGGCGCCAACGGTTCCGGCAAAAGCAGCCTGCTCAAGCTGATCTGCGGTCAGGACATTCCCTACACCGGGCAGCTTTGGCGGGGCAGCGGACTGCGGATTTCCTATGTTCCTCAGGACACTTCCGGCCTGCGGGGAAAACTTACCGATTTTGCCCGGGACAGCGGCATTGAAGAAAGCCTGTTTCTGGCCATGCTGGCAAAGCTGGACGTTCCTAAGTCCCAGATGGAAAAGGATATGTCTTCTTTAAGCGCCGGACAAAAGAAAAAGGTTCTGCTGGCAAAATCCATTTGTGAGCCTGCCCACCTGCATATCTGGGACGAACCCATGAACTATATCGACGTGATTTCCCGTATGCAGCTTGAGCAGCTGCTTCTTCAGTTCCAGCCTACCATCCTGTTTGTGGAGCACGACAAAGCATTCTGCGAAAAAATAGCTGCAAAGATTGTAAAACTGTCCCCTGAGACGTTCTGAGTCATCGCCAAAGCTTACGCTGCCGTAACAAGAAAAGGCCACCTTGTGGTGGCCTTTTCTTATCTGTATACCGGTGACACTACAGTCATGGTTCTTCGGTTTATGGGTCTGCCCCAGAAGGGGAAGAAAAGAATGGAGCATAATTCACAAATTCCAGCACCTGTTTATGTGGTGTTTTCACAACAAAAAAGTCGAAAATCAGACAATTCTTTCAAAAAACGTCATCTATCAGGCAACTTTGTAAAGAAAGCAAAAAACTTGCTTGAAAATCAGATGACTTTACTATATTATTTGAATTGAGAAGACTGATTCTCGTAAATTTTCAACAAAAGGAGAAACCGAAATGAAAAAGACTATTTGCCTCGTTCTGATTTGTGTTCTGGTTCTGGGTATGTTTGCTGGCTGCGGCGCCAAGGCAACTACCTGGACAGTGACCTGCCCCTGGGCGGAATCTGGTGTTGCCTCCATGGTCAGCCAGAAGGTTGCCGCCAAGTCCACCGAGTATTCCGATGATCTGATCCTGGTCGCTCAGGCCATCAAGGGTGATGCCGCTACCGTTAACACCTGGTGCATGGACACCGAGGCCAACGATCCCGAGCTGGTCTTCGTGGGTGAGGGCCTGCTGTCCATCACCAGTGAGATTGATCCCGCCAAGATGCAGTTCACCGCTGAGGATCTGGTGTTTGTCGAGAATCTGTATTCCTCCATTTTCGTTTTGTCTGCCGATGCCAGGCTGGGTCTTAAGAACATCTCTGACCTGCAGGAGTATGTGAAGACCGCCGGCCAGATTTCCGTTGCTACCAACGGCGCTACCGGCTCCGAAGCCTTCCTGGCTGCCGCTCTGTTCGGCTCCATGGGCGCTGACCTGAAGATCGTTCCTTACACCTCCGCCGGCGAGGCTGCACAGGCTGTCTCCAAGGGCGAGACCATGTTCGCTGTCTCTCACCAGTCCCAGATTCTGGAAGCTTCCCAGCAGGGCAATGTCACGGTTATCGCTGCCTTTGACGAGAACCCCATTGAAAGTGGTGCTTTCGCAGGTGTCGAGGGTGTCGGCGCTTATGGTTACCCCTACTTCCGCAACCGCTGCTTCATCATGGCCCGCAAGGGCACCGATGCCGACAAGGTCGCCGCACTGAAGGACCTGTACGGCAAGATTCTGAACGATGCAGAAGTTTCCTCCTGGCTGACGGATACCATGCTGCTGGAAGTGGATACCATGACCGAGGCTGATGTCCAGGCTCACATTGAGAACGTCCGCAACATTGTTGTCCAGTACAAGGATGTCGTTGTCGGCTAATCCCTAGTTATATAAGGGGAACGGAATCGGATTGCTTCTCATTCCGTTCCCCCTTTTTCATAGTCGGGAGGAAACTATTATGAAAAAATGGATCGCATCTATGGAAAGCCGCTTCGATGCCTGGGGCAGGAAGCTGGAAGCCAAGCAGTGGCAGTATCCCGTGGATCTGACTGCCGGTCTGTTCAGCTTGGCTCTTTCCATCATCCTGCTGATCGTTATGCCCAGCCAGTACCATGCCCAACCCACCGAAGTCATGGATGGCGGCTCTTTCCCCAAACTGATGATTTACGTCATGCTGGCAATGAGTGTGGGACTGATTGGCAAGGAACTGATTTTGATTTCTCAGAAAAAGCCTTTGGCTAAAAAGAGCATCAATCTGCTGGTGGAAGTGAAAGCGTTGATTATCTTTGCCATCGTTTTCATTGCATACCTGCTCTGCAAAACCACGGACCTGTTTGTCGTTGGCGCAGTATTTCTGGCCCTGGCATTCTTGGTCTATTTCCGCTGCAAAAAGCCCCTGTACTATGTTATCACCATCTCTATGGCGGTTGCCATCTGGGCTGTATTCCGCTTTGTGCTGGGCGTCCGTTTCTAAGGAGGATAGTGAATTATGGAATTTATCGGTCCTGCTTTAGGTCTTCTGTTCAATCTTGAAAACTTTTTCTGGATGAATGTGGGCATCTTTATCGGCTCTGTTTTTGCTGCCATTCCCGGCCTTAGCGTCATCCTGTGCATCATTCTGTTTCTGCCTTTTACCTATCAGATGACCGCCATCCCCGGTATGATGTTCCTGCTGGGCATCTACTGCGCCGGCGGTTACGGCGGAAGTGTCTCCGCCATTTTGATCAACACTCCTGGTACCCCCCACGCAGCAGCAACCATGCTTGACGGCTATCCCCTGTCCCAGAAAGGCCGCACCAAGGTCGCTCTGAAAATTGCCCTGTATGCCTCCACCTTCGGCGGCATCTTCTCTGCACTGCTGCTGCTGTTTATGGGCCCGCAGGTTGCCAAGCTGGCTGCCATGCTGGGTACTGCAGAATACTTCATGGTCTGTCTGTTCGGCCTGACCATCATCGCCGGTGTTTCCGGCAAGAGCCTGATGAAAGGCATCATCGGCGCCTGCATCGGCCTGCTGATCTCCTGCATCGGCACAGACCCCATGACCAGTTATGACCGCATGACCTTCGGCATTCAGCGGCTGTATCTGGGTCTGGATCTGGCAGTTTGCCTGATCGGCCTGTTTGCCCTGGTGGAGATCATGAGCAAGGCTGAGCGGAAGCCCGGCCGTCTTGTTCTGGATACCGAGAAGATCAAAGACGATGGCAAGATCACAAAAGACGAGTGGAAGCGTATGATTCGCCCCATCGTTCTATCCTCGTTCATCGGCTCCATGGTAGGCATCGTTCCGGGCACCGGTGCTTCCGAGGCATCCTGGTTCAGCTACAATACTGCCAAAAACATGTCCAAGCATCCCGAAGAATTTGGCCACGGGTCTGTGGAAGGCATCGCTGCTGCGGAATCTGCCAATAACGCCGTTACCGGCGCAACCCTGGTGCCTCTGCTGACTCTGGGTATCCCCGGCGATGGCTGTGTTGCCATCATGCTGTCCGCCCTGATGATCAACGGTCTGAATCCCGGACTGAGCCTGTTCACCACCGACGGTCCCATCATGTACGCCATTATGATTGGCTTAATCTTCGTCAACATCTTCATGTGTCTGCAGGGCAAGTTCCTGACCAACCTGTTTGCCAAGGTTGTTTCCATTCCCCAGGAGATCTTGACTCCCATCATCGTTATTTTCTGCTTTGCCGGCGCTTTCTCCGTGAACAAGAACTACTTTGACGTTGGCTGCATCCTGGTCTTCGGTGCCATGGCCTGGTTGTTCCGTAAGATTGAGATTCCCGCTGTTCCCATCCTGCTGGGCATGGTTCTGGGCCGCATGACGGAAATCAACTTCCGCCGTGCCCTGGTGATTTCCAATGGCAGTCCTTCCATTTTCTTCGGCAGCATTTTCTGCTGGATCTTCATCGTACTGATTGCTGTCGTCCTGTTTACGATTATTCGAGGCAAGCTCAAAGAAGGCAAGGCCGAAAAGGCTGCCAAGGAGGCATAATATGGCTAACAATATTATTTTCTATTTCTCCGACCAGCAGCGTTGGGATACCATCGGCTGCTATGGACAGCCCCTCCCCATCACACCCAACCTGGATGCATTGGCAGCAGAGGGTGTGCGGTTTGCCAACGCATTCTCCCCCCAGCCTGTCTGCGGTCCGTGCCGCGCCCTGTTCCAGACCGGGCGTTATCCCACAGAGACCGGCTGCTTCCGCAACAACATTATGCTGCCGTCCAATATCAAGACACTGGGCATGTACATGGAGGAAGCCGGTTACGAAACTGCCTATATCGGCAAGTGGCACCTGGCCAGCGACGGCGAGCTGGAAAAGAAGCCCACCATTGACCACACCATCACCGCAGTTCCTCTGGAGCTGCGGGGCGGCTATACAGGCTACTGGCGTGCTGCCGACGTGCTGGAGTTCACCTCCCACGGCTATGACGGCTATGTGTTCGACGAGAACAACAACCGGATTGATTTCAAGGGCTACCGGGCGGACTGTATCAACGATATGGCCCTGGAGTTTTTCGACACCTACACCGGTGAAAAGCCTTTCTTCATGACCATTTCCCAGATCGAGCCCCACCATCAGAATGACCGAAAGCATTACGAAGGCCCCGTGGGTTCCAAGGAGAAGTACGCAAACTTCGTCCTGCCCCACGACCTGGAAGTGCTGGGAGGCAATGCCGCAGAGGAATATCCCGACTATCTGGGACAGTGTGCCAGCCTGGACGAAAATCTGGGCCGTCTGATTGCCAAGCTGAAAGAGAAAGGCCTTTACGAGAATACCATCATCATCTACGCCTCGGATCACGGCTCCCATTTCCTGACCCGGAATCGGGATGACCATCTGTGCGGCTATGATGATTACAAGCGTTCCGGCCATGATGCTGCTCTGCATGTTCCGCTGATTATTGCCGGCGGCCCTTACACCGGCGGTAAGGTGGTTGAGGATCTGGTTTCCACCGAGAGCTTGCCCAAGACCTTCCTGGCGATGGCAGGGGTTGACGTAGGTGATAAAATGATAGGTGAAAACCTGCTGGATGTGGTCCAGGGCAGAACCGAGGGCCGCGCCAACCAGGTGTTTGCCCAGATCTCTGAGAGCCGTGTGGGCCGCTGCATCCGCACGCCTCAGTATCTGTATGCAGTATACGCTCCCGGCGTCAACGGTGGTGCTGCCGCCGCCTCGGACACCTATGCAGACGACTACCTGTATGACATGGCGGTGGACCCCTTCCAGCTGAACAATATTGTGACGGATCCTGCCTATGCCGAAATCAAGGCACAGCTGCGCACCGATCTGATTAACTGGATTGAAAAGGCAGAAGGCATGCGTCCTGTCATCACAGACTAAAACCACTGGGGCACCTCCAATGAGGTGCCCCTTTTATCAGGAGAGAATTATGAACGGCTCAGAAACAAAAGTGGAACATATCTACCGTTGGCTGCTGCAGTATATCGACGAGAACAAGTTCTCCGAGAATCAGCGCCTGCCATCGGAGAATGCCCTTGCCAAAAAGTTCTCCGTAAGCCGGGATACGGTAACCAAGGCATTGGACCGGATGGAGCAGAAAAAGCTGATTATCCGCAAACGAGGCAGCGGCACCTTCCTGAATAAGCGGGTGGTTTTGTCCCAGGAGCTGGAGCCCGGCTCCGCCCCCATCAAAATCGGTCTGATCCTCCAGGGTCAGGACAGCGATGCCAACATGGAGCTGATCTCCGGCATCCGGAGTGTGCTTCCTCCGGAAACTGCCACCTTGAAAGTGTTCCTGACAGACAACAAATTCTCCAACGAACGGACTTGTTTACAGACCGTTATCCATCAGAATTTTGATGGCTTCATTGTGGATGGGGTGAAAGCAACCATCGTCAACCCCAATCTGGATTGTTACGCAGAACTCTATCGCCGGAGAATCCCGGTGATTTTCTATAACAACTACTATAAGGGACTGAAATATCCCCGGGTCATTATCAACGACACCATGTGTGCTGAGGAACTGGTCATGCCCCTGATTCAGGCAGGCCACCGGCACATTGCGGGCATTTTCGTCTATGACAACTACCAAAGCGCCGAGAAATTCCGGGGGATGGTGCAGACGCTTCAAAAGAACAACATTCCCTTCCGGGATGATTATATCAAGCTGTGCATTTCCAACGAGGCGCACGACCCGAAGTTTGTCCGTTCCATTGAACGGTTCCTGCGAGATCTGCCCAAATGTACCGCCATCGTCTGCTGTAACTATATGATCTATCGTCATGTGCGCAGCGCCCTGGTGCGCATGGACAAAAAAGTTCCGCAGGATTATTCCATCGTCTGCTTCGACTATTCCCATAACGACTGGCAGAGAGAGAATATCTACTGCTCCATACAGCAAGGCAGAGAGCAGGGCATTCAGGTGGCAAGCCGTCTGATGCAGATGATTGAGCAGAAGGACTGCGATGATAAGGGATATTCCCTGGTGCTGCGGCCCAAAATTTATCCAGGCGACTCCATCCGAAAGCTGTAATGTTTTCAGGCAGAGATATTGGGGAACCATTTATGGAGAACATTCTGAGATAGCATGAGGTAATCATTATGTGGACCTGTCCAAAATGCGGAAGAAATTTCCGCAACTGCAACCAAAGCCATTACTGCGGCCAAGCGCCGGCAACCATTGCGCAGTACATTCTGCAGCAGCCGGAAGCCGTGCAGCCCATCCTGCGCCAGCTTCAGGAAACCATTCATGCGGCGATTCCCGAAGCAAAGGAGAAGATTTCCTGGAGTATGCCCACCTTCTGGAAAGGTCAGAACCTGATTCAGTTTGCGGCTTCTCAAAAGCATATCGGGCTGTATCCCGGCCCCGAGGCGGTGGAGGTCTTTGCCCCGCAGTTACAGCCCTATTCCACCAGCAAGGGGACGATTCGTCTGCCCTTGAATCAGCCGCTGCCACTGGATCTGATTGCGGAGATTGCCCGGTGGTGCGAGAAAAACAATGGAAAATAAGGGAAAGGCGGCATGACTTTGGGCAAACAGTACGAATACGACACACGCATTCACGAACTGCCGGAAAAAGGCGGCGCCTATGTGGTGTTTCCCTGGAACATCCGGGAGGAGTTCGGCAAAGGCCGTGTCAAGGTTCATGCCACCTTTGACGGCATTCCCTATGACGGCAGTATTGTCAACATGGGCGTAAAAAACGAGGATGGTTCCGTCTGCTATATTCTTGGTATGCTGAAATCCATCCGCATCCAATTGGGCAAAGGCGACGGAGATACCGTCCACATGGTGATTCGGGAGCGGACGTAAACAAGGCCACCCCGGAAAAATTGCCGCAGCTGTGAAAGTAGATCAGGAAAGCCCCCTGCCTGCGGAACTGGATACCGGCATGACCGTGACCAACGTCATGGGCTGCGTCCTGCAAAAGGGCTGCGGAGAGGTATCCCGCAGCCCAAAAACGGCAATATATGTGGTCAAACCATCCCTCTATCCCTGCAAATTCATCAAGGGGCAGAAATGGGGGTCCTTTGTACCATTGCAGCTTGCGTATCTTGATGATGCAAGTCCTTTCAACATACACTGCCCAATGAACAAAGAAGCATTCTCAAAGCTGGCCGACCAAGACAGCTGGGATTATACACCGTAAAAATCCAAAAAGGATTGGGTTTCCTTTTGGCTTGGATGGTACAAAATCGCATCCTTCTGTCCGAACTCCAGAAGTCTGCCTTGGTGGAAATACATCGCAAAATCCGCAATTCGTCTGGCCTGCTGCAAGCTGTGGGTTACGATAATCAGCGTGCATCCCTGCTGACGAACGTATTCCAAAATCAACCGCTCTGCCAGAATGGTGGATTCCATATCCATGGCAGCTGTCGGCTCGTCCAGAATCACCAAATCGTAGCGCCGCATCATCAGCCGGGCCAGAGCCATGCGGGCAGTTTCCCCGCCGGAAAGGCGGTCACCTCGCTTCTGTGACAGCGGTGTCAGCTGAAGCGCATCCATCAAATTCTTTGCCCGTTGCGGATTTTTCCCATTTAATTGGATGTTGGCCGCAGTGCGCATCCGAAACGCATAACTTTTTTGGGGCAAATACCCGATGCTTTGTTGCGTGAGAGGAGGAACCTTTTGGTCGGAAGGTACAATGCCCGACAAAATCTTAGCAAAAGTAGATTTTCCGCTGCCATTGGCGCCGATCACCGCATAAATGGAGCCGCTCTGGAGGGAAAAACCGGGAAAATCCAGCACAGTCCGCCCTTCGTAGGTTTTCGAAAATGGAGCGATTTTCATACCCGAAACCTCCTTTGCAGCAGAGAAAGCAGCGTATTGATCATCAGGGAGATACTCAGCAGAATGATCCCCAGCGCGATGCCCAATGAGAAATTGCCCCGATTGGTATGCTGCATGATGGCTGTGGTCATCACGTTTGTTTTCCAGCTGATGGCACCGCCTACCATGGATACGGCACCAACTTCTGCAATGGAGCGAGAAAATCCCAGTAGGTATGCAAAAACAATCTGATAGACGCACTCGTTGCATAGCAGGAAAAAGGTTTTGAAGGCAGATAGTCCCAACCCTTTGGCGGTTTCCCGTACAACAGGGGCAATACCGGAAACAAAGGTTTCCAGATTGCCCACCAGGATCGGCGTAATCAAGGCCACCTGAGCAAGCACCATAATGTCCAGTGTAAACAGCAGCTTCCACTGCCGAAAGGGACCCACTCCGGAAAAAAGCAAGTAAAACACCAAGCCGCAAACCACAGGAGGCATACCCATCAGGGTACGATTGGCAATCAGCAGCAGGCTTCTGCCGGGAAACCGGCAAGCTCCCAGCCAAATGCCCAAAGGCAAGCTCAAAAGAAGTGCCACAATGGAACTGCGCAGACTCATCTGTGCCGTGACGGATAAGATATTCAGCAGCTCTGCATCACCGGATTGAATCAGTTCCAGGGCTGTGAGAAAAGCCGACTTCATAAGCTCCCCCCTGTTTCTTGAAAAATGTCCCGTGGAGGATAACCTCCACGGGAATATTTTACTGGTTTATAAATACAAAATCAAGCCATGACCCCGTCATTGGCGACGAAGGTCAGGAAAGTGGCCTTGTCCGTGAGAATATAGCCGCCCATTTCCTCTGCCATCACCAAACAGGCGCCCATGCCCGCATTGGCAGAAACATACCAGGATGTGTAAGGCGCAAAGGATTC
>CALXFP010000013.1 GCA_944387615.1 uncultured Oscillospiraceae bacterium | reverse complement strand
CTCTCCTTGTGGTGAACAGGGTGTAAAGAATTTTGCTGGAAAGAAGAAGGTGCTTCTGTAGCCGTACAGATCGGAATAATTGACCATATAGGAAAGACAAAAAGTCAGCCGCCGGTACGCTGGGTTCGTACCGGCGGCTGTTAATTCAGGCTTCGGGCATGGCGTTTTCCATTAGATGCTGATACGCTTCCTCCGTCAGATCGCAATCGTAGAAGAGCTTATAGTACTCCGTGACCGCTTCCTGTAAATCGTATTGGATATACTCCGGGTACAGCAGCGCACCCAGCCACAGCATGCCCAGATACCGCTGCACGGAAGGCGGAGAGGACAGCCAGCCGTAGGGGCCATAGGGGGTCTTGTAGTAGTTGCCCTCGGCAATGACCCGGACACCCTGCCACTGGGCAGAGGTGCCCACATCCTCATAACAGCTGTCCGGCGCAAAGACAATCACATCCGGGTCCCAGGAGAGAATCTGCTCCAGATCCACTTCGTTGCCCAGTCCGTTGGACACCACATCCTCCAGAACCGCCAGATTCCGGCTCATCATGTTCACGGTTTCCGCGTGGAAAGAGCCTTCAGCAATCACATTGGTGCCCTTGTCACCCAGGCAGTAGAGCATGGATTTCCGGGCGCCGTCAGCATCCACCTGCTCCATGACTTTTGTCAGTTCCGAGTAGGTATTTTCACACCAGGTAGCCAGCTGTTCGGCTTTTTCCTCCCGTCCCAGCAGCTGCCCCAGCAGGCGGTAGGCTTCCGGAGCCGTGGCCACGGTGGCATCCACATGGACAAAGGGAATGCCGGTCTGCTCCGTCAGGGCATCCATATCCTCTACTATGGTGCTTTTGGAGTCGCCGATGTCAATGACCACATCCGGCGCTGCCGACAGCAGCGCTTCCAAGTCCATTTCTCCCTTGCCGCCGTACAGCTGTCCGATTTCGGTGATTTCAAACAGGTAATCCGGCAGGTATTCGGAAGCATCTTCGGCATAGGCGTTGCTCACACCCACCAGCATATCCCCTGCCAGGGGCAGAATGTAAACCTGACTCAGAGGGCCGGAGATGGCGATTTTGGTTACGGTTTCGGGAATGGTAACGGTCCGTCCGGTGGAGTCGGTAAACTCCCGGGTGGGAGCCGCTTCCGCCTGGGGAGTGGGGGCGCAGCCAGCCAGCAGCAGACTGAGCACCAAGGTAAGACACAGTATAAGTCGTTTCATGGCGATACCTCCTGAGGGGTAATGTTTTTTGGAATACAGACTCTTGCTTTGTCCTGGTACAGACTGACCACATCCACATCCACCCCGTACAGAAGCTTCATGGTTTCCTGGGTCAATACCTGGGCAGGGGTGCCTTGGGTCAGAATCTGCCCGTTCTGAACGGCCAGGATGCGGTCAGAGAAGAGATAGCTCTGCTCCGGGTGGTGGGTGGTCTGAATCACCGTATAGCCTTCCTGGGCCAGACTCCGGGCCTGCTGCAGCACCAGCAGCTGATTGCCGAAGTCCAGGTTGGCGGTGGGTTCGTCCAGCATGAGGATGGGAGCATCCTGAACCAAAGCCCGGGCGATGAGAACCAGCTGCTGCTCGCCGCCGGAAAGCCGGTGATAGCACCGCCGGGCCAGGTGGGAAATGCCTGCTTTATCCAGCGCCCAGCGGCAGCGGTCGTTGTCCTGCTTGCCGGGACTGCGGAAGGGGGACAGGCTGCTGCTGCGGCCCATCAGCACGATGTCAAACACGCTGTAGTTGAAAACAGGGCGGCTGGATTGGGGGATGTAGGCAATGTGCTTCGCCGCTTCCCGGACGGAAAAGCTTCGGGCGTCAACACCATCGACCATGACGGTTCCGGTATAGCCGGACAAAAGTCCCAGCATGCAGCGAAACAAGGTGCTCTTTCCCACACCGTTTGGGCCCAGAATGGAGAGAAATTCCCCTTTATCTACGGAAAAGCTGATATCTTTCAGTACCTGGCGGGAACCGTAGGAGAAGCTGAGATGCTGCACCTCAATGCTCATAATGATCCCCCTTTCCGGTAATCAGCCAGAGGAAGAAGGGTGCGCCGATAAAGGCGGTAAGAATGCCGATAGGGATGCCCGCCGTGGTAACGTTGCGGGAAACGTTGTCCACAATCAGCAAAAACACGCTGCCGCCCAGCATGGAGCCGGGCATGAGATAGCGGTAATCCGACCCCACCAGCCGCCGGAGCATATGGGGAATTACCAGTCCCACCCAGCCGATCATACCGCTGACAGAGACGGCGGAGGCGGTGACCAGGGTGGAGCAAAGCACAGTAAAGAGCCGGATGCGGGGGGCATTGACCCCCATAGCCCGGGCCTCATCGTCACCCATGGTGACCACATTCAGCTGCCAGCGCAGAAGGATCAGCGGGATTAGCCCTGTCAGCATGGGAATCAGAACGAATCCAAGCTCCTGCCATTTGGCGCCGGACAGGCTGCCCATGAGCCAGTAGGTAATCTGGGGCAGCTTGTTGGTTGGGTCTGCTGCCAGCTTGATAAAGGAGGTTCCTGCCTGGAACAGGGAACTGACCATGATGCCCGCCAGTACCAGCCCCAGAATCCGGTCGCCATTGGCGTGGCGGCTGACGGTAAAAACCAGGAAAACGGTGCCCAGGCTGCAAAGGAAGGCACCCAGGGTGATGCCCACACTGGAAAGCCCTGCCAGAATTGCCAGAGCAGCGCCGAATCCTGCTCCGGCGGAGGCGCCTAAAATATCCGGAGAAGCCATAGGGTTCTGGAAAATGCCCTGATAGCTGGCACCGGCTCCGGCAAGGCAGGCTCCCACCAGAACGCTCAGCAGCACCCGGGGCAGGCGGATATTCCATACCGCCGTTTCCATCTGAACCGTCCAGAAGGGCAGAATCGGCAGTCCCATGTGCTTACCCAGAATCCCCAGCAGTTGGGGCAGGGGAACCGGGTAGTGTCCCAGGGTAAAGGAGCCCAGAATGCACACAATCAGAAGCACTGCCAGCAGAATGATTTTGTTGCGGGGGGTAAGAAAGGCTTGTTTCATAGGTGTTCCCTCGTCAGCAGAAAGGGCTGGCCCAGAGGATAGGGCGGGCCGGGGAGATTGGCGGTGATTTTTTCTTTCATACCGGGGCGGTTGGTAATCACCAGCCCGGAAAGCCGGTCGAGCCCCATGTCCAGAAGCTTTGGACACATGGGGCAGGTGGGGCCGGTGAGGATGGTATAGGCGTGGGTACAAAGCGCCAGCAGCCGGGGCAGGGTTTTGTTTACCAGGGTGCTGGCGGTAATCAGCACCACATCGCACTGAGGAAGCAGTACTTCACAGGCGGAGTCCGGGTAGCCTCCCGGCTGGGGATTGCGCTCCAGAATCCACACTTCTTTGGCCTCCCGGCGGATAAACTCCGGCATATTCAGATGCCCCACCACGCCGAGGCGCTTGCCGCTGAGGTCCAGACCCCGGGTGCAGTAGTGTTCAAATGGCTCCCGGGCCTGAAGTTGGTGCAGTCGGGCTTCGGTATTGTATCCGGCATTGATGGCGGCCATGGAGCAGCCGGCTTCTGCAAAGTTCCAGCTTTTCACCCCCTGGGAGAGTTCTTTCAGGGACAGGGAATCATCGAGCTGGGGCAGCATCCGGGGAGCGGTATCTCCCGGGGTGGTCATGGCAAGGCCCAGTCCTTCCCGGGTTTCCACCCCTGTCCAGAAATCGCCGGACAGGGTATTCAAAACGGGAAGATCCGGCACGCCTTCCAGCAAAGCGTCATAAAGAGCAAAAAAGTCATTCATACACATACTCCCGGCACCACTGAACCGCCAGGTTCCGGGCCGTTTCGTCAAAATGGCTGCAGGAATATACCAGGGTATCCGGGTCGTTTTCCAGATAATGCCGAAGATTTCCGGCAGCTTTGGCATATTCTTCCGGCAATCCCAGCGTGCGGATCAGGGCAGCAGCCGGGGCCTGACCTTTGATGACCCCAATACAGGGGATGTTTCGCTGCCACAGCTGGTCCAGCGCCTCCATGAAGGCAGGACACAGCACTTCGATGCCGCCGATTTCGTCCAGAATCACGAATCTGGCAGTATTTTCTCGCAAAAGCCTTGCCCCCAGCTGGGAAAAGACCTCTGGATGCACCACAGGTTTCCCTTGGGAAACATCCAGAAAAACTGCACTTTCTGTTCCGTCTGAGGATTCCAGATAGAAGGATTGGGCGTGCCCGTCCGGGCCAAGGCTGCGCCGGGTGAAAAATCCGCCTCCCAGATGGCTTCGGCTGCCCAGAGCCTGGGCAATGGCGGTGCTTTTTCCCCAGCCCATGGGGCCGGTGAGAAATAACCGCCGCCTCATTGGGCATTGCGCTGCGCCCGATGGAGAATCATCTGGGCGGCAATGGAAATGGCGATTTCCGCCGGGGTTTCTCCCTTGATGTCCAGGCCGATGGGGGTGGTGACCAGATCCAGTTCTGCATCCGTCAGGCCGTATTCTTCTTTCAGCACCTTCCGCACCCCGGCAGCCTTGGCACGGCTGCCGATGACGCCGCAGTAGCAGGGACGGCACTTCAGAACCTGGGCCTGCACCAGGGTATCAAAGGCATGGCCCCGGGTCATGACGCAGACGTAATCTTCGCTGCCAATACGCAGGTAGTTGGAAATATTTCTCAAATCCCCCTGAATGACCTGCTGGGCACCGGGGAACAGCTCCGGACGGGTAAACTCCGCCCGGTCGTCCATGACTACGCAGCGAAAGCCCACATGGGCCAGAACCGGCACCAATTCCTGGGCCACATGCCCGCCGCCGAAGATGTACACCTTCCCGGCAGAGTGAATCTGTTCGATGTACAGCTCCTTGCCCCCTTCCTGAATCCGGTGGGGGTGACGGGTCAGGTGGGGAGCCAGTTCCGTATCGGTCCGGTCAGCCAGGGAAAGAGCGCCGCCTGCGGCAATGTCGCTGACCAGCCACAGGTCCTGGTCCAGGGAAAACCGTTTTTCTGCCTCCTGGGCCAGGGCAATGGTGTCCGGATCTCCGGCAGGGATGTAGTGGAAATAGACTGTGACAGCGCCGCCGCAGATCATCCCTAAGTTTTGCACATCGTCTTTGGTCAGGGAAAAATCGTGGCCGTAGGAGTTTTTCTCTTCCAGCACTTTCTCGGCAATTTGCAAGGAGCGATATTCTACCGCGCCGCCGCCGATGGTGCCCCACAGTCGTCCTTCGGAACTCACCAACATCCGGGCGCCTGCACCCCGGGGGGTAGCGCCGGAGGCGGCAATGACGGTGACCAGTACCAGGTCTTGACCTTGCTCCAGGTGGGTTTTCAAGGTTTGCAACATCTTCTGCATGAAGTCAGCCTCCTGTAAAATCAAAAGCGTTTATTTCAGAAATAGCTGACCAAAATATTCGTCGTACAGGTCAGCTGCCAGGGATTGAATCCGCTGTTCGTAGGCGCTGTAGCATTCCAGCAGGCGCTTGCCCTGATCGGTAAGGGTGCTGGTGCTGCCTCCGGGACCACCTTGGGTTCGGGTAATCAGCGGGGCTTGAATCTGATTTTCCAACGTGCGGATGATGTTCCAGCAGCTGGAATAGCTCAGCTGCATCCGCTGCCCGGCGGTACGGACGGATTTGGTTTCGTCAATCAGGGTCAGCAGGAGGGCAATTTTGCTGTCAAAAAATAAGGTTTCCTTGTGAAGGGAAACGCTGACAACAGGGCGGACCAGCTGGGAACTGTGATAGCTTACAAGAGCGGAAAAATCCTCCGGCGTATCGGCATCCAGCAAAATGCCCGGGTCATCCACAGGCACGCCCTGCAGTTCCGCGGAGCAGCGCCGCAAAGCGACCCGAAGGCCGCCATCGCCCCTGTCCTGGAGGATTTGTGGAATCTGGGAGCAGCCAATCAAAATGGGGTGACCATGCCGTCCCTGGTAGGACAGACGGGCCAGGCAGGCTCTGCAGTTCATCAGAGCCTGGACGCTATGGGCGGTAAACAGCGGGATATCCACCGGGGTAAACAGCACCCGGTCGCATTTGTCCTGGAGATAGGCAAGGCCGATTTTGGCAGAGTCAAACATTTGGGTGGTGGCATAGTGTTCATTGCGCAGAAAGATAATGCCGCTGCCGCTGAGATGGCGTTCCAGCATTTCCGCTTGGTATCCGGTGACCATGACAATCTTACGGATACCGGCTTGGTGCAAGGTTGCGATGACCCGCTGGGCCACGGATATGGAACCAAGCGGCATCATGGGCTTGAACTGTCCCATCCGGGAGGACATGCCTGCGGCAACGATCAGGGCAGCAGTTTGCATCCAGGGACCTCCTCAAGTTGTATTCAAAAGCAAATTGCAATTGAAAATAATTTGCTCTTACCCATCATACCCCAGATTTCCTCTGTTGTAAATATCCGGATTGGATATCCAGGAAAATTTGTTTCCTGTTTTTGGCAAGACTCTCCCAAAGGCAGAAAAACAGCCGCAGCTTTGGCTGCGGCTGAGCGTGTCAAAAAAGTCTCACAGAGTTTGTCCTCCAGAGGACAAATAAAGTCAAAATCGTTTTCTGCCAGGGCACGTACCTGGCAGAAAACACTTCTCAGGCTGCAAGTGTGGAATTTGTCCCCCGCAGGGGGACAAATTATGCGCGCAGCAGACTGCAAAAAACCTGTCGGAAAGCTCCGAAGGGGTTTTTCGACAGCCTGAGCCGCAGCTTTGGCTGCGGCTGATACAACAACGGCCGCCGGATCAACCGACGGCCGTTTGCGCATTATTCTTCGTCTTCCAGAGAGAACTCCAGGGTCTCTCCACAGTTGGGACAGACGATGCTGCCCTTTTCCAGGGTTTCCTCGTCAAAGTTGATGACCTCACCGCAGGCACACTGTACCTCGTAGATGGTGGTGTCCTCATCGCCGAAGTCAAAGCCTTCTTCGGGCTCTTCTTCGTCCTCGTCCCAATCATCCTCGTAGTCCTCATCCTCGTCGTCGAAGTCGTCATCGTCTTCGTCCAGGATGTAGTCTTCGATGGCATCCAGATCTTCTTCGATCTCATCCAGCTCGTCGGAGATGGCAATGGTGGTCTCCTCGATGTCGGTGACCCGCTTGGTCACGTCTCCCAGCAGATCCACAATGGCGGCGATCATCTTGCCCTCATTGGTTTCGGTGTTCAGGGACAGACCATCCATCAAACCCTTCAGGTAGGCGGACTTTTCAGAAATCGTCATACGATCCCTCCTCAAAAATTAGGCCTTGGAACGACCCAGGTACTCACCGGTGCGGGTGTCGATCTGAATCTTGTCGCCCTCGTTGATGAACAGGGGCACCTTCACCTCAGCGCCGGTCTCCACGGTGGCGGGCTTGGTTACGTTGGTAGCGGTGTTGCCGGCGAAGCCAGGCTCGGTCTCGGTAACAACCAGGTCAACAAAGTTGGGCACTTCCACGCCGAAGACCTTGCCCTTGTAGCTCATGATGGTGCAGACGTCGTTTTCCTTGACGAACTTGAAAGAATCATCCAGAGCAGAGGCATCCAGAGGCTCCAGCTCGAAGGTTTCCTGGTCCATGAAGTAGTACAGGGAACCATCGTTGTAGGAATACTCCATCTTCTTGCGCTCAATGAAAGCGGTGGGGAACTTTGCGGTGGGGTTGAAGCTGGTTTCGGTAACGCCGCCGGTGATGACGTTCTTCATCTTCACACGGACGAAAGCGGCGCCCTTACCGGGTTTCACATGCTGGAATTCCACGACCTGCATGACCTTGCCATCCATGTCAAAGGTAATACCGTTTCTAAATTCACCTGCAGAAATCATTATCTTTGTCCTCCTAAGAATACCCTTCCTGCTGGAAGGAGATTTGTGTACATAATTCTACTTCATATAGTTTAACGCAAAATCCGGAAATATGCAAGAGGAAATGGGAAAATTTTCAGGATATTTTGCGCTTGCCCCGATTAAACAATAATCAGGTGCTTGGGGCTGGCGGTGATGTCCTCGCAGCCGTCCTCGGTGAGGATGGTCACGTCCTCAATCCGGACGCCGAACTTGCCGGGCAGATAGATGCCGGGTTCAGCAGAGCAGATAGCGCCGGCGGGCATGGGGTTGGGGTTGCCGGTGTTGACGTTGGGAGCCTCGTGGATTTCCAGACCCAGGCTGTGGCCATAGCCGTGACCGAAGTACTGGCCGTAACCGGCATCGGCAATGACCTTCCGGGCCACGGCGTCAATGTCCTTGCCGGGAATGCCGGCCTTGGTGGCGGCAATGGCAGACTCCTGGGCCTTCAGCACGGTGTTGTAGACGGTTTTCATTTCCTCGGTGGCAAAGCCCACGGCCACGGTCCGGGTCATATCGGAGCAGTAGCCCATGTAGGAAGCGCCGAAGTCCATGGTGACGAAATCACCGGGCTGGATGACCCGCTCACCGGCAACGCCGTGGGGCAGGCTGGTGTTGGGGCCGGATACCACGATGGGGTCAAAGGCCAGACCGGTGCCGCCGTTTTTGTACATGCAGTAAATCAGCTCTGCCTGCAGCTCCAGCTCGGTCATGCCGGGCTTGATGCGGCCCAGCACTTCGGAGAAGGCCTTGTCGGTGATGGTCTGAGCCTTGCGCATCAGCGACAGCTCCCATTCTTCCTTCACGCCCCGGAAGCCGCTGATTTCCTTGTTGTAAGGAACCAGCTTGGCATTCAGGTTCTTTTCGTAGCCCATCAGCTCGGCAACGGTGAGGTAGTTTTCTTCGTAGCCCAGAGCGGTGACGCCGAAATCAGCGATGGCGTCGTTCAGACGCTGGAAATAGCCGCAGCCCTGGTGCACATCCAGCACTTCAAAGTCTTTGATGTTGTTCTGGGCGGACTCAATGTAGCGGCTGTCGGTGAAGTAGCGGCAGCCGGCCTTGGTGACGATGGCAACGCCTTCGGCAATGTCGAATTCCGCACCGTAGTGGCGGCTGTAGCGGGAAGTCAGCAGCAGACCGTCAACTTCGCCGTCCAGCAAAGAACGGTATTTTTCCAGATTTTTCATGGTACAATCCTCCTGTTTCTTGCAGCAAATCTAAATGGCAATTCCAGCACATTGCGTGCTTTCAGCCAGAAATTATGATTGTCAATAGCCTTGACCAGAATGGACGTGACTCCCAGGGCGTTGGAGCCTAAGGTGTCGGTATAAATCTGGTCACCCACCAGAGCGGCCTGGGAAGGGGCAATGCCGTATCGGTCCAGACACTGGCGGATTCCTTTGGAGAAAGGCTTGCGGGCATGGGTGATGCAGTCCAGACCGGTCTGACGGCAGAATTCCGGCACCCGCTGTTTGTGGCTGTTGGAGACGATGCAAAGCTGGATACCCGAGGCTTTCATATCCTCCATCCATCGGCACATTTGCTCCGAGGGAATGTCGGTGGAATAGGGGACGATGGTGTTGTCGAAATCCATCATCAGCAGCCGGATGCCATGATCCGCCAGAATCTGGGGGGTCAGGTCCGTCAGTTTGTCTGTCATCAGTTTGGGCAGCAGAGAAAAGGGCATAATGGCCTCCGTTCCTTGATATAGTTCTGGTAGAGCACTTGGGCTTTCCGGTGGGTACAGGAACGCCCAATTTTCGTTGATTATACCACGGAAAGGATGATTTGTCCATGGCGATTGCGTGTTATCTTGCCATGACGGCGGCAGAAATGCGAATGGCCTGCCAACCTTCGGCGCAGATTGCCTGGATGGCCTGTCATTTTTCTCCTTACGGCACAGGACTTTCCAATCTTCCCAAAGCCCTGCCGCCGGGATCGGTGCTGATGGTCAATGACCGCACCCCCATACACGGCCACGACCCCGAATGGATTGGGAAGCAGCTGGGCCAGAGTGTGCAGAATCTGGGATGCCGGGGAGTGCTGCTGGATTTTCAGCGGCCGGAGCAAAAAGAGACGGCGGCGCTGGTAAGCTATCTGGTGGAGGAGAACGCTTTCCCTCTGGCAGTGTCCCAAAGCTACGCCGCCGAGCTGGACTGTCCCATCTTCCTGCCGCCGGTGCCGCTGGATATGGGGCTGGAAAGTTATCTGAAGCCCTGGCAGGGAAGGGAAATCTGGCTGGAACTGGCTTTGGACGGCATGGAGATTGCTCTGACGGAAACCGGTGCGGTGTGTAAGCCCTTGGAATGGGCAGCCCAGCAGTCCGGGCAGAAGGAAGAAAAGCTTCACTGCCACTACCGGGCAACGGTAACAGAGCAGCAGGCTCAGTTTCATCTGTGGCGGACAAAGGAAGACCTGCAAGACCTGCTGGCGGAAGCGGAAAACTTGGGAGTTGCCGCCGGGGTGGGGCTGTATCAGGAATTGGGGAATTTTTCTCCCAAGGAAAACGCCCCCTCCGGTACTGCGCTGACGCAGCCGGAAGAGGCGGGAAAATAAACCTTATTTCTGTTTGACGCTGGTGCCCATCACGTCGGAGATTTCCGTGACGGTGATGAAGGCCATGGGGTCGATTTCCGTTACCAGGTTCTTGACCTTGGGAATCTGGAAGCGGTTGACCACAAAGTAAATCACGCACTTATCCCCGCCGGAAAAGTAGCCCTTGGCGGGAATCTGGGTAATGCCCCGACCGAATTCCTCCGACAGTGCCTGGCAGATGTCGTCTTCGCGCATGGTGACGATCATCACGGACTTGGCCTTGTCCAGACCTTCTACAATGAAGTCGATGGTCTTGTTGCCCACAAAGTAGGTGACAATGGAGTAAAGGGGCAGCACCCAGCTGTTGAAGCTCAGGCCGATGAACAGGTACAAAATCACGTTGTAAATCATCACGAAGCTGCCCACGGTCAGCCCCAGGCCCTTGGCAAAGGTGACGCCCAGAACTTCCATGCCGTCGATGGCGCCGCCTAGCCGGATGGTCAGGCCGCTGCCCGCACCGGAAACCAGTCCACCGAAAATGGCGCACAGCAGCAGATCCTGTCCGGCAAAGGGGGAGGCCACGGAAACATCCACCGGCAAAATATCCGTAATCACATAGGAAGCGGCAGAGTAAATCATAACCGCCCAGATGGAGTAAATGGTAAAGCACCATCCCTGTTTGCGCAGACCGAACAGAAACAGCGGCACGTTCAAAGTCACCAGAAACAGGGAAAGACTGTACTGCTCCGGGGTTACCTGCCACAGAAGCATGGAGGTGCCGGAAATGCCGCTGTCATACAGGTTCACCGGCGCCAGGAACATGGTTACGCCTACTGCATTGATGCAGCCGGCTACAATTAGCAGCAGGAAGTTCTGCCAGCGCAGTTTTTTCAGCTGTTTCAGCCCCATTCGGGCGCAGAGGGCACAAAGACCCTGCCAAATTTCCACAATCCACTGACGGAGTCTTCGCAGCAGCTGCGGAGACTTTTTCATTTTGTGTTTCATAATGAAATCCTTACAGCCAGCCGGGGTTCTCTGTTTCGGCTTTGCGCTGCCGGTTCAGCAGTCCCTGGACGGCTTCTGAGACATTGGTATTTTCGTAAAGCACCCGGTAGGCAGCTTCCGTAATGGGCATGTCAATGCCCTTGGCCTTGCCCAGTTCCCAGGCAGACTTGGCGGCATAGTAACCTTCCACCACAGCCCCCACCTCTGCCATGGCTTCCTGGGCGGTTTTGCCCTGACCGATGAGAATACCGGCCCGACGGTTCCGGGAATGCATGGAGGTGCAGGTAACAATCAAATCGCCTACTCCGGCAAGACCCGTGAAGGTTTCCTTCTGAGCGCCCAGTGCCACACCCAGCCGTGCGGTTTCCGTCAGGCCCCGGGTCATCAGCATGGCTTTGCTGTTGTCGCCAAAGCCCAGACCGTCGGTGATGCCGGCGCACAGGGCAATGACGTTTTTCAGCGCCCCCCCAAGTTCCGCACCCACCGGGTCGGGGCTGGTGTAGACCCGCAGAGTGTCTGCCATAAAGGCATCCTGGACAAATTCTGCCAGAGCCTGGTTTTCGCTGGCGGCAAGAAGGCCGGTGGGGAGATTCCGGGCCACTTCTTCTGCGTGGCTGGGGCCGGTGAGTACCACCACATCTTTGCCCGTTTCCTGGGCGGCAACCTGGCTCATCCGCAGGTGGGTGCCCTGCTCCAGTCCTTTGGTGGCGGAGACCACCACGGCATCATGGGCAATGTGGGGAGCCACACCCCGGCAGACACTGCGAAGAGGAAAGGAGGGACAGGCGATTACAACCAGTTCACAGCTCTCGGCGCAGGAAAAATCGGCGCTGATGTTTAAGTTTTCCGGCAGCGCAACGCCGGGCAGCCGGGGATTGCACCGGCTGGATACCATTTGGGGAACCCGACTGGGGTCATGGCACCACAGACTAACCTGGTGACCGTTCTGACACAGCCGCAGAGCCAGAGCGGTGCCCCAGGCACCGCTGCCAATGACAGCTGCTTTCATTGTTGCTTGCTTCCTTTCGCAAAGAGGTTGGTTTTCCGCTCCTGACCCTTCAGCAGCCGGTCAATATTGCCCCGGTGCATGAAAATGGTCAGAAGGCTCATAAATACGCCGCCGCACAGAACTAGCTTATTATCCCAGTGGAACAGCCCAAAGCCCAGGCCGAAGGTCACTGCCGCCAGCACAGAGGCCAGGGAAACATAATGGGTCAGACCGTAGACCAGGGCGAACACCAGGAAAATCATGCCGCCAATCCGCCAGTCTACCATCCAGGCGATGAACCAGCCGCTGAGGATGCCCTTGCCGCCCCGGAATCCCTGTAGGGCAGGGAAGTCGTGGCCCAGCATCACGCACACGCCGCCCAGAACCCGGCCTTCCAGTTCATAGCCGAAAGGTGCCAGAGCGATGCCTGCAATCAGGCAGGCCAGTACGGCTTTGCCCACATCAATCAGGATTACCAGCAGCGCCCGTCCGGTGCCGTAGCTGCGGATAAAGTTGGTCAGACCTGCGTTGCCGCTGCCATGGCTGCGCACATCGTCGTGGAGCATCGCCGAAACGCAGATGGCGCCGTTGTGATTGCCCAGAAAGTAACACACCAGAGCGGTGACAATCAATGTGTAAGCAAGCATCAGCTGTCCTCCTTATCGCCCTTCTGCCGGATGGTAATCCGGATGGGGGTGCCGTTAAGGCCAAAGACTTCCCGAATCTGGTTTTCCAGATACCGCTGGTAGGAGAAGTGGAAGAGTCTGGCATCGTTGCAGAAAATCACAAAATGGGGCGGCTTGGTGCCGGCCTGGGTCATGTAGTAAATCTTCAGACGACGGCCCTTGTCCGTGGGCGGCTGCACCCGGGCGGTGGCGTCAGCCAGCACGCTGTTCAGGGCACCGGTGGTAATCCGGCTGGTATTCTGGGTGTGAACGTCCTGAATCAGCTGGAACAGCTTTTCCACCCGGGAGCCGGTGAGAGCGGACAGGAACAGTACCGGAGCGTAGAGCATATAGCTCAGACCGTTGCGCACCTGGGCTTCCATATCCCGCATGGTGTTGGTTTCCTTGTTTTCCACCGCATCCCATTTGTTCACCACGATGATGGCGGCTTTGCCTGCCTCGTGAACCAGACCGGCAATTTTGGTGTCCTGTTCGGTAACGCCGTCGTTGGCGTCAATGAGAATCAAACACACATCCGCCCGGTCGATGGCGCTGATGGAGCGCATGTTGGAATATTTTTCGATGGCGTCATCGACCTTGCTTTTCCGGCGCATACCGGCGGTGTCAATGAAGCAGTAGCGCCCGGTTTCGTTTTCAAAGAAGGAGTCGATGGCATCCCGGGTGGTACCGGCCACGTTGGAGACGATGACCCGCTCTTCTCCCAGAATCCGGTTGAGCAGGCTGCTTTTGCCCACGTTGGGCTTGCCTACAATGGCCACTTTGATGATGTCGCTGTCGTCCTCTTCCTCGTCATTTTCGGGGATGTTTGCCAGAACCCAGTCCAGCAGGTCGCCGGTGCCGTGACCGTGAACGGCAGAGGTTTCGAACAGATCGCCAATGCCCAGGGAGTAGAACTCGAAGGCGTCAGGGTTGACCAGACCGATGGAGTCGCACTTGTTTACCGCCAGGGCGACAGGCTTGCCGGATTTGCGCAGCATGGTGGCCACATCCTGGTCGGCGGCGGTAACGCCGCTGCGCACGTCGGCTACCATAATAATGGCGTCAGCCAGTTCAATGCCGATTTCCGCCTGACGGCGCATGAATTTCAGCATGTCGCTGTCGGTACCCGGCTCAATACCGCCGGTGTCCACCAGAGAGAAGGTGCGGCCGCACCATTCGCACTGACCGTAGATCCGGTCCCGGGTAACGCCGGGGGTGTCCTCCACAATGGAGGTGCGCTGACCGGTGAGCTTATTGAATAACATGGACTTGCCCACGTTGGGGCGTCCAACGATTGCCACTAAGGGCTTGGCCATGAAAAACACTTCCTTTCCGCATATCCTGATATATGGAGGCTCTGAATCCTTCGCCTTCGGCTGAGTCAAAATCTTCTGCTGTCGGCGCTTGCTGATGAAATCAGAGGTTCCATAGATAAAATATAATTCATTATGACACATCTTCCCGGCAAAAGCAATGGGAAAATGCCCATTCATACAAAATTTACAGCCGTTTTTCCTTGATTTTCGCAACAAAATCTTCTTTTGTGACCCAAAATACGGAAAAAGAGGAAGACCCGAAAGCCTTCCTCTGCATTTCCGCTTTTGCCTTACTCTGCCTCGACGGACAGAACCTGGCGGCCGTTGTAGGTACCGCAAGCCTTGCAAGCTCTGTGGGGCATGACGGGCTCACCGCACTTGGGGCAAGCCACAACGCTGGGAGCAGACAGCTTCCAGTTGGAGCCACGGCGCTTATCGCGGCGGGCCTTGGACACTTTACACTTAGGGACAGCCATGGTGACACCTCCTTGGTCAAACTGCTTTTTACAGCATTCATTTTGGACTTACTTCTCAAGAAGCTGCTTCAAAGCAGCAAATCGGGGATCGAGCGCCTTCTGGCAATTGCAGGGACCTTCGTTCAGGTTCTTGCCACAGCGGTGGCACAGCCCCTTGCAGTCTTCCTTGCACAGCAGCTTGGAATCCAGATTCAGGACAAAAACCGTCCGTACAATGTCATCCAGATCGGCGCTGTCTCCCTCCAGAGGGAATACCCACTCATCTTCGTTCTCTTCATTTGCCATTTCCGTAACCAGAACCACATTGATGGGGAAGTGAATCTCCCGGTCAAAGGCGCTGGCGCAGCGGTCACAGATGCCGTGAATGCAGGTGGTAATCTCACCGGTCATCACCAGGACACCTGCGGTGTTGCGTACCGTACCGGAGGCCAGAACCGGCTCCGAAACGGGATTGGTTACACCGTAGCGAAGATCCCGCAGATCCACGCTGGCAGAGAAAGGAACGCTGGCACCGGGACAGTCAATGATCTTGGAAAGTCCTAACAGCATACTTTTCCCCCTTCTCACAGTCGTGCCTAGATATTATATAGGGTTTCTTCTCGTTTGTCAAACACTTTTTTTACAAAATCTTTGGCTTTTCCGGGAAAAAGACCAGGCTGCTCCCGGCATGGGGCATTTGACGGAAGAAAAGTCCCCGGTTCTATTTGCCAAGGCCCGGACATACCCTGTGGTAAACCCATGGCAGGAGGATTTTCTGCCGGAAGAGGAGGCTGGCTATGGATACGATTTATCAGGACATTGGAATGCGAACCGGCGGAAATGTCTATATCGGTGTGGTTGGCCCGGTGCGAACCGGAAAGTCCACCCTCATCAAGCGGATCATGGAAGAATTGGTGATCCCCGGTATTGACGACCCCTATCGCAAAGAACGGGCCCGGGATGAGCTGCCCCAGAGCGGCTCGGGAAAGACTATTATGACCTCGGAACCCAAGTTCGTCCCGGAAGAGGCGGTGGAGATTTCCCCCGACGGCACCGCCAGACTGCGGGTTCGGCTCATCGATTCCGTGGGCTATATGGTCAACGGCGCCGTGGGAGCGGAGGAGGATGGTTCTCCCCGGATGGTGACCACGCCCTGGTTTGACCATGAAATTCCCATGACGGAAGCGGCGGAACTGGGAACCAAGAAGGTGATGGAAGACCACAGCTCCATCGGCCTGGTGGTCACCACCGACGGCACCATTACGGACATTCCCCGGGAGGATTACATTGCCGCAGAGCGCAAGGCCATCAGCGACATGCAGAAAACCGGCAAGCCCTTCCTGGTGATTATCAATTCCCGCAATCCCAGCGGGGAGGCGGCCCAGGAAGTGAAGCGGCAGATGGAGCAGGACTTTGGCCTTCAGCCCATGGTGGCGGACTGCCAGAGCCTGGATTTGGGCGGCATTGCCCAGATGCTCAAGGCCCTGCTGTACAGCTTCCCCATGACCCAGCTGCGGGTGCATCTGCCCCGGTGGCTGGATGCTCTGGAAGCGGATCATCCCATCAAAAGCGGCATTTATCAGGCGCTGCTTCAGCGCTCCGGGGAAATCCGTACCTTGGGCCAGGCAGAACAGGCCCTCAGCGGGATTGCTGACCTGGATGTGGTGCAGGATTATTCCCTGCGCAGCGTAGACCTGGCCGACGGCACCGTGACCTGTGTTATTGCTCTGCCGGAAACGCTGTACTATGAAATTCTCAGCAGCAAGGCAGGGCTTCCCATTGAAAATGATGCCCAGCTGCTTGGGCTTCTGATGGAGCTGGCCCGGGTCAAGCAGGAGTATGACAAGATTTCCGACGCCCTGTCCGCAGTAAAGGCCACCGGCTACGGCGTGGTAATGCCCACGGCGGAGGAGATGAAGCTGGAGACTCCGGAAATCATCCGCAAAGGCGGCGCTTTCGGAGTGAAGCTGAAGGCAGGCGCTCCCTCCATCCATATGGTCCGGGTGGACATCGATACGGAAATCAGCCCCATGGTAGGCGATGAAAAACAGTCCCGGGATCTGATTACCCACCTGACCGGAGAGGACCCGGAGCAGCTGTGGCAGAGCAACATTTTTGGAAAGTCTGTGTATGACCTGATTCAGGAAGGTCTGACTGCCAAATTGGTGCAGATGCCGGAAGATGTCCGGGGGAAATTCCGGGGAACCCTGACCCGGATTGTCAACGAAGGGGCCACGGGCCTGATCTGCCTGATTCTCTAAGCTTGACAAGTCCCAGGGGGCGGGGTAAAATATACAGAAAAAGGAGGGATGCGCCATGTCTGTGACCATTGAATACCTGTGGAAAGACCGCAAACGCTATTTTGGATTGCCGCTGAGCTTTACCCGCTACTGCCTTTCGGAGGATCGGCTGTTTCTGTCGGTGGGACTGCTGAGCATCAAAGATGACGAGGTGCTTTTGTACCGGGTTCGGGACATTGACACCCGGCGCAGCCTGTGGCAGCGGATTTTCGGCGTGGGAACGGTAACGGTGATCTCGTCCGACAAAACCATGCCCAACCTGGTGCTGAAGAACGTGAAAGATCCGGTGTTCGTCAAGGAACTGATTCACCGTCAGGTGGAGGAAGTGAAGATTGCCCGCCGGGTCCGGCTGGGCGAAATCATGACCACCGACGCAGACGGCGACGGAGAACCGGACGATCCGGACGGCGAAGTGTAATTGCATATACCTTATATAATAGGGAAGGCACGCTGTGAGGCGTGCCTTCTTTGTGCATTGTGCATGGTTTTCCTGCAATTGCTTAAGAAAATATTAAAGGTGGAAGGGTAAAATAACCAGACACCAGGACTTTACCCCGGCGGGAAAAAGTGGTAGACTATACTGGAATCTGTCTCACTGGAGGAACCCTATGACACTGGCCCAAAGGAAACCGATCAAATGGAACTACCTGGCACTGGCATTTGCACTGCCCTGTGTTGGGATGCTGTTTGTGATGCTCATCAGTCAGTATGAGCCGTTTGGCAAGTATTCAATGCTATACTCGGATATGTACCACCAGTACTATCCGTTTTTCGTAGCCTTCCGCCGGGCGCTGCGCAGCGGAGAAGGGCTGCTGTATACCTGGAGCGTAGGCATGGGCATGGATTATCTGGGCCTGATTGCCTACTATCTGGCGTCGCCCCTGAATCTGCTCAGTGTGTTGGTGCCGGAAGGGTGGCTGCTGGAATTTTTCTCTTTGCTGGTGCCTATAAAGTTGGGATTTGCCGGATTGTTCTTTGGCATTTTCCTGAAGAAGATGTTTGGCAAGGATGATTTTTCCATCTCCCTGTTTGGCGGCTTTTATGGGCTGTGCGCCTGGGCGCTGGGCTTTCAGTGGAACATCATGTGGCTGGATACCTTTGCCTTGCTGCCGCTGGTGGCGTTGGGAACGGTATCGCTTCTGCGGGAGAAAAAGTTCCGGCTGTATACCCTGAGCCTGTTTGCGTCCATTTTTGCCAACTATTATATCGGGTTCTTTACCTGCATCTTTGTTTTCCTGCTGTTCTTCGTCTACCAGATTTGCTGCTGGGGCGGATGGAAGAAGTTCTTTACGGATCTGTGCCGGATCGCCCTGTTCTCTGCTTTGGCCATTGGTATGACCGCAATTCTGGAG
Organism: uncultured Oscillospiraceae bacterium; assembly: GCA_944387615.1. GTDB lineage: Bacteria > Bacillota > Clostridia > Oscillospirales > Oscillospiraceae > Faecousia. Next base: position 9,044 of record CALXFP010000013.1, on the reverse strand, counting down.
CTGCCGGCGCTGGCGGCGCTGCAAACCACCCAGTCCAGCGTCAACCAGTTCCCCACCGGCTTCCGGCTGAATATTGCCAGCTCCAATACCTTCCTGGGTCTGCTGGACGGCATGCGTCAGGTGGCGGGCAATATGGGCGGCGCCCTGGAGCCAAACTTCAAAGAAGGACTGCCCAACGTATACTGCGGCATCATCAGTGTGATGCTGATGTTCCTGTACTTGATGGCAAAGGGCGTTTCCCTGCGGGAGAAAATCTGCACGGTGGTGCTGCTGCTGTTCTTCAATGTCAGCTTCATCATCCGCCAGCTGGACTATATCTGGCATGGCTTCCACTTTACCAATATGATTCCCTACCGGTTCAGCTTCCTGTACAGCTTTGTGGTGCTGTACATGGCATATCGAGCCTGGCTGATGCGCCGGAAATTTTCTGCATGGCAGATTATCGGAGCCGGGGTGCTGGCGTCGGGAATTCTGGCCTGCTCCAATGAACTGACGGAAACCACTGCACTGACCATCTTCTCCTGGGAAGTGGATTTCCCACTGTATCTGGTGTACAACTGGGCTTTCCTGGTGCTGTACCTGCTGGCGATGCTCTGCGGCTGTGTGGAAACGGAAGTCCCGGAGGACGCCGACCCGGAACAGCTTGTCCAGCTTCGCACAGAGCGCAGCCGCCAGAGAAGACGCTCCCGTAATCTGGTGTGGGGTATTATGGGCGTGGAGCTGATTGCCAATCTGATCTGTTTCGGATTGTATTTCCCTGGCACCGGGGTTTCCAACTACCCCAAGGGCACCACCTACACCGCCTCCGTCATCCGCTATATGCATGAACGGGAACGATACAATCCCTTCTTCCGGGCGGAGACCACCCATTCCCAGACCCTGAACGACGGCGCACTGAATGACTATAACGGTGTGTCGGCCTTTACCAGCTCTGCCAATGTGAAAACCACCCTGTTCATGCAGGCTCTGGGCTACGGCGCCAAGAATACCTACAACCGGTATCTGTTTGAGGAAAGTTCCCCGGTGGCCAACCTGTTTTTGGGGCTGAAATATATGATCGAGCGGGATGGCAAGGACAAGACCAGCTCCATGTTTGCAGAGGTCAATTCCTTCGGCGATACGGTCTTGCTGGAAAATCAGGCGTACCTACCCTTGGGCTTCCTGGCAGAGCCGACGTTGGCGGACCTGACATTCGATACCTCGGCCAATGCCTTCCAGTTCCAGGAGGACCTGTTTGCTGCGGCAACGGGGCTGAGCGGCGAGGTCTGGCACAGCTTCCCTGGGGAGAATCTGACCATTACCGGAAACGGTGTGTCCGTTGACGAAAGCAACGGCAGCGGATTCTGCCGCTACAGCGGGGCATCCAGCGGTTCGGATGTAACGTACACCTACGTTGCCGACCAGGACGGCTTTGCCTGTATTCACCTGGATCTGCCGGAGCGCAACACCTTCTACGTCAGCGTGAATGGTGTGGAGCTGTACAGTGAGAGCATCAGCCTGCCCCAGATGCTGGCGATAGGTGACTTGCAGACCGGCGATGTGCTGGATATCCGGATTGCCTGCGATGAAGGAGAGGGCAGCACCATGACGGTAAGCGCCGCCATTTTGAACCAGGAGCACTTCTGGGATGGGTACGATGTTCTGAACGCTTCCACCCTGGAACTGACCCGGTTCGACAGCACCCATGTGGAAGGCATCATTGACTGTAACCGGGATGGACTGCTGTATCTGTCCATTCCCCAAAACGGCAACTGGCATGTCAGCGTGGACGGTGAGCCTGCCCAGATTCGTCTGGTGGGAGACTGCATGATCGGTGTGGAACTGACGGAAGGCAGCCACAGCATTTCCTGCACCTACCGCAATCAGGCCTTCTCTCTGGGCTGGAAGGTCAGCCTGGGCTGCGCGGCGGTATTTGCCTGGCTGGTGTGGATGCAGAAGCAGAAACAGCCCGCCGGCAACACCGGCAAACGGGGCAAATTCCAGAAATAACAATCCAAATAAAAAGGAGGAGTCGGCTGACTCCTCCTTTCTATTATAGTGTCTTTGTTACAGCGCTTGGGTAATGGTGCCGCCGCCGATGACCAGATCCCCTTGATACAGCACCACGGCCTGTCCCGGAGTAATGGCCCGCTGGGGAGCGTCAAATACCACCTTCGCCATGCCATCCGCTTCGGGATATACGGTGGCGCTTTGCTCGTACTGGGAATGGCGGATTTTGGCGGTGACGGCCATAGGCTCCGTCGGGGCAGGGAAGGGGAACCAGTTCCAATCCCCGGCCAAAAGGGCGGAAGAAAACAGCGCTTCATTGGGGCCAACGGTGACGGTGTTGCGTGCCATATCTTTTTTGCAGACATACACCGGTTCCCCCAGGGCGATGCCCAGACCCTTGCGCTGGCCCAGAGTGTAGCAAACTGCGCCCCGGTGGGTTCCTACCACTTTGCCGTTTACGTCCAGGTAATCTCCTGCCGGATAGGTTTTTCCGGTGTAGCGGGAAAGAAAAGCGGCGTAGTCTCCGTCGGGAACAAAGCAGATATCCTGGCTGTCGTGCTTGCGGGCATTGATGAATCCCTGCTCCTGGGCAATCTGCCGGACTTCTTCTTTGGTCAGGTCCCCCAGAGGGAACTGAATGTGGGCCATCTGATCCTGATCCAGACAGGCCAGGAAATAAGTCTGATCCTTGGCAGCATCCTTGGCCTTGCACAGCAGATACCGGCCGGTTTCCTCGTCCCGGCGAATCCGGGCATAGTGCCCGGATACCACATAGTCACAGCCTAAAATTTGAGCCCGGTCCAGCAAAGCTCGGAATTTCAGGTGCCGGTTGCAGTCGATGCAGGGATTGGGGGTCAGGCCGGACTCGTAGCTGCGGACAAATTTCTGAATGACCTGCTGTTCAAAAGCTTCCTTAAAATTAAAGACATAGTGGGAAATTCCCAGCCGGTAGGCTACGCTGCGGGCGTCTTCCACATCGTCCAGGGAACAGCAGGTTCCGGAGCTGTCCGGAAGCAGGGCGTTATCATACAGCCGCATGGTGGCGCCGATGCAGTCAAAGCCGCTTTGCAGCATCAAAAATGCAGCCACAGAACTGTCCACACCGCCGCTCATGCCGATCATTGCCTTCTTTTGGGCCATGTTGGTTCCTCCCATCGGTGTTATTTGTAACCGAGTATACAAAGCACAGCGGGGAAAGTCAATCCCAAACCCCCCTCTGGAAAATGTTACAAAGTTAGACAAAACGTTTCCAAATTGTGAGAAATGAAATGAAAAACAAAAAAATATAACAATTTACCGAAAGGTTTCCAGGAAAATTATGACAATCTTAAGAAATAATTAGTAACAGAAATGTAATTTTTTAGAAAAAAGGGGTTGCAATTTGTAATCAGGTCTGTTATAATACCGTTACTTACATAAGAAAAAGGAGTAAGTAGCTATGAAGAAGAGACTTGTGTGCTTATTATTGACTCTGCTCATGCTGGTCAGCCTGGTCCCTGCCACGGCACTGACTGCATCGGCAGCCACGCTCAAGACCAGTGAAAAAGCAATCACGGTTTTGAAGCAGCTGGAGAGTTACTCCAGCTCCTGTGATGCAAATGGTTATACCGGCTACGGCACCCGTTGTACCGCAAAGGGAGACCATGGTAAGGGTGACGAGAAACACAAAATCACCCAGGCTGAGGCAGATGCGGCTCTGCGCAAAGAACTGGAGAACCTGGATAAGGCCATCAACAGCTTTGCCAGCAAGAAGGGCCTGACCCTGAACCAGCAGAAGCATGATGCTATGGTTCTGTTCTCCTTTGCCAACGGCACTGCTTGGGTCAACGGTACCGGCGACCTGCAGGCTGCCATTACCAGCGGCGCTACCGGAAGCAAATTCCTGAACGCTATTTGCTGGTGGAACAGCAGCACGGCAGATGACCAGCGCCGGATGGTTGAGGCCAATATGTACCTCAACGGCGTGTACTCCATCTCCAAGCCTGCCCAGTTCGTCACAGTGACTCTGAAAGCCAATGGCGGCAGCGTTTCTGGCACGGAGACCCGCTACTATGATACGGCTAAGGCACAGCCCATTGATGCAGTCGTTACCAACGGCAGCAAGATTTTCGTGGGCTGGTATCTGGATAAGGACAAGAGAGACGGCAATCCTGTGACCCAGATTACCCAGGGCCTGGACGGCAAAACTCTCTATGCCCATTGGCAGGATAACTACAATAACGTTAACCCTGTATATTATCAGGTTCCTGTTTCCGATCTGGCTTCCAAGGCTATCTACAAGAAGGTCGGCGGTGAACTGCGGGGCGACAGCCTGAACGCCGGCGACAAGGATCTGATTTGGATCTACAAGGACTTCGTAGACCAGAACGGCGTCCGCTGGGGCCGTGTCACTGAGGACGGTGCCAAGGATGAGGCCTGGGTCAAGTTCAAGACCACCGTCAGCGGCGGCACCACTACCGGCGATACGGGTCTGGCTATGGATGTGACGGTCACTGTCACCAACTCCTATCTGAATTCCCGCGCAAACGCAAGTATCTTCAGTGCTCAGGTTGGCTCCTATAAGCAAGGCGATAAATTGCGCATCATCAACACCGCAAATGCAGACGGTTTCCTCTGGGGCCAGGTTGCCAAGAGCGAAACGGACAACACTCCTGTGTGTTGGGTTGCACTGATGTACACCAACTATGAGTCCGTCAAGAATCAGAGCGGCCCGGATAATTCCAAGGTTGTGGCGAAAGCTACCATTCGGGTCAACGGCTATGTCAATGTCCGCAGCGATGCCGGCACCGACAAGCAGATCGTGGGTGCACTGCCCAACGGTACTCAGGTTGACCTGTACGAGACCAAGTATGTAAACGGCATCCGTTGGGGCCGCTGCAAGACCGGCTGGTTCTGCCTGACTTACGCAGAAGTTTCCAACCTGTCTGACGAAGGCACTTCCAATGATCTGGGTCTGACCTCTTACGCTTTCACTGGTAAGATGATGGGCAAGTACATTTACGCAACGCCGCAGGCCACAGAAGATAGAGTAGAAGTGGCTGTAGGTACCGCGGTGACGGTTACCAATCTGACCTTGGGAACCGACGGAAACACTTGGGGCAAGACCTCCAAGGGTTGGGTCTGCCTGTCCAATGCGGAAGGCGCTCCCATGGATGTGAAGCTGGACATCGCCAAGTATGTTACCACAGCAAATACTGTAACGATCCGTAAGAGTCCTTCCACCGATGCAACACGTGTAAGCACTCTGAGCAAGGGCGTTGAATTTAACGTGAACGATACCCACCAGATCGTGGTGGTTGGTGAGACCATCTGGGGCTACGCTGAGAAGATTAACGTGGCAGGCGTAACCGAGGGCTGGGTAAACCTGGCAAGCAAGTATGTATCCCGTAACGGCATTCCTTCCCTGGATGAGGACGGCGAAGAGGCAAAGCCCTCTCCCACTGGAAAGATTGCAACCATTATCAATACCGATTCCGTGAATGTGCGCGATACCGGCGCTACCTACGGTAAACTGATCGGCAAGCTGAGCCGCGGCTCCACCTACAATGTCCTGCGTGAGAATAACGGCTGGTATGAACTGGATGTGGATGTGGACAACAATCCCAAGACCGGCAGCTGGGTTTATAGTGAATACCTGGATGTCCGGGAAGGCAGCACCTCCGGCAGCGGCAGCAGCAACTCCGGTAATTCCGGCAATTCCGGCAGCTCCGGCAGCACCACTGTGGAAACCGGCATCGGCATTGTTGCCAATACTTACACAGGTGTAAATATCCGTACCGGCCCCAGCACTGGTTATGCGCTGGCTGGTAAGTATCTGCCCGGCACTCAGGTGGAAATCACCGAAGTGAAGACCGGCGGCGCCAGCAAGTGGGGCAAGACCGAAAAGGGCTGGGTCTGCATGGACTACATCACCATGATTTCCAACTATCCCATTGAAGGCGGCGGCTCTGGCTCTTCCGGCAGTACCGGCGGTAGCTCCAGCACCACTACCGAAAGCGCTATCTACACTGGCGTTACGAAGCAGGAAGTCAACATCCGTAAGGAGCCGGATCTCAATGCAGAGATTGTTCGTACGGTTCCTGCTGAGTCTCCTGTGACCATTCACGAGATTGTGACGGTTACCGAAAAGAGTGATCCCACTTCCAGCGACAACTCCTCCAGTTCCGTGACAACGGTTACCAAGTACTGGGCTCGTGTCAATGATGGTTATATTTATAACCCTGGTGATCATTTGAATCTGGATACTCTGGATGAGAAGACTTACACTGTAACGGAAAACGATACTTTGAACGTCCGTGACAAGGCGGGCACAGACGGAACCAGTGTCCTGTTTAAGCTGAACAAGGGCGATCAGGTCACTGTCACCAAGCTGCAGATTGTCTTGGGCAATGTTTGGGGCTTTGTTGAGTGCAACCAGGGTACCGGCTGGATCAGCCTGCGTTACACCACTCCCGGCGCTGTGACCATCCCCCAGGAGAAGCCCACCACTCCCACCAATCCTACCACACCTCCCATTGGTGACACTGGCAACACCGGTGGCGGCGGATTCGTGAATAACAGCGGCGGTTACCGCTACACCGGTAAGGTTATCAATACCAATGAACTGAATGTTCGCTCTACCGCTTCCACCAACAGCAGCAAGACAACCACTCTGAAGAGCGGCGCAAGCTTGGTGATCTATGAAACCACCACTGCTGAGAATATGGCCTGGGGCCGCTGCGATGCAGGCTGGGTGTACCTGTACTACGTTGACCTGACTCCCTGCGTTGAAGGCGCTGTGGATGCCCGGGTTGTGTATCAGGATAACACCATTATCTACAAGGATATGAATCGCACGGAGACGGTCGGCACTTATGCAAGAATGTCTGTTGTGGACATTTACGAAATCGTCGGCGAGATGGCTCGTACGGATAAGGGCTGGGTCAGCACCAAAGATCTGCTGTAAGCAGCTTCCAATACCCCCGCAGGAATGGTCGGGGGTCGTAAGAAAGTAATATCGAATTATTGCAGGAACGGCATGGCTTCGGTCATGCCGTTTCCTCTTTCATCAGTTCATTCAGCGGGATAAAGCCCATAAGATCATAGGAAATGCGGATGTTCTGCCGCCGTTTGCCGCTGCTCTTGTCGGGGGCTTCAATATAAACTCCCTTAACAAGTTCCCGCAGAGCATAGGGGGTAAGCTCGTCCAAATCCTTGTATTTGTGAACCCTCTGAATAAACTGCTCCAAATTTTCAATCTGTCGTTCCTGTACTTCGATTTCTTGCTGCAAGGTCTGGATTTCCACTTTAAGATGTGCCTGCTCGTCCTCATAGGTCTTGCTCATCAGTGCAAACCGTTCATCAGAGAGTTTCCCGGCCACATTATCCTCATAGATACGGATGAACAGCCGGTCAAGTTCCCCAAGACGGCGTTCTGCCTGCGCCAGACGCTTCTTGTATCCCCGGACAGCTTCTTCGCTGGACAGCTGGAGTCTATGCTCCATAACTGCCCGAAAATGGGCTTCGTGCCGGGTTACATAGGAGATCACCGTTTTCATGTGCATCCAGACCAATTCTTCCAGTACAACCGCCCGAATGAAATGGGCTGAACAAGTTCCCGTGTTGCTGCGGTAGCTGGCGCATACAAAATGGTCTTGCCGCTTTTCAAAGTAGTTTGTGGTGCAGTAGCGCATTTTTGCCCCGCAGTCAGCACAGTAAACCATGCCGGAGAACAGGCTGCTCTTTCCGGTTTTTGTCCTTCGGTGGCGCTGCTTGCGGATCTCCTGCACCTTGTCAAAGACTTCCTGCTCAATGATAGCCGGATGGGTGTTGTAGAATACCGCCTGCTTCTCAATGGGTGTTTCCCGCTGCTTCTTGTCCCAGATGGAGTTGGTGTAGGTCTTGAAATTAACCGTACAGCCCGTGTATTCCCGTCGTTCCAGAATGTGAACAACGGTATTGGGGTTCCAGTGGTATGGATCAGCGGTTTCAGGGCTTGGGGTCTTAATGCCATCTCTCCGCTTATGGGCGGTAGGGTTGAGCACCCGTTCCGCCTGCAAGAGTTTGGCGATCTGCATCGGCCCCCGTCCTTCCATACACAGCTTGAAGATGCGCTTGACCACAGGAGCGGTTGCCTCGTCCACGACCCACTTTGTTCGATCCTCCGGGTCTTTGCGGTAGCCAAAGGGGACATTGGTTGTCAGCGGGATGCCCTGCTCGCCCTTGGCCTTCTGTACTGCACGGATTTTGCGGCTGGTATCCTTGGCAAAAAACTCATTGAACCAGTTTTTGATTCCCGCAACATCGTTGTCGGTGCTGTTGGGGTCAATGGTGTCAAAGTGGTCGTTGATGGCGATATAGCGCACACCATATTTCGGGAAAGTGAAGTTGATATACAAGCCCGTCAGGGAAGAATTTCGCCCCAGCCGGGACAGGTCTTTCGACAGCACAACAGCCACTTTTCCTGCCTCAATTTCTGACAACATCTGCTGAAATCCGGGGCGGTCATAGTTCGTGCCGCTGTATCCATCATCCACAAAAAATGTTGGATTCGGGAAACGGTGCTCTTTTGCGTATCGGAGCAGGATGTCCTTTTGGAAACCGATTTGTCAAGGGGAGATTACCCTGGAGTTATACATTTTTCTTTTTTGAGCTTCTGAGCCGTCGCCTTTCACCGCGGCCCTAAAATTTTGCATAAACACGACACAAGATCAGCAGCGTGTAAGCAATCAGAAAAAACTAAACCGCCTGTCCCTATGGCCGAGATAAGGGTCATTAGGACAGGCGGTTTTCTTTGCCTTAAATGATGACTGGTAAGATGTACATATTCCATGACGTTAGTCGGAACGGAAATAAGCCTGGTGGTGTACCATAACATCGTCTAGAATGCCTGAATCATCAAAACCAATCTTCCAGGAGGCCGGGTCAAGAGGGTCATCAATTTCGTAAGTCAAGCGATATCCACCATAGGTTGCCTCAAAGCTATCGTTCGGTTGGCCATACAGCTTTAAGACATCTTCTCTGGTAGACCATCCCAGCATCAACCCTCCGGGAAGGCGTAGTTCTGTACCGGAAAA
>CALXFP010000012.1 GCA_944387615.1 uncultured Oscillospiraceae bacterium | reverse complement strand
TTTGTCCTTATTATACCCGGAAGATGTTAAGCAAAAAAGTGGGAAGATATTAAGTTCCTATGAAGTTGTGAAGAATAGATTTTAACAAATGGCGTTTTCCCTCCCATTGTCCCCTGCGTATGGGAAGCGTGGCAGGACATATGTCCCTCCATAAAATTCATTTGTGTGGTTGCTGCCATCATAGCGTGAAAAAATCCACATGGCAAGATTGCCCTTGCCATAAGCGGCGGCCTTCGTCACCTGACGGCAAAATGAACAGAATTATCCTGTCGCAACCGATAAAAATATACTGAAAAACACGAAAAATGTGTTTACAATCTTTCCTGTTTGTGCTAAACTATATCTGGTGGAAGTTGGGGTTAGCCCCAACTGATGCCAAAAAATATTGAAAAAGCGGGGTATCCCGCATACTTTTCGATAATATAGGAGGCAAAACAAATGGCAAGTATCGATTTAACCAGATATGGTATTTCTGGTACCACCGAGATCGTCCACAATCCTTCCTACGAGGCCCTGTTCGCGGAAGAGACCAAGGCCGGCCTGGAAGGCTATGAAGTTGGCACCGTTACCGACCTGGGCGCTGTCAACGTTATGACCGGCATCTACACCGGCCGTTCCCCCAAAGACAAGTTCATCGTCATGGACGAGAACTCCAAGGACACCGTGTGGTGGACCTCCGACGAGTTTAAGAACGACAACAAGCCCGCTACTCAGGAAGCCTGGAAGGCCTGCAAGGAGCTGGCTCTGAAGGAGCTGTCCAACAAGAAGCTGTACGTCATGGACGTGTTCTGCGGCACCAACAAGGACACCCGCATGGCCATCCGTTTCATCATGGAAGTGGCATGGCAGGCTCACTTTGTCAAGAACATGTTCATCCAGCCCACCGAAGAAGAGCTGGCTAACTTCGAGCCCGACTTCGTTTGCTACAACGCTTCCAAGGCCAAGGTTGAGAACTTCAAGGAGCTGGGCCTGAACTCCGAGACTGCCGTTGTCTTCAACATCACCTCCCGTGAGCAGGTCATCCTGAACACCTGGTACGGCGGCGAAATGAAGAAGGGTATGTTCTCCATGATGAACTACTACCTGCCTCTGAAGGGCATTGCCTCCATGCACTGCTCCGCCAACACCGACATGAACGGCGAGAACACCGCTCTGTTCTTCGGCCTGTCCGGCACCGGCAAGACCACCCTGTCCACCGACCCCAAGCGTCTGCTGATCGGCGACGACGAGCACGGCTGGGACGACAACGGCGTGTTCAACTTCGAGGGCGGCTGCTACGCCAAGGTTATCAACCTGGATAAGGACTCCGAGCCCGACATCTACAACGCCATCAAGCGCAACGCTCTGCTGGAGAACGTTACCGTCAACGACGGCGTGTGCGACTTCAACGACGGCTCCGTCACCGAGAACACTCGTGTGTCCTACCCCATCAACCACATCGAGAAGATCGTCCGTCCTGTTTCCGCAGGCCCCGACGCCAAGAACGTGATCTTCCTGTCCGCTGACGCTTTCGGCGTTCTGCCTCCCGTGTCCATCCTGACTCCCGAGCAGACCCAGTACTACTTCCTGTCCGGCTTCACTTCCAAGCTGGCTGGTACCGAGCGCGGCATCACCGAGCCCACTCCCACCTTCTCCGCCTGCTTCGGCCAGGCCTTCCTGGAACTGCACCCCACCAAGTACGGTGAGGAGCTGGTGAAGAAGATGCAGAAGTCCGGCGCCAAGGCTTACCTGGTCAACACCGGCTGGAACGGCACCGGCAAGCGTATCTCCATCAAGGATACCCGCGGCATCATCGACGCTATCCTGGATGGCTCCATCCTGAAGGCTGAGACCAAGACCATTCCTTACTTCAACCTGGCTGTTCCCACCGAGCTGCCCGGCGTCCATACCGAGATCCTGGATCCTCGGAACACCTACGCCGATCCTTCCGAGTGGGACAAGAAGGCCAAGGACCTGGCTGCCCGGTTCGAGAAGAACTTCGTCAAGTACACCGGCAATGATGCCGGCAAGGCTCTGGTTGCCGCTGGCCCCAAGGCTGAGTAATTTTACCATTCTTTTACCAAAGCCGGGGGGAAACCTCCGGCTATTGGTGGTATAAACACTTCAACAAAATTTCTACGGAGGTTACTACATAATGGCTCAGAAAGTTCAGTTTGTGGAGACTGTGCTGCGTGACGCAAACCAGTCTCTGATTGCAACCCGACTGCCCTACGACAAGTTCGAGCCCATGCTGGAGACCATCGACAAGGTTGGCTACTACGCCATCGAGTGCTGGGGCGGCGCCACCTTCGACGTCTGCCTGCGCTACCTGAACGAGGATCCCTGGGAGCGGCTGCGCAAGATCCGCGCTAAGGTGCCCAACACCAAGCTGCAGATGCTGCTGCGTGGTCAGAATGTTTTGGGTTACTCCCACTACCCCGACGATTTCGTCAAGCTGTTCGTGAAGAAGGCTGTGGAGAACGGCATCGATATCATCCGTATCTTCGACGCTCTGAACGACACCAACAACCTGAAGGTTGCCATGGAAGCCACCGTCAATGCCGGTGCCATCGCTTCCGGTACCATCTCCTACACCACCTCTCCCGTCCACACCCACAAGAAGTATGTGGAAATGGTGAAGGAACTGAAGGAAATGGGTGCCGCTACCATCTGCATTAAGGATATGGCCGGTATCATGGGTCCCCAGGAAGCCTACGACCTGGTTTCCGCCATCAAGGACGCTACCCCCGACCTGCCCATTGACCTGCATACTCACTCCACCACTGGTCTGGCCTTCATGACCTACCTGAAGGCTGTGGAAGCCGGTGTGGATATTATCGATACTGCTATTTCTCCCTTCTCCGGCGGTACTTCCCAGCCCGCTACCGAGACTCTGGCTTACGCTCTGCGTCAGCTGGGTTACGAAGTGGATCTGGATGATACCCAGACCAAGAAGATGGCCGACTACTTCAAGACTGTCCGTGACGGCTTCATTGCCGACGGCACCATGATGCCCAAGTCCATGGCCACCGACACCCAGTGCCTGACCTACCAGATCCCCGGCGGCATGCTGTCCAACCTGCTCAGCCAGCTGAAGCAGATGAACGCTCTGGACCGCTTCGACGAGGCTCTGATCGAGACTCCCAAGGTCCGTAAGGATATGGGCTATCCTCCTCTGGTTACTCCCACTTCCCAGATGGTGGGCGTGCAGGCTGTGCGCAACGTCCTGGACGGCAAGCGCTACAAGTCTGTTTCCAAGGAAATCAAGGCTTACTGCCGTGGTGAGTACGGCCGTACTCCCGCTCCCATCGATCCCGAGATCCAGAAGATGATCCTGGGCGACGAGAAGCCCCTGACCGGCCGCTACGCCGACACCCTGGAGCCCGTTGTGGAAAAGACCCGTGCCAAGCTGGGTGATCTGGCCAAGTCCGACGAAGATGTGCTCAGCTACATCGCATTCCCCAACCTGGCTGAAAAGTTCCTGGAGGAGCGCAAGGCCAAGGAAGAGAACGTGGCCACTTACACCATCGTTGAGTGCTAAGGAGGAAGACCATGCTGTTAACTTCCACTCTGGAAAATATCGGCGTTGTGGACGCAGCCATCGTGGCCATTCTGGGCTATGTGGTTGTGTTCTTCGGCCTGATTCTTCTGATGGCGGTTGTGGTTCTGCTGGGTAAGGCCTTCATTGCCAGAGACAAGAAGGCTGCCGAGCAGGCCGGTGCCGCCAAGGCTGCCGTGGCTGCCGCTCCCGTGGCCGCCCCCGCTGCCCCTGCTGCCCCCGCAGCTCTTGCCACTGCCCCCGGCAGCGCAGGCCAGCTGAAGCTGTATGATGTCAATCCCAAGACTGCCGCCATGCTCATGGCCATTGTGGCCGATCAGATGGGCAAGCCCCTCAATGAGCTGCGCTTCATTTCCATCAAGGAGGTCAAGTAAATCATGAAATACAAAGTGACCCTGAACGGCCGCACCTACGAGGTGGAGGTCGAAGCCGGCAAGGCAATGCTGCTGGATGAGTACGCCGCCGTTGCCCCCGTTGCCGCTCCCGTGGCTGCTCCCGCAGCTGCCCCTGTTGCTGCTGCTCCTGTGGCAGCTCCCGCAGCCGCTCCTGCCGTGTCTGTCTCCGGCGGCACCACCGTGTCCGCTCCCATGCCCGGCAACATCCTGAAGGTCAATGTGTCCGTGGGCCAGACCGTGAAGGAAGGCGACCTGCTGGTGGTTCTGGAAGCCATGAAGATGGAAAATGAAATCTACGCTCCCTGCTCCGGCACCGTTACTGCTGTGCCTGTGACCAAGGGCGCTACCGTTGACACCGGCGCTGCCATGGTGGTCATCGGCGGCACTGCCGTGGCTGCTGCTCCCGCTCCTGTGGCTGCTCCCGCTCCGGCCCCCGCTCCCGTAGCTGCTCCCGCCCCCGCCCCTGCTCCGGCTCCTGCTGCCGCTCCCGTGGCTGGCGAAGCCGTTACCGCTCCCATGCCCGGCAACATCCTGAAGGTCAATGTGACCGCCGGTCAGGCTGTCAAGGAAGGCGACGTGCTGCTGGTACTGGAAGCCATGAAGATGGAAAATGAGATCATGGCCCCCAGAGCCGGTACTGTAGCTCAGGTGCTGGTCACCAAGGGCGCTACTGTGGACACCGGTGCCACCATGGTCGTCCTCAGCTAAGGAGGATGCCCCATGATTGATATTGGTGAAATCCTGTTGAACCTGTGGCAGGGTTCCGGCTTCAACGCCATCTTTGCCAACTTCACCGCCGGCGGCTGGCAGAACCTGGTGATGCTGGTCATCGCCTGCGTGCTGCTGTATCTGGGCATCGTGAAGAAGTTCGAGCCGCTGCTGCTGGTGGGCATTGCCTTCGGCTGCCTGCTGTCCAACCTGCCCCTGGGCGGTCTGTACCACCAGGAGCTGTGGGATGCCTTTATGGATCCCTCCAACCCCGCTTACCACAGCTTCGGCGAAGTGATGCGCGAGGGCGGTCTGCTGGATATCTTCTACATCGGCGTTAAGACCAGCCTGTACCCCTGCCTGATCTTCATGGGCGTGGGCGCCATGACCGACTTCGGCCCCCTGCTGTCCAACCCCAAGAGCCTGCTGCTGGGCGCTGCTGCTCAGCTGGGCGTGTTCATGGCTTTCTTCTTCGCCATTCCTCTGGGCTTCACCGGTCCTGAGGCTGCCTCCATCGGCATTATCGGCGGCGCTGACGGCCCCACTGCCATCTTCCTGACCACCCGTCTGGCTCCCCATCTGCTGGGTGCCATCGCCGTGGCTGCTTACTCCTACATGGCTCTGATTCCGCTGATTCAGCCTCCCATCATGAATGCACTGACCAGCGCCCAGGATCGGAAGATCAAGATGGTTCAGACCCGTATGGTTTCCAAGACCGAGAAGATCATCTTCCCCATCCTGGTTGTGATCTTTGTGGCTCTGCTGCTGCCTGACACTGCTCCTCTGATCGGCTGCCTGATGCTGGGCAACCTGTTCAAGGAGACCGGCTGCACTGACCGTCTGAGCGACACTGCCCAGAATGCCCTGATGAACATTGTAACCATTCTGCTGTCCACCTCCGTGGGTGCCACCATGGTTGGTTCCACCTTCCTGACTGCCAGCACCCTGAAGATCGTGCTGCTGGGTGTTATCGCCTTCGGCATCTCCACTGCCGGCGGTGTGCTGGGCGGCAACGTGATGTGCAAGCTCACCGGCGGCAAGGTCAATCCTCTGATCGGCTCTGCCGGCGTGTCCGCCGTTCCCATGGCTGCCCGTGTTTCCAACGTGGAAGGCCAGAAGAACAACCCCTCCAACTTCCTGCTGATGCACGCCATGGGCCCCAACGTGGCCGGCGTTATCGGCTCCGCCATCGCTGCCGGCTTCCTGCTGAGCGTGTTTGGCTAATTGCAATTTGCGAGAATCCGCCCTTCTTCGGAAGGGCGGATTTTTTTACCGCTGAAAAATATAAAGACAAATGTACACATAGAAAAGACACATTCCGGATTTTTCCCGGCAATCGTCTGCAATGGAAAGACAAACCCAGAAAAGGCCGGAAAATTGGATGCAAGACGCGGTGTTTCACCCATCCGGAATTGCAAAAGCGGCAGGGAAGGGGGCAAAGCGTAAGAAATTATGGCGAAGAACAGGAGGAAACTTGTGCATATTCAACAATGCCTGTTGTCCACGGGTGGAAAATAAGTGTCTTTTTTGAATTTTTTGTGGTGATTTCTGCCACAATAGAGCCGTTTTACGAAAACCTTACCAAAAGCTGAAAAAGAAAATGCAGTTTGCTACTTGCAAAATTGCAAATGAAGTTGTATAATCCAAATACTATCACTTTCGGGAAGGGCTCCGAAGGTAAGGAGGAAAGGTTATGAAAATGAAAAAGCTGTTTTCCGTTTTGTTGGTTCTGGCCATGGTGCTGGCACTGGCTGCTTGCGGCAGTTCCGGCGGCGCAAGCAAGATGACCATGGGTACCGGCGGTACCTCCGGCACATACTACGCCTTCGGCGGCGTTCTGAGCCAGTACATCAAGAATAAAGCCGGCATCGATGTGACCGTGGTTTCCACCGACGGCTCCAAGGCCAACATCGAATCCATTAACTCCGGCGACTACCAGCTGGGCACCGTCCAGTCCGACGTTATGGCCTACGCTTGGGAAGGCACCCGCTCCTTTGAAGACACTGGCAAGATCGATTCTTTCCGGGTTGTGGGCGGCCTGTACGCTGAATCCGTTCAGCTGGTTACCATGGACCCCGAGATTAAGTCCGTTGCCGATCTGAAGGGCAAGTCCGTTTCCATCGGCGCTCCCAACTCCGGCGTCTGGTTCAACGCTATGGACGTTCTGACCGCTGCCGGCCTGACCGAGGCGGATATCAAGCCCCAGTACCAGAGCTTCGCTGACAGTGCCGACGCTCTGAAGGACGGCAAGATCGACGCTGCATTCATCGTAGCCGGCGCTCCCACTGCCGCCATCACCGAGCTGTGCACCACCAACAGTGCTTACCTGGTGCCCATCGACGGCGAGGTTGCGGACAAGCTGATGGCTGACTCTCCCTACTACACCACCTATACCATCCCCGCCGGTACTTACGCCGGTCAGGATGAGGATGTGGTTACCGTTACCATCAAGGCAACCCTGATCGTCTCTGCCGATGCCAGCGAAGATGACGTTTACAACCTGACCAAGGCGATTTTCGACAACACCGAGGCCATCGCCGCTGAGAACGGCAAGGGTGCGGAACTGTCTGTGGAGAACGCCACCAGTGGTATGACCGCTCCTTTCCACGCAGGTGCTGCCAAGTACTTTGCCGAGAAGGGTGTTACCGTAGAAACGGAGTAACCGTTGAATCCCGGAAACCTGGCTGCGGCGAGCATTCGCCGCAGCCTTTTCCCGTAAATCCAAGGAGGTAGTGTATGGCATTTTTCAAGAAAAAGACAAAACCGGAAGAACCCATGGATCTGGAATCGGTGATGAAGAAGTATGACCAGGAGTCCAACGTCCGAATCTGGGAAGGCAAGCCCCGGCTGGCTGTCAACTGCGTTCTGGCGGCGTTCTCCCTGTTCTGCATCTACGTCACCCTGTTTACCAGCTGGCTGGAAGAACTGCGGCTGACGTCCTTCGTGGCCTGGATTGTGCTGCTGGGCTTTTTGGTGTTCCCCGCCAGAAAGAGCCATGTAAAGCCCAATACCATGCCCTGGTATGACATTGTGGGTATGGTGCTGGGAACCGGCGCGTTCCTGTACTTTACCGCCAATGCCATCGACATCATCCAGCAGGGCACCAACTTTGCCTGGTACCAGATTGTCATCGGCATTGTGGGTATTCTGGCTTTGGCGGAAGTCTGCCGCCGCAGTGTGGGCTTGCCCATTCTGATTGTGGCAGGGTGCTTCCTGATCTATGCCCTGGGCTGGGGACTTTCCAACCCCTCTTTGTGGGGCAAATTGAACTATGCCATCCGCTACCTGTTCTACAGCAAGGAAGGCATCCTCTCCACTCCCATCAATGTGTGCTCTAAGTTCATTGTGGTGTTCATCATCTTCGGCGCTTTCCTGGAGCGTACCGGCATTGCGGATTTCTTCATCAACATTGCCAACGCTGTGGTGGGCGGCTTCTCCGGCGGCCCTGCCAAGGTAGCCGTGGTGGCCAGCGCCATGGAAGGCATGGTTTCCGGTTCCTCCGTTGCCAATACCGTTGGCTCCGGCTCCGTAACCATCCCGCTGATGAAGCGCACTGGCTATAAGCCGGAATTTGCCGCTGCGGCGGAAGCCTCCGCCTCCACCGGCGGTCAGATCATGCCCCCCATTATGGGCGCCGCCGCATTCCTGATGGCGGACTATGTCCAGGTTCCCTATGGCGAGATCGTGGTCAAGGCCATCCTGCCCGCTGTGCTGTACTTTGCCGGAATCTTTATCGCGGTGCACCTGGAGGCTAAGAAAGAGGGCCTGCGGGGTCTGAGCAAGGACGAACTGCCCAAAATCCGTCCCCTGCTGAAGCAGGTTTATCTGCTGCTGCCTCTGGTGCTGCTGGTGTATCTGGTAGGAACCAGCCAGCGCTCCATTCAGTATGCCGCAGCCCTGGCCATTGTCGCCGCCATTTTTGTCAGCCTGTTCAACAAGGACACCCGCATCACCCCCAAGCGGCTGCTGGAAGCTCTGGCTGCCGGCGGTCAGGGTATGATTACCGTTGCCGCAGCCTGCGGCATTGCAGGCATCATTGCCGGTACCATCACCATGACCGGTCTTGCCAATGTGCTGATCAACGGCATTGTGGCCCTGGCTGGTGACAAGGTGATTGTGGCACTGTTTTTGACCATGGTTTGCTGCATCGTGCTGGGCATGGGCGTGCCCACCACTGCCAACTACTGCATTATGGCGGCAACCTGCGCCCCTATCCTCATCCGGATGGGCGTGCCCACTGTGGCTGCGCATTTCTTTGTGTTCTACTTCGGCATCGTGGCTGACTTGACGCCTCCCGTGGCTCTGGCTGCTTATGCCGGTGCCGCCATTGCCCAGGCCAATCCCATGAAAACTGCCATTACATCCACAAAATTGGCCATCGGCGCCTTTATCGTGCCCTATGTGTTCGCACTGAATCCTGCCATGCTGTTCATTGATACCACGGTATGGGAAGTGGCGCTGATCTGCGTAACCTCCTTCGTAGGCATCTTCGCCGTGTCGGCCGGTATGGAAGGCTACATTTTCCATCACATGAGCTGGCCCCAGAGACTCATCAGCACCCTGGGCGGTCTGATGCTGATTGACCCCGGTCTGGTAACCGATACCCTGGGCCTGGTTCTGGTGGGTCTGGTTCTGGTGATGCAGGTCATCACCAAGCGCTCTGCCTCCACCGCTGCCGCAGGTGCGACAGGTGCGAAATAACCCATGATCTATCCCATTTTGTCCTATCTTGGAATCGGCCGGCGCCGGTTAATCAAAACAGGAGACGCGGTTCAGGCGCAGGTCATCCGCTGCCGGCTCTTTCTGGGGCTGAAGGTCAAGACCAGACCTTCCCTGTACCCAACGGATCGGGATTTTCCCTACCGGGTTGTGACCTGCCACTATCGGGTCAACCAGAAAGCGTACAGGGTATCCTTCCTGGTATCGGCGGAATGCCGATGCCCGGAGGAGGGGGAGGAAATCACGGTATTCTATTCTCCCCGGCATCCCCGGTTTGCCGCGCCGATGCTCTTTGCCGCAGATATGTGGGTAAAATGAAACAATCCCTTCTCCCCGGGCAACCGGTTAGAGAAGGGATTTTTTTGCTCCCTGTCCTATTTTTCGGACAGGGAGCAAATGATTTATTCCGCTTTTTTCTTTCTGGGTCTTGCGCCCCGTTTCCGGGCGGGGCGGGGCAGGGGAACATCCACTGCAAAGAGTTTTTCAACTTTCATTCTTCTGGCCCGGGTGTCCATCATATCCGCCGCATCCAGCATCAGCTGGCCCCAATCTTCTGCAGTGCGCTTTCCATGCACCGGGGTAATCAGGTAGGGACATTCCAAATCCCGACGGCCAAAGACCTGGACATAGGGGTTGAGTACCCCCAGTGCCATGGCGTGGGGGGCCATATTGAAGAAATAGTCCGGGTCCAGACTCAGCAGACGGTTAATTTCCGTCCGGGGCAGGCGCTTGAGGTACCGCCGCAGACCCAGCACCATACCGGCGTCATTGCGGCCCAGGTCGCTGCGGCGACCGCCGTAGGCAGCCATGTAGCCCATGAGAATCTGTCCCACACAGCAGCCCAGGGGAATCCAGATCTGCTGGCACAGGAAGCCCAGACCCAGCCAAATCAGAATGCACAGAATGCCTACCAGGAAGGGCGTCTTGCCCCGCAGATGGGTGCGGTAGGCCATGGCCTGAATCAGCCAGCCGGATACCAGGCCGAAAATGGCCAGAATCAGAGCCATCATCCATTCCAGTACCGGCACGGTGGACATGTTCATGGCCACGCAGACGCCGCAGAAAGCCTGGGAAATACAGGCCAGACCCCGGAAAATTTTCGGATTTCCGCTGCTGCCCTTATACATATTCCGTTCGTTGGGAATCATAGTGGCGACACGCTGGCTCAAAACGGCGTAGGCGATGCCGGTACCGTCCACCACCCGGCGGGAGCCGAAGAGGGCACGGAAGATCTTGTTTTCAAACTGGCTGCGCTCGTTGCCCATGTCCATGCGCTTGTGGAGCATCACCCGGCCGTTGCCGTCCATATGGATCAGCAGGTAGCCCAGCTGGGCCCAGGAAAAGACCATCATGGTCAGATCTCCGCCGGACAGCGTCAATCGGCAGCCCAGTTCACCGGCGGTAATGCCCTCCGGCGGGGTGGTTGCCCGGATGGGAAGAATGGGCAGGCACCGCAGAAACAGCACCCAGTACAGCAGGGCGGCCAGGGCAAATCCCACGATGGGCACCAGCTCCGGGTTTCCCTGACGGACGTAGGTGCTGACCGAGGGGAACATCTCCTCCGGCACCTTCATGGTCATGGTGATGCCCTCCCGGTCATTGAGCTTGACCAGGCTGGTGCCGATGATCTGGCTGCCCCGGACCTCCACGTTCAGATCGGACATAATACTGATCTGCCGGTAAATACTGGTGAAGGTGGGGGTATCGGTCATCTTCTCCGAGGGCATGGTAATGGTAAAGCTGAGAAACTCCACCGGATAATCAAAGCTGCACAGCAGGGGAATGGTCAGCTGCAGAAAGGGTGTAAGTTTGGTCTCCGAATTGGTACTGGTCTGTTCGGGAACAGTGACTTTTACCGCCTCGGGGATGGTGTAGCCGATGTCCACGGTGATATCACCGGTGTAATCCCGGGTAATTTTGCTCAGATCCACCAACGTGGCAGAAGACGTGGAGCTGGTGGAGGCGCTGTTGCCGTTGAGGGTAACACTGCGGGCATTGGCGGGTATGGGAAAGGCCATCTGATCGTAAGCCGCTTCCAGCCGCAGCCGCAGGTTCATGGAAACCCGGCAGTCACCGTCCGAGGTAACGCTGCATTGCATGTTCACTTGGGTGGCAGCGGTTTCCGCCGATGCCGGGATGCACAAAACACCTGCAAGGGCAATACAAAGGGCCAGCGTCAGAAACAGGCGCCGCAAGAAGACCCCTCCTTTTCTATTTCAATCCTATTTATTTAAGCATTTTACCACGCAGCGGCGGAAATTGCAAGACAAATTGGCTTTGCCGGGATTTGCCCGGGGCGGAGGGAATCGGTGCCGGCAGCATCTGGAAAGCAGGAAGTAGAATCCGTCGGAAAGTCCCGCTATCTTCGGCTTTTTGCCGCAGCTTCACGAAAAATTAAGAAATTGGGGGCAGACAAAGACCCAAAGTTGTGTTATACTAGTACAATCCATGATTACACATATCTGAAGGAGGCGTTTCCTTTGAAATATTGGTTCGGATATCTGACAGCGGCCATTTTCGGCGGCATAACCTGGGTGCTGATGGAATTCGGCCAGCGGTTTTCCACCTTGGTGGATATGATTTATCCCTATGTCATCCGTACACTCCAGGGTATGCTGGCCCAGTGGACGGGCACGGTGGAGTTTCCTGTGTGGCAGCTGCTGGCGGTGGTGCTGGGCGTGCTGATTCTTGCCAGCTTCGTGCTGATGGTGGTGCTGAAATGGAACGTAATCCAGTGGTTCGGCTGGGTGCTGGCGGTGTTTTCCGGACTGTTCATGCTGCATACCATGGCCTGGGGCCTGAACTACTATGCCGGCAGTCTGGCCGATGACATGCGTCTGGAAGTATCCAGCTATAACGTTGACGAGCTGGCGGAGGCTACCCAGTATTACCGGGATAAGGCCAACGAGCTGGCAGCCCAGGTTAACCGGGATGGCTCCGGCAATGTGGACTTTGCCGATTTTGAAACCCTGGCCCAGAAGGCAGGGGATGGCTTCCACAGCCTGACCTATGATTACCACTATCCCATTTTTGCCGGTTCCACGCTGCCGGTGAAAAAGCTGGGCTGGGCGGATATGTACACCTCTATGGGCATTACCGGCGTTACCTTCGGCCTCACCGGCGAAGCATCGGTGAATCCCCAGATTCCCGATGTGTCCTTGCCCTTTACCATGGCCCACGAAATGGCCCACCGGATGTGCATTGCCCCGGAGCGGGATGCCAATTTTGCCGCATTCCTGGCCTGTACCGCCAATTCCGACCCGGAATTTCAGTATTCCGGCTACTTCATGGCTTTCCGTTACTGCTACAGCGCTCTGAGCAGTGTCAATGACCAGAGCGCGGCGGCGGCAGCGGCCCGGATCAACGACGGAGTCAGCCAGCAGCTGCGCAGCGATATGGCAGCCTACAGCAATTTCTTCACCTCCCGCCAGGATGGAACTGCTACCAATCTGGCAGACAACATCAATGATACCTACCTGAAGGTCAGCGGTGACGAAAGCGGCGTGGATTCCTACGGCGAAGTCTGCGACCTGCTGGTGAACTGGCACATCCACACGGTGGTGCTGCCTTCCATCACCGTGGAGGATTCCCCCTTCGATCCCTACGACGAAACCCAGGTGGACCTGAGCGGCATTGTCAATGCAAGGTGAGACTATGATGAAAAAAACCTTACAGGAAGGTCTGCCCCAGCTGGGGCTGGAGCTTTCCGATGCGGTCTGTGACCAGCTGTGCGCCTTCGGCGCAGCGGTGGTGAAGCAGAACGAAGTGATGAATCTGACCGCCATTACCGAAGATGCCCAGGTGGCAAAACTGCACCTGCTGGACAGCCTGACGGTGCTGAAAACCGGGGACTTTTCGGGAAAAACCCTGATTGATGTGGGCTGCGGCGCCGGGTTCCCCGGCGTGCCCATTGCCATTGCCTGCCCGGATGCCAAGGTTACCTTGCTGGATTCTCTGGGCAAGCGGGTGAAGTGGCTGGAAGAAATCCTGCCTCAGCTGGGCGTTTCCGCCCGGTGCATCACCGGAAGGGCAGAAGAAGTGGTGCTTACCTGCCGGGAAAGCTTTGACTTTGCCACCAGCCGGGCGGTGGCACGGCTGAACATTCTGCTGGAACTGACGGCTCCCTATGTGAAGGTAGGCGGAGCGGTGCTGGCCATGAAAGGCGCAGCAGCCCGGGAGGAACTGGCCGAATGCACCGGCGCCATTAAAAAGCTGGGGCTGAAGCTGGAGTCGGTACAGGAGTTTCCCATTGACGGCACCAACCACGCCGTCATCGTCCTGCGCAAAATCGCCCCCACCCCCAAAGCCTATCCCCGGCGGTATGCGAAAATCAAACAATCCCCACTGTAAGGGGCTTCTTTTTTCAAAAAGTGGAAAAAACTCCTTTACTTTTGGGTAAACTTATGATACTATCAAAAGGCTGGCCGCGGCCAGACAGAATATTTACCCGCTGCTCAGTTGCCGGATTCTTTCACCAGTCCCCGACTTGGCTGCTGGGAACGTAACAGAAAGGTGGAAACACAATGATTCAGAAAGAAAAGAAGACTCAGGTCATCCTGGACAACGCTACTCACGAGGGCGACACCGGTTCTCCCGAAGTTCAGGTTGCCATCCTGACCGCCCGGATCAATGAACTGACCGAGCACCTGCGTGTGCACAAGCACGACAACCACTCCCGTCGTGGTCTGCTGATGATGGTTGGTAAGCGCCGTAACCTGCTGGACTATCTGGCTCGTAAGGACATCAACCGCTACCGTGCTCTGATCGCCAAGCTGGGTATCCGTAAGTAATTTTGGAAAGGGCGACGGCTTTCGTCGCCCTTTTCTTACAAGCAAAACGGGAGAATTTTAGCAGTTGAAAGGGCTGCCGCGCGGCGGCATTCGTTTCAAGTGCTAAACCTCCCGACCACAAAAATTTTACAGGAGGTTTTTCCATGATTACCCGCAAACAATACCCCAACCATCATGTTTACGAGATGGAAATCGGCGGCCGTCCCTTCACCGTGGAAACCGGTAAGGTGGCAGAGCTGGCCAATGCCGAGTGCATCTGCCGCTACGGCGACACCGTGGTGCTGGTTACCTGCACCTGCAACCCCATCCCCAAGGCCGGTATCGACTACTTCCCTCTGACCATCGAGTTTGAAGAGCGGATGTACGCCGTGGGCCGGATTCCCGGCTCCTTCAACCGCCGGGAGGGCAAGCCCTCTGAGCGGGGCATCCTCAACAGCCGGATCATCGACCGGCCCATGCGTCCTCTGTTCGACGAGGAACTGCGCAACGACACCGTTGTGACCTGCACCGTGCTGGCCAACGACTACGATAACCCTGTGGAAATTGTTGCTTCCCTGGGCGCTTCCATTGCCATCGCCACTTCCGACGTGCCCTGGAACGGACCCGTTGCCACCACCAACGTTGCCCATCTCAACGGCAAGTATATCATCAACCCCACCGCTGACGAGCGGGACGCCTGCGACTGCTTCGTGTGCATCTCCTCCACCTTCGAGAAGGTGGTCATGATTGAGACCGAAGCCAACGAAGCTCCCGAAAGCGTGGTCTACGAGGCCATCCGCATTGCCCACGAGACCAACATGGAGATCGTCAAGTTCATCAACGGCATCGTGGCCGAGATTGGCAAGCCCAAGTTCACCTTTGAAAAGGCTGCTGTTAACCACGAGCTGCTGGATGACCTGATGGCCTACGGCCTGGATCAGATCGAGTACGCTCTGGACACCCCCGACAAGAATGTCCGGGAAGAGCGCCTGACCGCTGCCCGTCTGGACTTCCAGGAGAAGTTCGGCGAGAAGTACGAGGACTTCGAGACGCACATCGAGGTCTGCCTGTACAAGATGCAGAAGAAGGTTGTCAAGAAGTGGCTGCTGGCCGGCAAGCGTGTGGACGGCCGCGGCATGGACGAGATTCGTCCTCTGGATGCCGAGGTTGGCGTGCTGCCCCGGGTACACGGCTCTGGCCTGTTCTCCCGTGGCCAGACTCAGGTGCTGTCCATCTGCACCCTGAACACCCTGTCTGCTGCCCAGAAGCTGGACACCATCTACCCCGAGGATACCAAGCGGTATATCCATCACTATAACTTCCCCTCCTTCTCCACCGGCGAAGCCCGGGCTGCCCGTTCCACCTCCCGCCGGGAGATCGGTCACGGCGCTCTGGCTGAGAAGGCTCTGCTGCCTGTGATTCCCTCTGTGGAGGAGTTCCCCTACGCCATCCGTGTGGTCTCCGAGGTGCTGTCCTCCAACGGTTCCACCTCTCAGGGCTCCATCTGCGGTTCTACCCTGGCTCTGATGGATGCCGGCGTGCCCATCAAGCGGCCTGTTGCCGGTATCTCCTGCGGCCTGATTTCCGATCAGGAAACCGGTGAGTGGAGAACCTTCACCGACATCCAAGGCGTGGAAGACTTCCACGGCGAAATGGACTTCAAGGTTGCCGGTACCAGCGAAGGCATCACCGCCATTCAGATGGACCTGAAGAACAAGGGCCTGACCATGGAGATCATTGCCGACGCTCTGGAGCGCTGCCGCAAGGCCCGTATGGAGATCCTGAACGAGGTCATGCTGCCCTGCATCGCCGAGCCTCGTCCCGAGGTCAGCGAGTTCGCTCCCAAGATGCTGTCTCTGAAGATTCCTGTGGACAAGATCCGGGAAGTCATCGGTTCCGGCGGCAAGACCATCCAGAAGATCTGCACCGACACCGGCGCCAAGGTGGACATCGAGGACGACGGCAGCGTGTTCATCTCCGCTGTGGATTCCGCCGCTGCTTACGCCGCCAAGAAGATGGTGGACGACATCTGCTTCGTGCCCGAGGTAGGCAAGCTCTACTACGGCAAGGTTGTGCGGATTCTGCCCATCGGCGCTTTCGTGGAAATCGCTCCCGGCCATGACGGCATGGTGCACATTTCCAAGCTGGAAAACCGCCGTGTGGAAAAGGTGGAAGACGTGCTGAACCTGGGCGACATGACCTGGGTGAAGTTCATGGGCTTCGATGAGAAGGGCCGTGCAAACTTCAGCCGTAAGGACGCCCTGAAGGAAATGGAAAATCAGTAATGACGATTTACCCCCTTCCGCGAAATGCGGAAGGGGGTATTTACACAAAATCCCCCTCTGTGCCGTGGCAGCCCGGTCAGAGGGGGAGGCATTTTTAATGTTCGGTCAAATCGTAGCACAGAATCGGCTGGGGCGAAACGGCAAAATACTTGCATATTTGCTCCAACAGTGCCGAGTCAATATCTCGCAGGTAGCCCTGCTCAATCAGCTGCAGCTGGTAGCTGGTAATCCCCAGAATCTTTGCCAGGCATTCCAAAGAAACGCCTCGCTTGGTTCGCAGATACAGTACGTTGCTTCCAAAAATATCATCGTTGGTAATCACATACATAGCCGCTTTCCTCCGTAACAAAGAAAATAAAGCGAGTCAAAGCAGGAGAATACATTTCTATGGCTACCACTGTACAGGAATTGTTTGGCGAGTTTGTGTCTAAATTAAAAATATTTTGGAACACTTCAAAAAACAATGCGCCAAGATTATGTCATTTAACCACCATTTCATGAATGGTGGAATTTTTTCGCTATAATTTAGGCATAGTAATGTCACCATGGTGGAAAGCAGGTGTAAATATGGACGAGAAGCTTTTGCGTTATACGCTGCGGATTGACAGGCTTTTGTTTCAGAAATTCCGCTACATTGCCCAGTGGGAAGGCCGCTCTGCCAATAAGGAAATTGAGCAGTACCTGAAAAAACGGGTAGCGGAATTTGAAAGCGAACATGGAAAAATCGATCTGTCAGAGCACGATGAGCAGATAAAGTAACAGGCGGGATGCATCAGCATCCCGCCATTAGACTGCCGAAAAATCCCTGCGGGCTTTTTCGACAAACTTTGGCAGTCTGCTGCGCGCATAATTTGTCCCCCCGACGGGGGACAAATTCCACACTTGCAGCCTGTAAAGTGTTTTCGCCCAGGTACAGAAGGTGAATTGCCCCGAAGGGGCAAGAGAAGCCACCCTGGGGTGCGCCCCGCTCGAAAACGGTTTTGACTTTATTTGTCCTCTGGAGGACAAACTCTGGCAGACTTGTTAGACACGCAGATGGCGGGATGCACCAGCATCCCGCCATTTCCTTATTCTTCCTGGGCCTTTTGAATTTCCGCGGCAATGGGGCAGCTGATTTCGTAGATGCAGCTGCCGTAGCAGCAGTCTACCTCGGTGAGCTTGCCCTCTTCCAGCACCGCTTCCACCACCCGGCTGCCGTCCAGCTGACGGCAGTAGCCGCTGAAAAAGCATTCTTTTTCCATGGCTTACTCCTCCGTGATGCAGTAGCCCCGGGGGCCGATGGTCAGGCAGTCCGGTGCCAGGATTTGCAGATTGTAGCCGAAAATGGGACGGCCGTAGGGGATCTCCCAGGCGTCACCGCTGCGGTTGCAGTAGACCCGGTAGGTCTTTCCGCCGTAGCTGCGGGTAAAGCCCAGGTGCTTGTCCTCCGCTTTGAAGAAGGAAATGTCACCCAGACGGAAAGCGGCAAAGTTTTTCCGCAGCTGACCCAACCGCCGGAAATGATTTTGCAGCTGCCGGTCTTCCCGGCCCCAGGGGAAGGGGCGGCGGTTGAAGGGGTCCCGGTGGCCTTCCATCCCCGCTTCATCTCCGTAGTACAGGCAGGGGCTGCCCGGCAGGGTGTACTGGAGGAAGGAGGCGGTGAGCAGCCGGTCATAGGCCACATCCAGCTGATTCCGGGACAGCCGCCGCTGGGCCTGCTCCTCCCGGCCGCCCTGGAAGTCATCCACCAGAGCCGTTAAGATTCGGGGAGTGTCGTGGGTGCCCAGCAAATTCATATTGCACAGCACCACTTCCGGCGGGTAGTTTTCCACAATGGTCATGACGGTATCCTTCAGCCCCTTGCCTCCGTCCAGACCCCGGACGTAGTTGATGATGGCAGTGCGGTAAGGATAGTTCATCACGCTGTCCAGCTCGCCCCGGGTAAAGTAAGTGCGGCGCTGGCCGCAGGCGAATTTGTTGGAGGCATCCTCCCACACTTCTCCCAGCAGCAGAGCATCGGGCTTGACCTGGTGAATCCGCTGGCGCAGCAGCCAGATAAACTCATCAGGCAGCTCGTCGGCCACATCCAGTCGGTAGCCGTCGGCACCCAGCCGGAGCCAGTGGGCCACCACGCTGTCCTCGTCCCGGATGATATAATCCAGGAAGGATGGCTCCATTTTGTTCACCGTGGGCAGGGTATCAAAATTCCACCAGCAGTTGTAGCTGCGGGGCCAGGAGTGGAAGGTGTACCAGCTGCTGTAGGCAGACTCCTGGGAGTTGTAAGCGCCGCAGCTGTCAAAATGTCCCTCCCGGTTAAAGTACAGGCTGTCCGAACCGGTGTGGGAGAATACCCCATCCAGAATCACCCGGATGCCCCGGTCGTGGGCCGCCTGACACATGGCGGAAAAATCCTCCTCGGTGCCCAGCATGGGGTCGGGGGTTTTGTAATCACCGGTGTCGTAGCGGTGAGAAGAAAAGCTCTTGGTAATGGGGTTCAGATACAAAATGGTGGTGCCCAGACTGGCGATATAGTCCATTTTTTCTGCGATGCCCCGGAAATTGCCGCCGTAGAAATCGTTATTCAGGACAATGCCCTCGCTGGTGGGCTGCCAGTGGACATCTTCGTACCAGTACGGGTGGACGGTGTAAGGCTCCAGCTTGCCGGTTAGGTCACAGGAGCCGGAGCGGCAGAACCGGTCGGGGAAAATCTGGTAATAGGTTGCACCCTTGGCCCAGTCCGGGGTGTGGAAATCCCCGGGGATGCAGCTGAGCTGCCACAGGTCGCCTGCTTCCATATTGGTGTCGTCTCCCTGTTTGAACAGCCGGAAGCCCCCCTCAGGGGTGTCAATATAAAAGTAGTAAAAGTACAGTCCCGGCTCGCCCAGGGAAAATTCTCCGCTGAAAATTTCATAAGGACCCTGGCGCTCTTTCAGAAGCAGGGAAACATATTGTACGCTGCCGTTGCCGTCGGCATTGAGAAGGCAGGTAACCTTGGTTGCCCGGACGGTGGCAGGAATGTGGATATGCAGGGTACATACCTGGTTCGGTACCAGAGTACCAAAGGGGGATTTAAAGATGGATTGCTTGCTGTCGTATAGGATTCTCATGGTTCTCTCCTCGGGTCGTGGTATCAAAAGGGGTCGCCATTGGTTATTATATACGACAAAGTGAAAAAAGGGAAGAGGAAAAATGGAAAAAATTACAAAAACTTTTTCAAGGCAGTAAAGAAACGGAAAACCCCCGGCTCCTTCCAAAACAGGGCGGAGTCGGGGTGGGGGATTACTGGGTTATCAGCTGAATCTGGTCCGCATCGGCAAGTGCGCCCTTTTCCACATCCAGGGCAATGTGCCAGCAGGTTTGACCGGCATCTTCCTGGGTTGCCACGTTGTTCAGGTAAATATCCAGGCTGCCTTCTTCCCAGACCATATTCTGCACAGCAGGACCAGCGGAAGCGGAGGCATCCAGGCGAATCAGCACCAGATCCTGGGATTCAAAATACCCCTCGTCCCGGCTGTCCATCACCGTATCCAGCTGGGTAAGATCGAAGCTGCCTTCCTGCTGCTGACGATAGGTTTGCCAGTCCTCCAGGGAGGTCATCAGGGCCACATAGGTGGGCTGGGTTTGTGCTGCTTCCGTCAGTGCCGGAGTGGCGGCATAGTGTACCGACAGGGTAGAGGCGGTAGCCAGGTTAGGGGAAGCGTTATCTGCGCCGGCAGCATCCGCCATGGGGGCCTGAGCACCCGGCAAAGCTTCGTCGGCCACGGTGGCGCTGGCGGCGGCGAACTGGGCTGCTTCCGGTGCAGCAGCGGTTTTGGAACCGGGCAGAAGGCGCCAGCCAATCATCCCGCTGCAAATCACCAAAACTGCTGCGGCAGCCATGGCGGCATAGCGCTGCCAGGGAAGCCGGGGCTGCTTGCGGCAGCGAAGGGCATCGGTTTCGGCAATCAGATCCACCGGCAGCAGGCCGATGGCATCGTGAAGCTGCGCTGTTGTCATAGGTTAAAGCCCTCCTTTTGAAGATACTCTTTCAGCCCGATCCGGGTGCGGTAGAGCAGGCTTTTGGCTTTGCTTTCGGACATGCCGCAGTACCGGGCCACCTCTTTCAGAGAATCCAGGTAGTAGTACCGACCAATGAAGGCGTTTCGGGCCTCGGGGCTTTGCAGCCGCAGGTACACGCCGATGGCGTCTGCCAAAAATTTGACGCTGATGATTTCCTCGGTGCTGTTGCCCCCGGAAACGCAGTCATCCAGTTCACTCAGCGACAGCACATACTCCGACGGCATCCGTTTGGCCCGGGTACGCCCCCGGAAACAGTCAATGGAAATCCGCCGGGTCAGCTTGGCCAGGTAAGACGGCAGGATGCTGGGCCGGTGGGGCGGCATGGAGTTCCAGGCTGCCAGATAGGTATCGTTGACGCTCTCCCGGCTGTCCTCTGCGTTGGCTAAGATGTTGTAGGCGATTTTGGTTAAGTAGCGGTCGTATTTTTCCTCGGTTTTCCGGATGGCGTCCTCGTTGCGCTCCCAGTACAGATCCACAATCTGCTGATCTTCCATGAGGGGAAAACCTCCTTTCCCTAATTAAGGTCTCGACAAAATTTCGCCTTGGTTGCACGGATATGAAAAGTTTTCAGATTCAGGGCAGATCTATATGGAATTTTCTCAGCAGCAGATACAGTGTTTTCCAACAAAGCGGAGCAGCCAGAAGCAATGCGGTGGTTTTGCTCAGGGAAAGCTTAAAATCTGCGTAACGGGATATTTTCCGGATGGTTTTCGCTGCCTTGCGCAGGGAACGGCCGCCCTGGTAATAGGGAATCTGCTTGCTCCAGCTGTCTTTCATAAGCTGTATGAAATAGTAAATGTAATGCTTCTCAGCCGGTGTGATCTGCTCTTTGGGAAGAGTCAGCAAATACGCAAAAAAAGAAATCCAGTTCTCGATGCGATCCAGATCCCGTGCCAGAAACGACTTTCTTGCGGAAAGAGAATCGCTGCGGTGGGTCCAGTAGTACCCGATTACAGGAAGAACGGAAAAAGAGGAGGCCTGATGAGAAACCATCATGGAAAAAATGCCATCAGCATCAAATCCGTATTTTCCCAGATAGCGGATATCCCCCACAACGGCTTTTTTGAAACATTTGGAAGTGTCTCTGCCGGTGAAAATTTCGCAGTGCTGCGGATAGTCCAGGGAGAACTGGGCAAAGGTTGTGTCAGCGGCGCGTGCAGCGGTTTGGAAGGCGGTCAGGGAATCGTCACCTGTGATGACACCGTCCTGGACAATTTGTGTCCGGAAAGCCATGCAGTCCGGATAAGCGGATACGGCTTCCTGATTCAGCTGTTCAAACAGACGGGTGTCCAGGGCATCGTCGGAGCCCAGCAGCAAAACGTAATCGCCGGTTATGTTTTCCAGACCATAATTCACGGCGGATACATACCCGCCATTTTCCTTGGAGAAAATTTTGATTCGTGGATCGCCCTGGGCGTATTGCTGAAGAATCTGCAAGGTAGCGTCAGTGGAGCCGTCATTGACAGCCACCAGCTCCCAGTTGCCGTAGGTCTGATTGCAGATGCTTTCCAGTGCGTTGCGTACATACGCTTCCGAATTGTAGCAAGGCATAATGACGCTGAACGTACAGAACTGCTTCTTAGCGGAAGAAACCATAAAAATCACCTTATCTGATTATAAATTATTGTAACAGATAAAATTATAATTTGTCGAAAAGGTGGTGTCAAGCCGATTCTGTACGATGGTGCCAGGAACAAAAAGCAGAATCCCTGTCCAAAAGGAAGCAGGGATTCTGCTCGCTGTGTAACAATCTTATTCTTCCACCAGAGCGATGTGGACGGTGTCCAGCTGGCTCTTGTCTACGGTGGTGGGAGCGCCCATCATCAGGTCCTGGGCGTTCTTGTTCATGGGGAAGGTGATGACCTCCCGGATGCTTTCCTCACCGGTCAGCAGCATAATCAGACGGTCCACACCGGGGGCGGCACCGGCATGGGGAGGTGCGCCGTAGGTGAAGGCGTTGTACATGGCGGGGAACTTGGCCTTCACGTCCTCCTCGCCCAGACCTACCATCTGGAAGGCCTTGACCATGATCTCGGGGTCGTGGTTCCGGACAGCGCCGGAGGCGGATTCATAGCCGTTGCACACCAGGTCGTACTGGTTGGCGTTGATGGCCAGCAGCTTTTCCACATCGCCTTCTGCCTCTTCCAGAGCCTTCAGACCGCCCTGGGGCATGGAGAAGGGGTTATGGCAGAATTCCAGTGCGCCGGACTCTTCGCCGATTTCGTACATGGGGAAGTCCACAATCCAGCACAGGGCGTACTGCTCTTCGTCAAAGTGGCCGGGAACCCGCTTGCCCAGCAGGGTGCGGATCACGCCTGCGGTTTTCTGGGCGGCGGACTTCTTGCCGGCGGCCATGCAGACGAAGCTGCCGGGCTTCAGACTTAAGGTTTCGGTCAGAGTGCCCTGGCACTCGGTCAGGAACTTGGACACACCGCCGGTGAGATTGCCGTTTTCGTCCACCTTCACCCAGCAGGCTTTGTTGCCGGTCTGGACTTCCACGTCAGCCAGCAGCTTGTCAATCCACTTTCTGGCCTGGGCAAAGTCGTGGACAACCACGGCCTTGACGGTGGCGCCTTCAAAGGGGCCGAAGCCGCAGCCCTGGACTTCGGCGGAAATGTCCTGAATCTCCAGGTCGATACGCAGGTCGGGCTTGT
This sequence comes from uncultured Oscillospiraceae bacterium, assembly GCA_944387615.1. Lineage (GTDB taxonomy): Bacteria > Bacillota > Clostridia > Oscillospirales > Oscillospiraceae > Faecousia. The sequence goes on along the minus strand of CALXFP010000012.1, from coordinate 4,742 downwards.
CGGAGCCGTAGCGCTCCATGGCCTCGTTGTAGGGGATGTGGCGGAAGGGAGCCTGGGAAACCCGGCTGTACTTGCCGAATTTCTGGAACACCGGAACCAGCACATCTTCCAGGGTGGACAGCACGTCGTCCTGGGAAGCGAAGGCCATTTCCATATCCAGCTGGTAGAATTCGCCGGGGGTACGGTCGGCCCGGGCGTCCTCATCCCGGAAGCAGGGGGCAATCTGGAAATACTTGTCAAAGCCAGCAGTCATCAGCAGCTGCTTGAACTGCTGGGGAGCCTGGGGCAGGGCGTAGAACTTGCCGGGGTGATTCCGGGCGGGCACCAGGTAGTCCCGGGCGCCTTCGGGGGAGGAGGCGGTGAGGATGGGGGTGGTGATTTCCAGAAAGCCCTTCTCGGTCATCAGCCGCCGCAGCTCGGCAACCACCTGGCAGCGCAGGACGATGTTGCTCTTCACGGCAGGGTTGCGCAGATCCAGGAAGCGGTACTTCAGACGGGTGTTCTCGTCAGCGTCCCGGCTCTTGTTGATCTCAAAGGGCAGCTGGTTGTGGCGGCACTTGCCCAGCACTTCGATTCTTTCCGGCACCACTTCGATTTCGCCGGTGGGGATCTTGGTATTCTTGCTCTCCCGCTCCCGGACAATGCCGGTGACGGACAGGGTAGACTCTTTGTTGATGGGTTTGATACACTTCATCATTTCTTCGTTCTCGATGACCACCTGGGTGGTGCCGTAGTAGTCCCGCAGAACACAGAAAGCGAAGTTGGCGCCGACTTCCCGGACATTTTCCAGCCAGCCGACAATGGTGACCTGCTTGCCGGCGTCAGACAGACGCAGCTGGCCGCAGGTGTGGGTTCTGGATTGCATCATGGATAAAATCCTTTCTTGCTCTATAATTTAACCCATACATTATTTCACAAACTGGGGGAAAAGTCAATGATTTGCGGAAAAATCCCACAAAAAACCGGAAGTCCTTTGGACTTCCGGCAAAGCTTATCCCGCCTGTTCCAGGGCAATGGCCTCCAGGCATTTTTCCAGGTAAACTTTCTGCACTGCGGCGACAATGCAGGTAAACAGCAGCCGCTTTTCGTCGGTGGAATCTTCGTTGCTGATTTCCACCGTGTCCTGCAGCTCAAAGGTAAAACGCAGCAGCCCTTCGTACTCCTGGCAGAAGTAGTCGTAGGCAACAGCCAGAGGATAGGTCTGCTGCTGCAGATGCAGAAAACCTGCCAGAGCATCCAGGGACAGCACGTTTTTGGCCACGGCGATGAAGAACAGATAGGCAATCTGATCCCGGCTGTACTGCTTCTTCACCGGATTGGCAATCAGACCCTTTTTCACATAATTGCTGATCATGGAGGGAGTCAGGGCGGAGTCCCCCAGGGGGGCCAGGTACTCCCCGATGTATTTGGCGGCCTGCTCCAGATAAAGTCCCACGTTGGGAATCTCGGCATACCGGGGCAGGTGGAAGTCCTGAACGGTTGCGGCAATGCGCAGCTTGGTTTCTTGTTTCATATGGATCACCCGGGGGTATTATACCGGAGAAAACCGGAAAAGTCAACACAGAAAACTTTACACAAGATATGCTTGACATTGTGGATAAAGATTGATACAATGTCATCGGTTATTAAAAAACCGATGACAACGACCATTTTTTAGACGAGGTATCGCTATGAATTATAAATATGTTTCGGATTCCGGCTGCAACATTCTGGGCAGCACCCAGGACTTTGCCAGCGTTCCCATGAAAGTCATTGCCCACAAGGAATTTGTGGATGACGGCAAGTTGGACATTGCCGCCATGGTGGCGGAGCTGAAGTCCCACAAGAGCAAGTCCGGTTCCTCCTGCCCCAATGTAGGGGAGTGGCTGGAAGCTTTCGGCGATGCCGATGTGATTTTTGCCACCACCATTTCCAAGGCCATTTCCGGCAGCTACAACGCCGCTGCCCAGGCTGCCCACACCTATATGGAAGAGCATCCCGGCAGAAAGGTAATCCTGGTTGACTCCATGTCCGCCGGTCCCCAGATGGCTATGATTCTGGACAAGGCCCGGCAGCTGGTGAGCCAGGGCCTGGAACTGGAGGCCATTGCCCAGCAGCTGCGGGATTACCGCAACCATGTGCATACCCTGTTCTGCCTGGAGTCTCTGACCAACCTGGCTAGAAACGGCCGGGTCAATCCCGCTGTTGCGAAAATTGCCGGCGTTCTGGGTATCCGGGTTTGCGGCGAGGCCAAGGAAGGCAAAATCTGCCCCGCCCACAAGGCCCGGGGCGAGAAGAAGGCCATTCAGACCCTGGTGGACATGATCCGGGAGCGGGGCTTCTACGACGGCGCGCTTTTGCGGATTGCCCACTGCTTCAATCCCCAGTTCGGTCAGGCACTGGGTGACGCCATTTTAGCCCAGTTCCCCAATGCCCGGTTCCAGCTGGAAAAAACCGGCGGCCTGTGCAGCTACTACGCCGAGCAGGGCGGATTGATGATCGCCTTTGAAGGCGGCTTCAACCAGGATAACCACAGCCTGGAGGATTGACGGATCAGGGGAGTGTTTGTTTCGCAAGGGTTTTGTAAATCAGAATGGGCAGGCGAAGAAATTCGCCTGCCCATTAAAAATTCCCTTATTTTCGTATTATTAGCCGTGTATATTGATGTTGTGCTCTATTACTTTTTCATGGACTCAAGTCTGTCGATTGCCCTTTTCGGTGGCAGGACAGCTTCCTTCTTCGCTTGTGTTGCTTTCTGAAAACAAACTCTGGAGCAATTCTTCTGCCGCAGTCAGGTTATCAGACGGTATATATACCTTCAGCCGTTCCTGGATTCCTGTTTTCAGGGTAAGTCCTGCACCATATACCGGTTGGGACACGCATGGAATGTTGTTGTCTTTTAATACTTCCATCAGCATCTGTGCCCAGATGGCTTCTTTTTCGGTTAACAATGTATACTTTGTTTCCATCATACAACACTCCGTTTCTATTGTTGGATTGAGACACCTTTTTCGTACAAACGCATCATATGACTTGCCGGTATTTCTGACTTTATTATATACAATATGCTGAAATTGTGCAAGATTTTCCGGGGCCAAATGGTGAGAAAATGCGCAAAATAAGCAATGACAATAACCCGGCACCGATTCTTGCAATCGGTGCCGGGTTTGGTTATTTCAGACAGTTTCCGCAGGGCGCATATCCCTGGGCCATGGCTTCGTCGTAAGAGGGTAGCTCCACCCGGTTTTCTTCTGCGGGAAGGTTGGGGCAGCTGGGCAGGTGGAATTTTTTAGAATTTTTGTTGCCGATATAGGTTTGGGCTGTGGTTTCCGAGGGGGCGGGGGCGTCGGGCTGGACGGTGGATTTCTCCCAGGTAAACTGTACCTCAGTTCCGTCGCTGGTTGCCGTAATGGTACCCAAGGTATCAGTGCGCAGCACGGTGACCTCCGCCTGATTCAGCCGGGACAGGGGCGCTTCGTTGGGGTGACCATAGCTGTTGCCCGCTCCCACGGAGATTACCCCGTATTCCGGAGCCACCTGCCGCAGGAAGCGGTAGCCGGTGGAGGTGTCCGAACCGTGGTGGCCCACTTTCAGCACATCCGCTTTCAGAAGCTCCGGCTGGCTGTCCCAGTAGTCCAGCATGTCATCTTCCGCTGCCACCTCCATGTCCCCGGTGAACAGGAACACCGTTTCGCCAAAGGCGATGCGCAGCACCAGGGAGGTGTCGTTGGTTTCGGCGTAGGATTTCACCGGCCCCAGTACCTGAATGTCCAGCCCCTCCATGGGAATGCTGTCTCCCGGCTCCGGGATGGTGATTTCCAGGCCCTGCTGGTCGGTGTAGTGAACAAAGTCGTCAAAGACTTTGGAAGCGTAGGTTTTGGTAGGGGCGTAAACTGCCTTTGCAGGGTACACTGCCAGCACACCGGGCAGGCCGCCTACATGGTCTTCATGGGCGTGGGTGCAGACTACTCCTTCCAATTCTTCCACGCCTTGCTGCTCCAGGAAGGACACCACCAGCTGGCTGTCCTCCCGGTTGCCGCCGTCAATGAGCAGGTATTTCCCACCCAGCTCCACCAGAGCGCAGTCCGCCTGGCCTACATCCAGAAAATGCACCGTCAGGGTGCCCTCGGCTTTGGCAGGGGACTGGGGAACAGCGCCGCAGGCACAAAGCAGCAGAGCAAGGGCCAGCAGCAGGGGCAGGATTCGTTTTTTCATAGGGTTTCTCCTTTTTCTTCTGCCCAGGTTTTGCAGCTTTCCAGCAAGGCGGGCTTTTCGTTGGGCAGCGTTTCCTGAACCACCTGTTCCAGCAGGTAGTCCAGGCACTGACCGATCTGTTTTCCTTCCAGACCCAGATTTTTCAGGTCATGGCCGGAAATATTTAGATCTTTCAGGGTCAGGCAGGCGCCTTCTTCCCGGATTTCTTCCAGAACGGTTCGGATTTTCGGGAAAATTTCCAGATCTTCCGGCGAGGCGGTGCCTTTGCTGTTCATATCCGCTTCCTGAAGGGCAAGCAGGTTTTCCAGGGTTTGCCAGCCCAGTTTTCCCAGCTGCCGCTTCAGGGCCTTTTTCTCCGGAATCAGGGTGGTCATGTGCTTGCCGATGAGCAGCACCACCTGCTCCGTCAGGGCCTTGGGGGCTTTCAGCCGGTGCAGTACCTGCTGGGCCATCTCCGCCCCTGCGGGAGCGTGACCGTAAAAGTGGCCCCGGCCGGTTTCGTCCTGGGTAAAGGTGGGAATTTTTCCAATGTCATGCAGCAGCGCCGC
>CALXFP010000011.1 GCA_944387615.1 uncultured Oscillospiraceae bacterium | reverse complement strand
GACGGTGACAACGATGTCAACCTTGCCCAGCATGTCGGTGGTGACCAGGGGCTGACGAACGATCAGCTTCAGGGTCTCCAGGCCGAAGTAGTCGTCGATATCACGGCCGTTGATGATGATGGAGCCGGTGCCGTTCTCGTAAACGCGAACACGGGCAACGGAGGACTTACGACGGCCGGTGCCGTAAAAATACTTCTTCTTGCTTTCGTACATTCTAAGTTACCTCCAAATTAGTCCAGGGTCCAGGCTTCGGGCTTCTGGGCAGCGTGGGGGTGCTCAGCGCCCTTGTACAGATGCAGACGGGTCAGAGCGTGCTTACCCAGAGTGTTCTTGGGCAGCATACCCTTCACGGCCAGCTCCATGGCATAGTCGGAACGGGTGTTCATCATGTCGCGGGCCTTGGTTTCCTTCAGGCCGCCGATCCAACCGGACACGCGGTAGTACTTCTTCTGCTCCAGCTTCTTGCCGGTCAGAACAGCCTTGTCGGTGTTGATGACGATTACGAAATCACCGCAGTCAACATTGGGGGTGAAGTCGGCCTTGTGCTTGCCGCGCAGCAGGTTAGCGGCGATAACGGCGGTACGGCCCAGGGGCTTGCCGGCAGCGTCGATAACATACCACTTGCGCTCCAGGGTCTCCTTCTTCAGCAGAGTAGTGGACATTATGGTTTCCTCCAATTTGGATAAAATATTTTGACATTTCAGGGCGCTTGCAGTACAATACTCCAAGACGCTTGAATTTTATACCATATAAAAAATCAAATGTCAACACTCATTTTGCTGAAAATTGTGAAAACCGGAATTAACTCTTGAAAGCTCTAAAATGCTCTTGAATGCTCCTGTTTTCTCACATGCTATTTTTGACGATTTCAGGAGGAATTACAACCATGCAGAAGCTAATGGGCCTGGTCCGCCGGTGTGTGGACGATTACCATATGATTGAAACCGGGGACAAAATTGCAGTGGGCGTTTCCGGGGGAAAAGACTCCCTGGTGCTGCTGCAGCTGCTGGCAGGTCTGCGGGAGTATTTCAATAAGCCTTTTGAACTGGAAGCCATCACCATCGATATGGGCCTGGGGATGGACTATACTGCCATTGAGCAGATGTGCCGCCAGATGCAGGTACCCTATACAATAATTAAAACAGAGATCGGGCCGATTATTTTCGACTACCGGAAGGAGAAGAACCCCTGCTCCATGTGCGCCAAAATGCGCCGGGGAGCGCTGAATCAGGCCATTGTGGAACGGGGCTTCAATAAGTTGGCTCTGGGACATCATTATGACGATGCGGTGGAAACCTTTGTGATGTCGTTGCTGTTTGAAGGAAGGATCAGCTGCTTCCAGCCGGTAACCAACCTGGACAGAACCGGCATTATCCAGATTCGTCCTATGCTGTACATCCACGAAAAAACCATTGATAATTTTGCCTCCCGGCAGAATCTTCCGGTTCTGACCAACCGCTGCCCTGTGGACAAGACCACCAAGCGGGAGGAGGTCAAGCAGCTGATTTTCCAGCTGAGCCAGACTTACCCGGATCTGAAGGAGCGGATTTTCGGCGCCATGCAGCGCTATCCCTTGCCTGAGTGGGAGCCCAAGGGCCGATATAAGCGTCCCAAAGAGCAGTAACAGCGGCTTTTCGGAAAAAGTCCAAATTCCCCCTTTACAGAATTGGAAACTTTCGCTATAATAAAGCCAAATATGCAATTTTACGAAATGAGAGACGTGTGGTATGAATATTGAATTTGACGTTTATAAGCAGAAGCTGAACGATTGCCGTCCCGCTTTGGAGGGACTGGCGGATTCTCTGAATCTGGAAGGGCTGCGCAACGAGCTGGAGCGGCTCCACGCCATGCAGGAAGCCCCCGGTTTCTGGGATGACCCGGAGAAGAGTCAGAAAATCGTGGTGAAAACCAAGCAGGCTGAGAACAAGGTCGAGCGCTATGAGAAAATGCTGGCGGCCTGGGATGACCTGATGACGATTTGTGAAATGGCAGCGGAAGAAGACGACGACTCCATGCTGGAGGAGCTGAAGGAAGGGTATGAAGCTCTGGCAGAGAACATGGAGACCTGCCGTCTGGAGACTCTGCTCACCGGTCACTATGATAAGAACAACGCACTGATGAGCTTCCACGCCGGTGCCGGCGGCACCGAGGCTCAGGACTGGTGCCAGATGCTCTACCGGATGTACACCCGCTGGGCGGAGCGTCACGGCTTCACCTATAAGATTATGGACTACCAGGAAGGTGACGAAGCGGGCCTGAAGTCTGCGGATATCCTGATCGAAGGCGAAAACGCCTACGGCTTCCTGAAAGGCGAGAACGGCGTTCACCGTCTGGTGCGGGTATCTCCTTTTGATGCCAACGCCCGTCGGCAGACTTCTTTCTCTGCCATTGAAGTCATTCCCGATATTGAAGACGACAGCCAGGATGTGGAGATTCGTCCGGAAGATTACGAAATGCAGGTCTTCCGTTCCTCCGGCGCCGGCGGTCAGCACATCAACAAAACCTCTTCCGCTGTCCGTCTGATCCACAAGGCAACGGGCATTGTGGTGTCCTGCCAGACCGAGCGCAGCCAGTTCCAGAACAAGGAAACCTGTCTGCGGATGCTGCGCAGCAAGCTGGTGGAAATAAAGGAACGGGAGCACCTGGACAAGATTTCCGACATCAAGGGCGTTCAGCAGAAGATCGAATGGGGCAGCCAGATCCGCAACTATGTGTTCATGCCCTATACCCTGGTCAAGGATACCCGTACCGGCTGCGAAACTTCCAATGTCAACGCTGTCATGGACGGTGCCCTGGACCCCTTTATTGAGAGCTATCTGAATTGCCTGGCTACCGGAAACTGGGTGCAGAAATAAGGCTGCCGGGGAGAAAACTGGGAAAAATATCGTTTTCCCCTTGAAATTTGGGAAAGCCTGTGCTATACTACATGGGCTATTGTGAAGCTCCAGCTTTTCTGTGAGCCATTTACCATTCGCTTTGGGCGAATCTGGCGGAGGGAGGTTACATTTCATGGGCGTTTTTGAGACCATTCTCATCGTTCTGGAGGCTATTTGCAGCGTTGCGCTGATCGTTGTTGTTCTGATGCAGTCCGGTAAGGAGGCAGGCTTGTCCGGCGCGCTGACCGGCGCTTCCGACTCTTACCTGAGCAAGAACAAGAAGGGCGGCCTGGATCAGGTTTTGGCTTCTTCCACCAAGTGGATTGCCATTGTCTGGGTTCTGCTGACCCTGGCACTGAGCCTGGTGTAATTGTGCATGCCGAGAGGCCACGGATTCGTCCGTGGCCTTTTTTGTGTCCGATTTGTAAAGTTTTTACTTTGAAACCGGTATTAACCCTATTTTTTTGGGCAGGATTTACCGAAGACCCCGGGGTAATTTGCCTAGACTTTGGGTAGATTTTTTCTAAGAAGCGTGGTAGAATATCCCAGAACAATCTATGAAGAAGGAGTGTCTGCTATGGAAACCAAAAGACTGGCAGGTTTGGAACCGGTATCTGTATTTGACTATTTTGAGCAAATTTGTGCCATTCCCCACGGCTCACGGAATACCAAAATGATTTCCGATTATCTGGTGTCTTTTGCGAAGGAACATGGCCTTGAATATATTCAGGATGAATCGAACAACGTCATCCTTTTTGCCGATGGTACCTGCGGTATGGAGGACCATCTGCCGGTAATGCTTCAGGGCCATATGGATATGGTCTGTGAGAAGGATGCCGACTGCGACATTGACATGGCCACTCAGGGCCTGGATATTACCCATGATGACAAGATGGTATTCGCCAAGGGTACAACCCTGGGTGCCGATAACGGCATTGCTGTGGCAATGGCCCTGGCTGTGCTGGCCGACCCCACCATCCCTCACCCGCCGCTGGAAGTGATTATTACCACCGATGAGGAAATCGGTCTGCTGGGAGCAAATTCCATCGACCTGTCCTCTCTCAGCGGCCGCCGTCTGGTGAATATGGATTCGGAAGGGGAGGGCGTTTTCACCGTCTCCTGTGCCGGCGGCGCAACTGCCGCCATTTCTCTGCCGGTGGAGCGGCGGGCTGTTTACGGCCCCTGTATCCGGCTGGTGGTTGACGGCCTGCGGGGTGGTCATTCCGGTACGGAAATTGACAAGAACCTGGCCAATGCCAACAAGGTTATGGGCGAATTCATGTCCCGGATTCAGAAATTGATGCCCCTGTGCCTGACGACTCTGGCCGGTGGTGCCAAGGATAATGCCATTCCCCGTTCCTGCCAGGCAACTCTGGTGGCTATGGGTATGCACCTGGAGCGGATTAACACGGTGGCAGAGGAACTGCAGGCAGAAATCCGGGAGAAGTATGACGAGCCGGATGCTGTGATTCAGGCTTATGATGTGGACGCTTTGGGCGGCAACGCACTGTCTACCGAGTCCACTGCCAAGATCATCAGCCTGCTTTGCTCTCATCCCAATGGGGTGCAGACCATGAGCCAGGACATCCCCGGACTGGTGCAGACCAGCCTGAATCTGGGCATTGTGAAGCTGGGCGAACGCTTTACTGCCACCAGTGCCGTACGCAGCAGCGTCAATGCTGAGAAGGTGGAGCTGCTGGAGCAGCTGAAGTCTCTGGCGGAGATGTTTGATGGCAGCTACAGCCAGTCCGGCGAGTATCCGGCCTGGGAATTCCGGAAGGAATCCAACCTGCGCGATACCATGGTGCGGGTGTACAAGGAGCTGTTCGGCACGGAGCCTCAGGTTATTGCGCTGCATGCAGGACTGGAATGCGGTCTGCTCAGCCAGAAGCTGCCTGATCTGGATTGTGTCAGCATCGGCCCGCAGATGTACGATGTGCACACCAGCCGGGAGAGACTGGAAATCGGCTCTGTAGAGCGCACCTGGAAGTTCCTGCTGGCTGTGCTGAAAGCGCTGTAAGGTTCGCAGGCGAGGCCGCTAAGAAAGATAGAAAGAAGGGCATCCAAAACCCAACGGGTTTTGGATGCCCTTTTGTTATTGCAGGAACGAATCTTATGCTTCCCAGACGAAAACAGCGGTTTGCTCCGGGATGGTGAGCATGCCTGCTTCCTGTTTCAGCGCTCCGCCGTTCTGGTACAGTACGTTTCCCAGATTGCCTTCGTAGGGGAAGGAAGCTTCCCGGGAAGCGGGATTCAGCACCACAAGGATGCTGCCGCTGCTATCGATCCGGCGGTAGGCCAGGGGATAGGCGTTTTCTTCGCAATAGACAAATTCAATCTTTGCCTGGCTTTGCAGTACTGGATTTGCCTGGCGAATGGCAATGAGCTTTTTGACCTCGTGGTATAGAGACTGGGGATCTTCCATTTGTTCCTGAACATTGGGGCGGTTTTTGTCCGGGTCAATGGGGATATACAGATCTTCCGGTTTCGCTGCGGAGAAGCCGGCGTTCAGTCCACGGTTCCACTGCATGGGGCTGCGGGTGCCGGTGCGTATATATCCGCCCTCTACGGAGGTAAGACCATGCAGATACCGCATGCCGATTTCATCACCATAGTACAGGAAGGGCGCCCCGGGCAGAGAGAGCAGGAAGGCGAACACAATTTTTGCTTCCTCTGCGTCCAGCCAGTTGGTCATGCGCTCCATATCATGGTTGCCCGAAGGCATGCAGATCATGCCTTTGCCATTGGTGGGCTCGTAGCATTTGCGGTAGTAATCCACAAATGCCTTTGCATTTCCCTTGCCTTCCCGGGAGAAATAGGGGTGATCCCCGTGGTATAGATCGGTGTAATGGCTGGGGCCAAAGTGCAGCATGAAGTCCATGTGGAAGCCGCTTTCCAGACTGCGGTCAGGCTGGCTCCATTCAGAAACCATGGCCGCCTCCGGGTACTCAGCGTCCAGAAATTCCCGGAAGTTCTGCCACAGAGCGATGGTTCCTTTCTGCTCCGGGTCATTTTTCACCAGAGAACCGGCCATGTCCACCCGGAAACCGTCACAACCCATATCCAGCCAGAACCGCATCACATCCTTGATGGCTTCCCGGGTTGCCACAGCGTCGGGATGGTCGGAGGATACCTGGTAGGCGGGGTCGGTGATTTCATAGAAACCATAGTTCAGGCTGGGCTGATTGCTGTAGAAGTTTACAGCCACACAGCCGTTGCGCTGGCTGATACCCCGCAGAGAGCCCGCGATGCTGCCCACACCGTCAAAACCCTTCCAGGCGTCATCGGTCCAGATGTAGCGGCCGGAAAATGCATTTTTCTCGGGCTTCATGGATTCTCGGAACCAGGGGTGATCCCAGGAGGTATGTCCGGGAACCAAATCCAGCAATATGTGCATACCCCTCTTGTGGATTTCATCAAACAGCCGTTTCAGATCCGCGTTGGTACCATAGCGGGGCGCGGCCTTGCGATAGTCGGCAACATCGTAACCGGCATCGTGAAAAGGAGAATCAAAACAGGGGTTCATCCAGATGGCGTTGCAGCCCAAATCCTGAATGTAGTCCAGATGGTCGATAATGCCCTGAAAATCACCGATACCGTCGGCGTTGCTGTCGGCGAAACTCTGGGGGTAGATTTCATAGAAGATTGCATTTTTAAGCCATTGGGTCATGGTTATGTTCCTCCGTTTCCAATTCAGAGACTGCAGCCCGGGCTTGAGACACGGCCTGCAGATCCAGCAAGCCCATTATAGCACGGTTTTGCGAAAATGGCAAATTTTTTCTTCTTTCCCATAGCCGCATTTCCACATGGCCAGCGGCGTGTTTTCCGCCTCCCTTTAGAGACTGTTTAGAGCGAACAGAGGTACACTGATTGGAACGACAAAAATAGGAGGAAACCGGGTGGAAAGGAAGCAGCGCAGAGGATTTGGGCAAATGTGGATTTTCTGGGCGTTTCTCCTGCCCAATTTGTTAGGAGTGCTGATCTTTACGCTGGTGCCCATGCTCCGGGTGCTGCTGAGCTCCTTTCAAACCGCAGTGGGAGGCCATTGGGTTGGCTTTCAGAATTACGCTACCGTTTTACAAAACAGTGCATTTCGTCTGGCGGTTGCCAATACCACCCGGTTTACCCTGATCTGTATTCCCATTTTGCTGGTTATTTCTTTGGGACTGGCCCTTGGCCTGCGGGCATTGCCGGGCATTGGCGTCAGGCTGCGCAGTGCGTTTTTGATGCCCATGGCGGTTCCGGCGGCTTCGGTGGTACTGGTGTGGAAGGTTCTGTTTCATGAGCAGGGGCTGTTGAATGGAATTCTGATCTCCATCACCGGCGAAGGGGTTCGCTGGATGGACACCGATGCCTCGTTTTGGATGCTGGTAATCAGCTATCTGTGGCGGAACTTGGGATATACCACGGTTCTGTGGACAGCAGGGCTGGCAGCGATTCCGGAGAGTATCTATGAAGCGGCCCGGGTAGACGGTGCCCAGGGCTGGCAGGTGCTGCGCTATATTACCCTGCCCAGCCTCAAAGGCACCGGCTATACCATCGACGTGCTGTCCCTGCTCAATTCCTTCAAGGTGTTCCGGGAAGCCTGGCTGGTGGAGGGGGATTACCCCCAGCAAAGCATGTATCTGATGCAGCATCTTTACAACAATTGGTTCCGGGAACTGGATTTCGATAAGATCGCCGCCGCATCGGTGATGACTTCCCTGGTGGTGTTTGTCCTCATCGGACTGCTGGGAAAAGCCTGGGATAAAAAGGAGTAGCGAATGAATAAGGTGCAGAAAATTCTGCTGGGGATGGCATTGGCCGGATTGGCGCTGATGCTGTGTTTTCCCATATGGTTTGGCATTACCGGGGCCTTCTCTTCCCAATGGGAGCTGGAGACCAATCTGGCTCCGGTGTTCACCGGGACGGAGGAAATGGTTACCTGGTCTTTCCTGCCCCAGGCGCCAACCCTGGAACCGCTGGTACAGGTTTTGATGGATGCACCGGAATTCTTTGTAATGTTCTGGAATTCCGTGACCATCACTTTGGGCATTCTGGCAGGACAGCTGCTGGTGGGCGTGCCGGCAGCCTGGGCGCTGGCCCAACTGCCGCTGCCGGGAAAAGGAAAAATACTCAGCGGCTATATCGTATTGATGCTGATGCCCTTTCAGGTACTGATGTATCCGCAGTATCTGGTGGTGCGGGATTTGGGGCTGCTGGATACCTTGGGAGCGGTGATTCTTCCGGCGGTGTTTTCTACCTTCCCGGTATTCCTGCTTCACCGCTTTTTCCTGGCCATTCCGGGCGAAATCCTGGAGGCTGCCCGGATAGACGGAGCGGGAGAACTGCGGATTTTCTGGCAAATCGGTATCCCTTTGGGCATGCCGGGTGTTATGGCTGTGGGAATCTTGTCTTTCCTGGATTCCTGGAATTTGATTGAGCAGCCCATGACCTACTTAAAGACCAAATCCCTGTGGCCGCTGTCGCTGTTTCTGCCGCAGATTCAGCTGAAGGACATCGGCATGGGATTTGCAGCGGCACTGCTGATGCTGATTCCGGCGCTGCTGCTGTTTATCTCCGGCCAGGAATATCTGGAACAGGGAATTGCGCTGTCGGGAGGAAAAGACTGAAATGAATTGGAAAATAGAAAAACAGAAAATCTGGAAACTGACCGGGGTGTTTTTTGCCGCAATGGTAGCCTTTACCCTTTTGTCCCGGGCGGCCTACCAACACGGCATTGCGGTGGTTACCACTCAGGCACCGGCTGGCGGAACCATCTCTCATCAGGTAGTTCTGACCGGAAAAACGATGCAGAACCAGGAGCAGGCGGTGACCACCGAGGCAGGATTGCGGATTGCCGGGGTTTACGTCAACGAAGGCCAGCAGGTGAAGCAGGGGGATGTGTTGTTCTCCCTGGACCTAGACTACCTGGACGAAGAAATCCTGAATCAGAAGCAGGAGATGCAAAAGCAGCAGCTGTCCGTGCAGGATGCATGGAGCCAGGAGGCAGCCAGCCGGGAACAGCGGAAGAACCAACAATCCCAGGCTCAACAAAACTACGACAGCGCAGTATCCAAAGCCCAAAGTGCCTTTGACCGGGCTGGAGAGGAACTGTCCCAGGCAGAAGAGGCGCTGGAAGATTACTATAGCGGAACCGGAGCAGATCAGAGTCAAAAAGAGCAGCTGATTGCCGCCTGTGAGCAGGCCAAGGCAGACTATGAAGCGGCCCAAAGCGCAGTCCAGCAGCTTCAGCAGGAGATGAACGACCGGATTCAGCAGGCACTGGATCAGGCGGATGCCCAGCCTCCTGACCCTACGGAGGAAACGCCCGATGGCGGCCTGACCCCGGAGGAAATCCAAACCATTACCCAGCAGATTCAGGCAGAATATGCCCCGAAACTTTCCCAGGCCCAGCTCCAGGTATCCCAGGCAAAACAGACCTGGGATACGGCCCAGGCGGAGCTGGATGCCTTCGAACAAAATGGGGGAGGGGAATCTTCGGAGCAGGAACTGCTGGAAGCGGTAGCGCATGCCCAGGAGGCCTATGATGAGGCTCTGGGAGCGCTGGAAGATGCCGAGCGGGTATATGGCCAGGCAATTAACACGGCCAATCTTCCTGCTGCTGCCAACCATTCCGCCCAGATTGGTCAGATTTCCTACGACCAGATGGCGCGCAAATTGGAAAAGCTGGAAGCGCTGCGGGAAGCGGAAGGAAAAGTTTGCGCTCCGGTGGACGGAATCGTCACCGAAAGCCGGGTTCAGACAGGGGAGAAAACCACCGATACCACGGCGGTGCTGCTGGCAGATTTGACCCAGGGAAGTAAATTTTCCGGAACCATTACCCAGGAGCAAAGCAAGTACATTGGTGTGGGAGATAAGGTGACCCTTCGGGCAAGCAGCACAGGGAAGGTATACAAAGACCTGCCGGTGACCGCCCTTTCCATGGAGGAGGAAACCGGACAGCTGACCGTACAGCTTCCGGCAGGAACCCTACCTTTTGGGGCCAGTGCGGAGCTGAATTTTACCCGGAAGTCCCAACCCTATTCCTGCTGTGTGCCTCTGTCGGCACTGCATCTGGACGAGAAGAATAAACCCTATGTGCTGGTAGTGGAGCCGGTGGAGACGGTTCTGGGTACCCAGATGCAGGCAAGAAAAGTCTCGGTAACGGTTCTGGAACAGAACGAGACCACAGCGGCCCTGGCAGAAGGGGCGGTACATAGTGAGCAGAAAATCATTGTAGGCGCCGACCGGGCAGTGGATGACGGCAGCCGGGTTCGGGTGAACTGACATGAAAAGGAAGAAGAACATCCGATGGGCAGTTCTGGCAGCGGCGGTGCTGCTGTATCTGGGAAGCCTCTGGACCTGGAAAGAGACGGAAGCGTATGACAACCTGGTGCCCTTGGTGCTGTCCCGACCGATCAGCGCTGAGGACGGGCAGCGAATCTGGGACGCAGAAGGGGAGGAAGAAGAGCCGATGGGGTTCTGCTTCTGGGGAGAAACCGGAGAGCAGATGGTTTCCTGTCGGGAAACCGGCGGCGCTGCCCGGGTGAACCGGATTGTGCTTTTGGGAAATCCGGAACTGCTGGGGGCGGGAGGCCTGGCCTGGCGGGATGGATGTCTGGTAGACCTGGCTACGGCCCAAGCGCTCTTCGCCACTGACCGCTGTGAAAATCAGAATTTGATTGTCGGTGAACAAGTCTTACCCGTGGTGGGAATCTGTGACGATGCCCGCCCTGCCATGGTGTCCCGGGCGGAGGGAACCCAGGCGGTTCTGAACCAATGCATCCTGGCCATCCCGTCCTCTCAGGGACGGGTGCTGGGGGAGCAGTTTCTGATGCGCTGGGGATTGGAAGGAACGGTACTGGACTTTTATCCCTTCCAAGCTTTGTGCCGGAATCTACTGCTGCTGTTTCCCGGGGTGCTGCTTGGGAGCTTGGGATTTTTCCTGGAAAAAGAGAGAAAGAATCTTACCCTGGAAGGCATTCGCTCCCGGAAACAGCTTCCCTTACTGGGAAAATCCCTCCTAGGCATCGCCATTTTGCTGGGAAGTCTTTGGCTGCTGGGCAGACAAGTGACAATCCCCAGGGATATGATTCCATCCCGGTGGTCGGATTTTTCCTTCTGGAGCCAGTGGTGGGAATCGCAGCGGGAAAATTTTCAGCGGATTCTCACAACTCCGCTGGGAAGCCAGTGGTTGCAAATGCAGGCAAATATGGTAAAATCAATGGTGTGTTCCACAGGGTCAGCGATACTGGCCCTCTGGTCGGTAAGGAGGGAAAACCATGCGGATTTTGCTGATTGAGGATGACGAAAGCTTGGGGGAAACCCTGTCCTATCAGCTGCGGCAGGCAGGCTTTGGAGTAGATGTGAGCCGGGATGGCGAAGAAGGTCTGATGCTGGCCCGGGATGGACTGCATGATTTAATCCTTCTTGACCGGATGCTCCCGGGACTGGATGGTATGGAAGTGCTGGAAAATCTGCGCCGGGAGAACATTTCCACACCAGTGATCTTTCTGACGGCTTTGGGACAGGTCTCGGACCGAACCCAGGGCCTGAACAATGGAGCCGATGACTATCTGGTCAAGCCCTTTGCCTTTGAGGAACTGCTGGCACGGATTCGCTGCGTGCTTCGCCGTCCTGCGATATTGCAGCAGGAACAGGTTCTGCGCTATGGGGACGTTTCCTATGATCCCCGGTCCCTGACCTTAAGCCGGGAGGGAAGCACTACCGTTTTGTCCAAGCGTTTGGGGGATTTGCTGGAACTGTTCCTGCGAAATCCCGGCCAGACCCTGCCCCGGGAAACCATTTTGCTGCGGGTATGGGGCATGGATTCCGACGTGGAGGACGGCAATTTGGACAACTATACCTATTTTTTGCGCCGAAGCCTGCGCAAAGTGGGCAGCCGCTTACAGCTGGCCACGGTCCGGGGGGTAGGGTATCGATTGGAGGATCGCCATGATTAACCATCTTCGTTGGAAACTGACGGCGTTCAACACGTTTATCACCGGGGCCATTTTGGTGGGCTTGACGCTGCTGTGCCTGTTTGTTTCGGAAAAGGACACCCGAAACCAGGCGTTTCAGAATTTTACCGGTACCCTGGGAACGGCTTCTGCCTATCTGGGGAGCCAAAATCGAATTTCTGTCACCTGGCTGCGGCAGATGGAGAGTACGGGGCGGGTCTGCATTTCCATTCGGGATGGAGACACGCCCCTGTTTTCCATGGGGCTGTCTGCGGAAAGACAGTGGCTGGAGGCAGATTACCAACTGGCCAGGGAGCGTGCCCAGACGGACTACCGCCTGAGCACCCGTACCGGAGGCAGCTGCACCTTTCCTATGGAAGGCCGGGACGGGCAGAACTATTTTGCCGGTGTTGCGCTGATTTCCAAAGGAGACCGGGCGCTGGAGCTGATTTTCCTGTACCCTCTGGCGGAGTTGGAGCAGGGAATCTTCCGCCAGCGGATGGTGGTTGGCATTGGCTTAGGGGTAGGCCTGGCACTGCTGTGGGTGTTTTCCTGGTGCTTTACCGGAAAGATGCTCCGGCCCATTCAGGAGAGCCAGCAGCGCCAGACCCGATTTACCGCCGCCGCATCCCACGAACTGCGAACGCCTCTGGCGGCGATTTTGTCGGCAGCCTCCGCCATGGAGGGAGCTGACCCTACCCAGCAGGCCCGTTTTTTGGATATGCTCCGCCGGGAGGGCCAGCGGATGACCCGGCTGATCGGAGATATGCTGACATTGACCAGCGCCGACAACCAGAGCTGGGACATTCACCCGGAGCCGGTGGAGCCGGATATGCTGGTGCTGGATGTGTACGAGACCTATCTGCCGTTGGCCCAGGAAAAGGGACTGAAATTATCCCTGTCTTTGCCGGAGGAACTGGGGCAGAAGGGCAGCTGGGATCGGGAGCGGATTGTGCAGGTACTGTCCATTCTGCTGGACAATGCCATGAGCTATACCCCTGCTCCCGGGGATATCCGGCTGGAACTGCTCTGGGGCCGGGGATGTGCCCGGATTCGGGTCAGCGATACCGGTCCCGGTGTTCCTGACCAGGAAAAGACCCGGATTTTTCAGCGTTTCCACCGGGGAGAGAAAGCCCGCTCTGACCGGGGGCATTTTGGCTTGGGGTTGAGCATCGCCTGGGAAATTGTGAAGTGCCATCGGGGGAAACTCTGGGTGGAGAATGCCCCAGGAGGCGGGGCGGCATTTGTGCTGGAACTTCCTGTCAGTTAGAGACCTTTTAGAGATTGAGGGAGTATACTCCGGATATCTTCACAAAGGAGTGATTGTTTTATGAAACAATATAAACGCTGGATTGCCCTGGTGCTGTCCCTTTTGGGAGTGCTGGGCTGTCTTGCCGGCTGCGGAGCCGGAGATTCCACCATCACCCAGGCTACCCCGGGAACGGACGCTGGGCAGACCGAATCTGCGCCCAATGGCGGCGAAACCACTGCTGCAGCCATGGGCCGGTATGTAGAGCAGACGGTGGAGCTGCCGGAGTGCAGTTATCCAATCGATATGGTGATGCTCTCCGCCGGACAGCTTCGGGTGGCAGTGAAAGACAGCAATGGTTCTGTCCTGATCTGCACCGCCGGAGATACTCCGGGGCAGTGGCAGAGCGTGGAAAACCTGCCCGAGGACATTACGGCCAGCGGGCGTGTGGAATCTTTGGCGCTGTCTCCTGACGGCAGCATTTTCTGCTCCACCGTACAGGAAATGGAAGATGGCACCTACCAGTACCACTTCTGGATTGCAGACCCTGCAGGAGCTTGCCGGGAGATTCCCATTACCTATCCAGACCTGGACAATACTGCGGGATTGTTGGTGTCATCCTGTGATTTTACGGCCAGCGGACGGCTGTTTGTGGATCTCAATATCCGGGATGTGCGAGAAATCAATCTGGAAACTGGAGAACTCAGTGAAAACCTCAATGACGCAGGCGTCTCTACCATGGCTTTGGAGTGCACCGGAGAGAATCTTTACCTGTTGGGATGGAGTGGAGCTTACGTTTGGAACGAGGACAATGGGCTACAGCCGCTGTCCGGCGTTCTGGAAGAGCAGGTTGCCGCTTCTCTGAAAGCTACAGAAGGCTATTCTCCCAAGGTGACCTTCTGGGAAAATCCTCAGGGCTACCTGTTGTTTACCACCCATGAGGGGCTTTATAGCTATGTCCCCGACGGCAGCGTTACAGAGGAACTGGTGAGCGGTACCGGAACTTCCCTGGCAGACCCGGTCTTTTTCCCCACAGCTCTGACTGGCGGAGCGGATGACAGCTTCTATGTGCTGGGAAGGCAGAACGGACAGCCTGCCTTGTACCATTATGTATATGACCCCAATGTGCCTACCGAGCCCAGTACCCATCTGACGGTGTACAGCCTGTATCCCCAGGATACCCTGATGCAGCTGATTTCTCAGTATCAGAAGGCCCATCCGGAAACCGCCGTAACCCTGGAAGTGGGCCTGACAGGAGAGGACGGCGTGACCGAATCCGATGCCATCCGCACCCTGAATACCCGGATTCTGGCAGGAGACGGCCCGGACCTGATCTGCCTGGATGGATTCAACCTGAACACCTATCAGGAAAAGGGCCTGCTGGCGGATCTGACCCAGATTCTGGATCAGGGCGAGAAAACGTTGGAGCAGGTAACCAAGTGCTATGCTGATGAGGGCAAAGTATACATGGTGCCCACAGCCTTTGCCATTCCGGTGGTGTATGGCCCCGGAGAGATTGTCTCCCAGATTCAGGATCTGGATTCCCTGGTGACGGCGGCTGGCCTGGCAAAGGACGCCTATCCCGAATCCAACACTGTATTCAGTGGATTCATCCCCACTTATTTGGCGGATAAATTTTATGATTGCTGCTCTGCATCCTGGTTCCGGGAAGATGGCACCTTGGATGGGCAGAAACTAGAGCAGTTCTACGCTGCTATGCAGGAGCTCTATGCCATGGACAGCGAGTTCCGGCAGAACTTGCAGCAGATGATGGAGAGTGAAGGACGCTCTCTGGAGGATGTGGAATATACTCCCGGCGAGTATACCGGATTGGGCGGTGTCATCACGATTTTCTCCACCAATTCCTGCCTGGATGCGGGAACTTTGGAGAGTATGGATAATTGGTCCTATGCCCTGGCTGGGGACGAGCATTTTGAGGGTTATCAAGTTTCGCTGCTCAACGCCCAGGCATCCAATGTGTTCTTGCCCCGGCGGGTTATGGGCATTCTGACCAGCAGCACCCAGCAGGAGGCGGCAGCCCAGTTCCTGACCTTCCTGTTGGGAGAGGAAGCCCAGAGCAGCGCCCAGGGCTTCGGATTCCCGGTAAATCAGGCGGCCTTTGATCGACAAATCACCCAGGACCGTACCCTGGATACGTCACTTGCCATGAGTGATGAAGAGGGGAATATGCTGACATTCTATCTTCGCTACCCCGACGCAGAACTGCGGCAGCAGTTTAAGACCTGGGTCGACCAGCTGACCACCCCTGCCTCCACCGACCGGATCATCCGCAGCATGGTCGTCGAGCAGGCGGCTGCCTGCCTCAATGGAGAACTCACCCCCCAGCAGGCTTCCGATGCAGCGTTGCAGGCACTGAACCTGTACCTGACGGAGTAAGGCTATGGACGTTTCCCGGGAATACGAAACCGGGGCAGAGGTTTTCATACCATCTCTTGCGGAAAAGTATGCCGCAAAACAGCGCAAAAGAAGAAAGCGGGCCTTTTTCAGGAAAATTCTACCGATACTTGTGGCCATTTGTATTCTTTTGGCACTGGGCCTGAGCGGCTTGCTTTCCGATTTCCAGCACACTGCCTCGTTGGATCGGGGATGGAATCTGATCCTGGTGAACTATGAATATCGGCTGCCCTGGAACTATACGGTAGAACTGACACAGCTGTCCAACGGAGAACGGGTGGACAGCCGGATGTATCCTGCGCTTCAGAAAATGTTCGACGACATGCGTGCTGAGGGGGTATATCCCATTGTGGCCTCCGGCTACCGTTCGGAGGAGGAACAGCAGATGCTGCTGGAAAAAAAGATACAGCAGTATCGTGACCAAGGGTATTCCCTTAAAAAGGCCAGGGAAGCGGCGCTGCTCCGGGTGGCAGAGCCGGGAACCAGCGAACATCAGCTGGGGCTGGCGGTAGATATTAACCAGGAGGGCACCCGCTCCACAGCTGCCCAGGTATATGCCTGGCTGGAACAGCACGCCTGGGAATACGGCTTTATTCTCCGGTATCCGGAAGAAAAATCCCACATTACCGGTATTACCAAGGAACCCTGGCATTACCGCTATGTGGGACAGCCAGCCGCAGCGGAAATTTACCAGCGGGGCATTACCCTGGAAGAATACTTAGACGCAGCATAAAAGGGAAAAGCGCCTGTTCTTTGGAACGGGCGCTTTTTGTATATCTTCCTTTCGTTGGCATTTTCCGACCTGGGACGGCAAAAGGAAAACTATTTCTTGACAATCCCGGTATCAGATGTAAAACTGAAGATGAGGTGAAAAATTTTGAAATTTTCCGAATGGATTTTCCTTTTCCTGCGTCTTGATAGGTGAAAGACAAACAGAAGGAGGAATGATGCTTGCGTAGAACCATCGTGTCTTATTTTGCCCGGGTAATTTTACCGGCGGCAATCTGGATTTTCCTGCTTTCCGGATGTGCTGGGGAGCCTGGGGTGGTGACGGTCTCCACGGTTGACGAGCTGCTGGCAGCCATTGGCCCGAACCAAACCATCCAGCTGGCGGCAGGAGAGTATGAACTGAGCAGTGCATCCGACTATGGAGAAGCTTCGGACAATCTCTACTACACCTGGAAGGCCAGCACGGAAGGATATACCCTGAAACTGCGGGGTGTTGAAAATCTGACCATTCAGGGCAGCGGGGAAGACTGCCGGATTACCATGGTGAAGCCCTATCCGGATGTGCTGATACTGGAAAACTCCCGGGGTATTACCCTGGAAAATCTATCCGTGTCCCACACCGGGGAAATTGACACCCAAAACAGCGGCGGCATCCGAATGGAAAACTGCGAGGATGTGTCACTCAACGACGTGAATCTGCACCGCTGCGGTGCCTACGGCCTTCGGACCAGTTTGACCGGTAATCTCCAACTGACGGACAGCAGCTTCTATGATTGCGCCCTGGCGGGAATTGTGGCCGAGGCCAGCCGGGATGTTCTGGTGGATGGGTGCCGTTTTTATTCCATTGGCGGCGTTCCGCTGGAAGGAGTGTCGGCGTTTTACCTGCGGCTGACAGAAAATGTGGACATTACCGACTGTGAAGTGTACGACTGCGCACTGGAATCTCTGGTGTTGTCTGTTCCCTGTGATACTGCCCGGATGACCAATTGTTCCATACGGGACATCCGGTTCAGCGGCAGCGCCCTGAATCTTTACGGCACCGGGCTGGTGTTTGATGGGAATGCCTTTGAAAACTGCCAGATTCGCTCCTGGTATGCCGAATCCCAGGGAGCAGTGGATGCCCAGGGTAATTCCCTTACCGTTGCCGATCTGAACGCCCTGCTGCCTGCGCAGGAGGAACCCCAGAGCGAGGAAGAAGCGTTTACATCGGTAACCGTTTCCACGGTTGACGAATTTCTGGCAGCCATTGGGCCAAACCGGGAAATTATCCTGGAAGAAAAGCTGTATGACCTGAGCACCGCCCGGGGATATGGTGAAACCAGCGGAGAATATTACTATTGGGAGTGGCCCCATGACGGCCCGGCGTTGGTAATCTCCGGAGCGGAAAACCTGACCATCCGCAGCGCAGATGGGAACGTGGACAGCTGCACCATCTCTGCAATCCCCCGATATGCCGACGTTCTGACCTTTGTCCACTGCGACAATCTGCGCCTTTCCGGGTTTACCGCCGGACACACGGTGGAGCCGGGAGTCTGCGCCGGAGGAGTGCTGAAATTCCGGGATTGTGACAATATTTTGATAGAACAATGCGGCCTGTTCGGATGCGGCATCCTGGGTATTCAGGCTTCTGACTGCGCAGATCTGGAAGTGGCGGACAGCGAAATTTACGAATGCAGCCTGGGCGGCCTGCTGCTGGAGCGTGTGTCCGGTGTGAATATCCAGGGATGCACCTTCCGGGATCTGGGCGGCGACCGGATTATGCTTTTGGACTGCGAAGATGTGACCATGGATGGCGCAGCCCTGGACGGGAATGCCCAGATTCCCTGAAACCGCTTTTGGGAGGTGTTTGTTTGGAAGACAATGCGATTCTGGATTTATATTTTTCCCGCTCGGAGCAGGCGATTGTGGAAACCGACCGAAAGTATGGCGGCTTCTGTTATTCTATCGCCTATCAGATTCTGTTCAACCGGGAAGACAGCGAAGAAAGCGTATCCGATACCTATCTGTCCGCATGGAACGCAATACCGCCCACCCGTCCGGGGATTTTCTCCTCCTTTCTGGGAAAGATTACCCGAAATCTTTCCCTGGATCGGTGGCGGCGGCGGAGCGCTGCCAAGCGGGGCGGTGGGGAAGTGCCCCTGGCGCTGGAAGAGCTGGAACAGTGCGTAGGTGACGGGGAGACGCCGGAACAGGCCTATCAGAGAAAAGAACTGGAAGTTTCCATCAACCGCTTTTTAGACCGCCTGCCTGCCACGGAGCGCAACGTGTTTTTGTGTCGGTACTGGTATCTGGATTCCGTGGGGGAGATTGCCGATATCTTCGGCTTCACCACGGCTAAGGTAAACTCCATGCTTCACCGAACCCGGGAAAAGCTCCGGCGGCATTTGGAAAAGGAGGGGTATTGTTGAACGCGTTTGAATTGCTCTGTGCCATCGGCGCTGCCCGGGACGGGTACATAGCGGAAGCAGAAGCCATTCGCAGCGGCGATGCCCCGGCCCATCCCCGCCGGTTTTCCTGGCAGCGGACGATGCTGATTGCTGCGGTGATTGCCCTGGCTCTGCTGCTGGTGGGCTGCGCAGTGGCGGTGCTGCTGAACCTGAACAGCCTTTCCTTCCGTCAGGAGGAGCAGACAGACCAGCGTACTGGTCAGACTCAGGTGTGGAACCTGGTGTCGCTGCAGGGATTTGTAGGCTCGGACAATTATAAGGCCACCCAGGAGTGGTACAAATTCTGGCAGTCGAATACGTCGGCCTATGATGACGCCTGGACAATAGACGATGCATATTCCGCCTACCAGTGTTACTCCCTGGAGGGAAAAGCAAAGATTGACGAGATTTGTGAAAAGTATGGTCTGAAGCTGTTGGGAAAAGGAATGGTGACGGAATCTGCTCAGGAGAGTCTTTACGCTTTGGGCATCCGACACCTAGTTTCCACATCCACTGTTGCAGACACCCAGCTGCATGGCGGCATATTCTATTCGGGAGGCAGTTTCTGGATGAGGGGAGAAGTCACACTGCCCCAAGGGGACGGCCTTTGGCCCTATCCCATAGAGTTCCAATTCCGCTATGTGATGAAGGATGTGTTTGACAATGCCTATCTGAATGTTGGGGACATCCGGGACTATGACCAGTGGCAGTATACCGCTCCTGATGGCACGGCCCTGTCTCTGGCCATCAGCCAGCGCATGGGATTGATTTTGCTGGATCGGGAGAATGCCTTTGTGTCCATTCTGGTGCAAAACCCTTCCGTGGAGGATTTGCAGGGGAATGCCCGAACCATGTCCCGGGAGGATCTGGAAGCATTTGCTGCTGTCTTTGATTACACCCTCGCACCTGACCCGGTGAATCAGGATATGACAATGATATTGGAAGCAGCATATGCTTACGACAGCACCTACCCGTTCCAGAAGAACTGGCTGCCGGAAAGCAGTGAGCCCTATCCTCCGACCACCGCTTATGCCCAGCAGGTCAAACAGGTTCTGGAAACCACCGGTGAGCCGGAGCGTCTGGGCTATGCCTTCCTGGACATTGACGGCAACGGCGTGGAGGAACTGCTGATTGGAAAGGACGGGTACTGCACCTACGTCTTTACCGAATCGGAGGGGGCCGTTGAGACCTATGCCGACGAGGGTACCTTTTCCTGGTGTTATCCCTGCGAAGGGGGGACGCTGGTCTGCGTAATGGATTTGACTGCCAAGGATTACTATATCCGCACCATAGATGGTTCGGATATAACCAGCTCCCACATCCAGTATACACCTGCCACCCCGACAGAGCCGGAGCAATGGTCAAAGTATATCAGCTGGAACGAAGATGAGCCCATTACACAGGAGGCATTCGAGTCCATCCTGGATGCCTGCGTCCGGATTCCGGTCACCATGCAGCCCCTGACGGAATATCCCCTGGAAGAGACGGTGACCCGCAGACCCAGAAAAGGCAGTGATTACAGCAGTTATGAGGAGTTAATACGAATCAAGCTCACAAACCAGCCGGAGCGGTGGCCCCGCTGGCAGTATGCCATACTGGATCTGGACGGGAACGGCCAGGAGGAAATGCTCTGGCAGGAAGATGACCGGAGATGGCTTTACACCATAGACCAGGGACAGATGACTATGCTGGTTTACGGCCAGGAGATAACCCTATGCGAAAACGGGTTCGTAGAGACCATCCAATCCTACAGCGGGGACAACAAGACCTATTGCTACTACCGCATTGACGGAAATCAGGCGGAGCTGGTGGATTATTTGCGCTATGACGCGGATGTGTATCCGGAAAGTCCCTGGTTTTACAGCACCGATGCCTCCGGGCAGGATTTGAGCCTGGTTTCGGTTTCACAGGAAGAAGCCCAGGCTGTCCGGGACAAATATCCGCCGATGGATATTACCATGACGCCCATTGCCCAGTCGCCTTACGCCCAGGAATACAATTCCTGAAAATATCCAAATCAGCCGGTCAGGGAATTTCCCTGACCGGCTTCGTATTGTATGCCAGGAAACCATTTTCCCGAAAAAAACAATACAAGAAGCTGCGAACAGAACGCAGCTTCTTGATAACCGAAAGAAATGTCTTTATAATTGGGAACGCATACAACGAAAGATTGAATTTTCTGTCACAAAGCACTTGGAAATGTGTTTTATAAATAGAGAGGCAAACCCGGAGAGGAGGGGGAGGATGCTCCAGGAGGAATGGAAAATCCTATATGAAACCTACTACAGGCAGCTTTATCTGTATGCGCTATCGCTTGCGGGAAATAAACACGATGCAGAGGATCTGCTGCAAGAGACATTTGTAAAGGCCTATCTGTCTTATAACGGTGCCGGCAGCATCCAATATTGGCTGGTCACGGTTTTGCGCAATGCGTACCTGAATTTGCGGCGAAAGCAGCAGAAAGAGATCCTGGATGATGGAAATTTGTACCTGACCAAGGCAGCCTCACCGGAAGAACTGCTGGCAGATTGTATCGAAAAAGAAGAGCGCAGGCGGTTGTTTGCGGAAATACAGAAACTGCCCGAGCAAATGAAGGCTGTGTTGATGGAAAGTGTTTACTTTGAAATGAAGGATGAAGAGATTGGCGCATTACATGGATTGAGCAAAGAAAATGTCCGAAAAATCCGTTCCCGGGCAAAACAGCGGCTGATCAGCCGGATCAAGGAGGAAAACTAGATGAACGACTGGAATGAAGACAGACTGGATCAAGAGCTGGGTGCCATGATGGAATCGGTGCCCGAATTGGAAGATCTGGAAGGGAAAATCATCCGAAGCATCAACAAACGCATCCGCAAGTCCGTGATGTGTTCTCTGGCGTTGGTGGCGGCTGTTGTCCTGGCGGCAGTGCTGATTATCAATCCGCTGCTCAATGCGATGTACTTGAATCCATACGAGCTGAACCAGAAGCCGGAGCAAACCATGCTGCATGTCCTTCGGGATTATTACGAAACTACCCATCCTTACAGAGAACTCATTAGCCTGGAAGTGGAAAAAAAGGGATTTGCCAGATATGAACTGGGCATGCAGATCGTGGATCTGACACAGCCCGTGCATATCGGAGGCCCCAATGTCTGGTGTGACATGAATTATGGAGTATATGAAAATATGGTTGCATCGGATGTCTTGATTACGCACTACGCAAACCGTTTCAGTGAGAATTGGGAAAGTCAAGAGGACATGATTCAAAAAATCAGGGAACTCCCTCAGTCTGCTAAAATTTATCTGTCGGTCAGTGATACCGAGCCAAAAACCGTGGAGGCCCTGCGAAGTCTCCCGGTTACTGTAAATTGGATGCAGGTTTATCAGCCGAATGTGGATTTCAATGGGGGAATTGCGCTGGAAATGGTTACCCTGTACACAGATGACGATGACAGAGAAGATAAGACAGCGCAGCAGCTGCTGGAAATCTATCTGGGAAATCTGGAAAATCTGCTGGATCATTCTGCTGTTTGGTCGCAAATGCAGCTGTGTGATGGCCGCAATACCGTGTACACAGACCAAGTCCTGGCAGATACTTTGGAAGACGCGAAAACCTTAACATCGCTGACCAGCAAAAACTATTGTGTGTATGGCCAGAGAGACGATGTGCTTCACTTCCTTCAGGAAAATACCCTGGAAGTTGTGCATGTGGAAACTGTCCGGCTTTGGTGAACAGAAAATTGGGGAAAAGAAAATCTGTTCTGCCCAGGGAGACTTTCTCCAGACACAGTTGCGTGACCAGCGTACTTGGCAGTAAGCACCAACCGCTCTCAGGCTCAGGCGGCGGCAAGGATGGGAGATTTGCTGTCGAAGATATGTAACAAAGAAAAAAGCTGGACAAGGCTGCTGCCTTGTCCAGCTGATACTTTTCGCTTCTGATTCCCGTTTGGGTCAAATGTGGGTCAGGATTTTGAGAGCGTCCACGGGCGGTGGAATTTAAGAAGAAATCT
Source organism: uncultured Oscillospiraceae bacterium (assembly GCA_944387615.1). GTDB lineage: Bacteria > Bacillota > Clostridia > Oscillospirales > Oscillospiraceae > Faecousia. Next base: position 5,470 of record CALXFP010000011.1, on the reverse strand, counting down.
ATAATGAAGGAAAATGTGAAAGTGAGGGAACTTGAAACTATTTGCGAATATTCTGAAAAAGAACAAAGAGAGAACAAAAGTAGGAAAAAGTCCGTTATTCATAAGAATAACGAACTTTTTCTGGTGGGGGAGGACGGATTCGAACCATCGAAGCGAAACGCAGCAGATTTACAGTCTGTCCCCTTTGGCCACTCGGGAACTCCCCCAGATATGAAATTCTGTTTTGTCTGAATGGAGCCGGTAGACGGACTCGAACCCCCGACCTACTGATTACAAATCAGTTGCTCTACCAGCTGAGCTATACCGGCGGCTCAAACAGAACACGCTTATTATAACACGCAATCGCCATTTGTCAAGCTTTTTTTGCGGATTTTTTGAAAAATTTTCCGGGGTGGAAAAACCACCCCGGAAAAGGGAAAAACTCCAAAATTGCGAGGTTAAAAATTAGAATTCTACATCCATCTTTGCAATGACAGCTGCGCAGCGGGGGCACAGGCCGTTTTCATCAGCCTGAACACTGTGCATCCAGCAACGGGGGCACTTGGTGCCCTTGGCTTCGCTGACGCCGATGGTCAGGGCAGGGAAGTTGTCGCCGCTGCCGACTTCAGCGCCCTCCTCCGGGGCGTCCCAGGTGCAGGTGGATACGATGCACACCTCAGCCAGATTCACGCCCTCACAGGCGGCTCTCAGGCTCTCGTCGCTGGTCTGCAGGGTCACATGGGCTTCCAGTGCCTTGCCGATCCGCTTGTCGGCACGAGCCTTTTCCAGAATGCCGTTGACATCCTGACGCAGCTTCATGATGGTATCCCACTTGGCCATGGTGTCCTGGTTCAGGACGTAGGCGTCAAAGTTCTCGGGCATCTGGTTCAGCAGGATGTTCCGTCCGTCATCGCCGCTGCGGTGGGGCATAGCCTGCCAGATTTCATCACAGGTAAAGGCCAGGATGGGGGCGAACAGCTTTGCCATGGCATCCAGAATCAGGAACAGGGCACTCTGTGCGGAGCGGCGGCGCAGGCCGGTGGCCTCCTCACAGTACAGACGATCCTTGATGATGTCCAGATAGAAAGAGGACAGCTCCACCACACAGAAGTCGTTGATGGCGTGGGAAACGGTGTGGAACTCGTAGCCCATGTAAGCCTTCCGGCAAACGGCCACCAGTTCATTGAGCTTGGTCAGTGCCCAGCGGTCCAGCTCTTCCATATCCTCAGGAGCCACCAGGTTGTCAGGATCAAATTCATTCAGGTTGCCCAGGCAGTAACGGGCGGTATTGCGGAACTTCAGATAGCTCTGAGACAGCTGCTTGAAGATCTCCTTGGAGCAGCGCACGTCAGCGTGGTAATCGGAAGAACCGGCCCACAGACGGACGATATCCGCACCGAATTCCTTAATCAGGTCGGCAGGGTCAACACCGTTGCCCAGGGACTTGTGCATGGCACGACCCTGGCCGTCCACGGTCCAGCCGTGGGTCAGAACGTCCTTGAAAGGTGCACCGTTGCCCAGAGCGCCCACGGAAGTCAGCAGGCTGGACTGGAACCAGCCACGATACTGGTCAGCGCCTTCCAGGTACACGTCAGCAGGCCACAGTTCGGGGGTGTCGTGCATCAGGGAAGCGTAGTGGGTGGAGCCGGAGTCGAACCAGCCGTCCAGGGTGTCGGTCTCCTTTTCAAAGCCGCTGGCGCCGCCGCAGTGGGGGCAGGTCAGACCCTGAGGAATCAGCTCAGCAGCTTCCTTCTCAAACCAGATGTTGGAGCCGTACTCGTCAAAGAGCTTGGAGATGTGGGCGATGGTTTCGGGAGTGCAGATGGGCTTGCCGCAGTCCTTGCAGTAGAATACGGGGATGGGCAGACCCCAACGGCGCTGACGGGAGATACACCAGTCGGCCCGCTCACGGATCATGCTGACCATCCGATCGCCGCCCCAGGCAGGCAGCCAGCGGACGTTTTCACAGGCGGCAACCGCCTCATCCTTGAAGGCTTCCACAGAGCAGAACCACTGGGGAGTGGCACGGAAGATGATGGGGTTCTTGCACCGCCAGCAGTGGGGGTAGGAGTGGAGAATCTCTTCGCTGGCAAACAGAGTGCCGTTTTCCTTCATGTCGGCCAGGATGATGGGGTTGGACTCGTCTGTTTTCAGACCGGCGTACTTACCCGCATACTCGGTGTGACGGCCCTGATCGTTGACGGGAACCACCAGATCCATGCCGTAGCGCATGCAGGTCTGATAGTCGTCTGCACCGAAGCCGGGGGCGGTGTGGACACAGCCGGTACCGGAATCCATGGTGACATACTCCGCGTAGACCAGACGGGAAGTCTTGTCCAGGAAGGGGTGCTGGGCCAGCATGTTCTCGAAGAAAGCGCCGGGATAGGTTGCCAGCACTTCATAGTTGGTAAAGCCGCCGATGGTCATGACCTTATCCATCAAAGCTTCTGCCATGATGTAGGTCTCGCCGTTTTCGGCCTTCACCAGGACGTAGCTCTCCCGGGGGTGCAGGCAGATGGCCATGTTGCCGGGCAGGGTCCAGATGGTGGTGGTCCAGATGACGAAGAAGGTCTTGCTCAGGTCGAACTGGCTGAGCTTGCCCAGATCATCCTTCATGGGGAACTTGACGTAGACAGAGGTACAGGGATCTTCCTGATACTCGATTTCGGCTTCTGCCAGAGCAGTCTCATCCTTGGGGCACCAGTACACAGGCTTCAGGCCCTTGTAGATGTAGCCCTTTTCAAACATTCTGCCAAAGACCTTGACTTCCTGAGCCTCGAAATGCTTGTCCATGGTGCGGTAGGGATGCTCCCAGTCGCCCACCACGCCCAGACGCTTGAAGCCGGCCATCTGGCGCTGAATATAGGTTTCGGCAAACTCAGCGCAGGCGGTACGGAATTCCGGAACGGGCATGGTCTTGTGGTTGAGCTTGCTCTTTTTGATGATGGCAGACTCAATGGGCATGCCGTGGTTGTCCCAGCCGGGGACATAGGGGGTGTAGTAACCCATCATGGCGTGGCTGCGGACGATGAAATCCTTCAGGGTCTTGTTCAGGGCGTGACCCATGTGAATGTCGCCGTTGGAGAAGGGAGGGCCGTCATGCAGCACGAACCGGGGCAGATCCTGGTTCTTTTCCAGCATGGCGCTGTAAAGATTCTGCTCTTCCCAGTTTTTCAGCATACCCGGCTCCCGGGCAGGCAGACCAGCCTTCATGGGGAAGTTGGTTTTTGGGGTGATGATGGTGTTTTTGTATTCCATTGGAATGTGACCTCCATTTGAGAATTTGAAAAAACGCAGCGCAAAAGAAAAGTGCCTTTGTCTCATTAAGAGACAAAGGCACAAAACCTCTGCGGTACCACTCTTGTTCCGGCAAAAAACCGGCACTCATTGGGCGCGATATCGGGCGCAGACCGGCGCAGCCTACAGTGATTCGGTGCGCTGCTCGGAGGTGATACAAGGGAACGCCTGCCTGCTGCCTTGCACCAAACGGCAGCTCTCTGATGGCGGTGTGAACGCTTGCGTGTCCTCGTCCTGGCATTATCTATGGGAGTAGAACTTACTTGTTCTTGGGATCGTAGTTGCGGCCGAACTGCAGGTTCAGGCTGGCAAACTTGCTGGTGGTGGACTCCATAGCGGTGGGGTGCTTGGGAGCAGCCTTGGGGGCGGTGTCCACGGTGGTGCCGATCATGGCCTCAATGTTCTGGGCAATCTCGTCGGCCACGTCATCGCTCTTCATTTCATCTGCGGGGGCAGGTGCAGCAGCAGGAGCCTCAGCAGGGGCGTTGGCAACCTTGATCCGCTCCAGAGCCTGGATGCAGGTACGCAGCTGGTCCTGCAGCTCGTTGATCTTGGCAGCGGCAGTCTTGCGGGCTTCTTCTACCCGGGCGTTCTCTGCGGCAAAGGCGGCATCAGAAGTTTTCTGATTCTCCGCAACGGTGCTGCTGGCGGAATTGAGCATCTTGGCGCACTTGGCTTCCGCTTCCATCACCATCTTGTCGCAGGTCTTCTGGGCGTTGACAACAGCTTCCTTCATGGAAGCTTCGTTCTTACGGTACTCTTCCAGCTTACCCACCAGTACACGCATTTTGCTCTTGAGCAGGGCATTTTCCTTGTACAAGGTGACATAGTCTTCCGTCAGCGGTTCCAGGAACTCATCGACCTGCTGCATATCGTAACCGCCGAAGGTGGATCTGCCGAAAGAAATCTGATCGATTTGCTGCGGTGTAAACATAAAATGTTCCCCTTCCTATCTGTATTGGATAACATACGCACTCGGCTGTCAGGCACTGCCCGGCATGGGAGGCATACGGTGTTAGATGTAACTCTCTACTTCGGCCTGCAGGGTTTCCAGATCGCCCACAATGTCCATATTGTGGGGGCAGAACAGATATGCAGACTGGGCAATTTTCTTCACGTCGCCGTCCAGCGCGTAGACACAACCGGACAGGAAATCCACAACCCGGCGGGCCATGGCCTTGTCCACATTTTCCATGTTGACAATGACAGCCTTGCGGTTGCGCAGGTCATCGGCGGCCTTGGAAGTATCGTTGAAGCTGCCGGGACGGAACAGAACAATATCCTGTTTGGGGGGATTGTTGCTCATGCCAAGCGGGGAACCGGTGAAGCCGGTAGAGGCGACACTGGGAGAAGGCGTGGAAACGGGTACGGGAGTAAAGCCGTAATCGTCATCTTCTTCCTCGGCAGCGGGAGCCGGTGCGGGGGCACGGCGGGGGCTGCGGCGGGCAGGCTGCTCAGCGGGCTCCTCGTATTCATCCATGTATTCGTCTTCTTCGTCGTAATCGTCGTATTCGTCATCGGCATAGGGCTGGGCAAATTTTTTCACATTATCCCAAAAGCTCATTCTGTATTTCCTCCTAATGTATCTTCACATCATCTTGATGAATCCTAGGCATACGCACCGGCAGAGCCAACTGCTCCGCGGGGATCCGGAATGTCGCCGAACACAGTACCGCGCCATAAAAAAATAACATGGTCTTAGGCGAACAGTCCACCTTGACATTATCGTCTATTTTGTTCTATCTGTCAACAGTAAATTAGAACTTTTTTTGAAAAAAATTAAGATTTTATCAGGAATAATGAGAAATCATAGAAAAAAACAGGAAGCATTTGGTACATATGTTTGAAAATTCCGGTTCCATTTGGGCTTTTCTTCCGCAGAAATGGGGAAAAGTCCAACCGGCCCCCTCCCGGCCAAGAAAAATGGTGACGGAAGATTCTCCGTCACCATTTTTGCGTTACACGGCAGTTGCTGCAGCCTTCAACGGCTTCATGGGGGCAAGGGTGGAGATGGCGTGCTTGTAAATCATCTGCTGTTTTCCATCGGAGACCAGCACCACCACAAAACTGTCAAAGCCGGTGATAATCCCCCGGAGCTGAAAGCCATTCATCAGAAATAAGGTGACGGGCACCTTGTCCCGGCGCACCTCCTTGAGAATGGCCTCCTGCAAATTTGCTGCTTCTGTCATATGTA
>CALXFP010000010.1 GCA_944387615.1 uncultured Oscillospiraceae bacterium | reverse complement strand
GCAGACCCAGCGGCAACATGCCCGGGGGCCGGGAGTAAGGAGGCAGGGCCATGATTGACATCAAAGACCTGTGCAAGGTGTATCTGGTGGGCGACGAACGGGTTCGGGCCCTGGATCACGCCACACTGCACATTTATCCCAAGGAATTTGTCAGCATCGTCGGACCCTCCGGCAGCGGCAAATCCACTCTGATGAACATTATCGGCTGCCTGGATGCGGCGGATGCGGGCAGCTACCATCTGGACAACCTGCCCATTGAATCCTATACGGAAAATCAGCTGGCCCAGATCCGCAACCAAAAGATCGGCTTTGTGTTTCAGAGCTTCAACCTGATTCCCAAGCTGACGGCGGAAGAAAATGTGGAACTGCCCCTGATTTATCAGAAAGTACCCCGGGCCCAGCGGGTGGAGCGGGTGAAGGCTGCTCTGGAACGGGTGGGCCTGTCCAAGCGGGCCAAGCACCTGCCCACGGAGCTGTCCGGCGGTCAGCAGCAGCGGGTGGCCATTGCCCGGGCCATTGTGACCCGCCCCAAGCTGATTCTGGCAGACGAACCCACCGGCGCTCTGGATTCCAAAACCAGCCAGGAGATTATGGACATTTTCCATGAGCTGCACCACCAGGGCAACACCATTGTGCTGATTACCCACGACCCCAATGTGGCAAAGCAGGCTTCCCGCTCCATTCACATTCTGGACGGACGGATTACGGAGGTGAAGGCGTAATATGTTATCTCTGAAAATGGCGCTGCGTTCCATCGGCGCCAACAAAATGCGGGCAATTCTGACCATGCTGGGCATCATCATCGGCGTCATGGCCCTGGTGGTGCTGGTGAGCCTGGTCAACGGCGCTACCTCCTCGGTGACGGATACCATCTCCAGCCTGGGCAGCAGCCTGCTCACCGTTACCATTGAAGACGACAAGGGGCGGCCTATCGATGCCCAGACCCTGGAAGCCTGGCGGCAGAATGAAGAAGAACTGGGGCAGATTGCCCCCTTCGTCACCGACTCCGTTACCGGCAGCGCCAACGGCGAAAGCGGTACGGTGACGGTGTACGGCACTACGCCGGAATATTATGACATCCAGGGATTGCAGCTGGCCATGGGCCGGTGGCTGAAAGCATCGGATCTGGACAACCACACCTATGTCTGCGTTATCAACGAAACCGCGGCGGAAGAGCTGATTGGCTATACCGACTGTGTAGGTCAGGCCATTACCCTGAATCAGACCAAGTACACCGTAGTGGGCGTGCTGGCGGAGGACGAAGATAACCTGACCAGCGTGTTTACATCCGGTTCCATGGTGGCGTACCTGCCCTATACCTCTCTGGTGCGCTTGTCCACCACCGCATCGCCGGAGATTACCTCCTTCTACGTCAGTGCTCCGGAAAACGGCACAGTAGAGCAGGCGGAAGCGGCAATGAACCGGATTTTGATGGAGCGTTTTGAACAGGATGAGGACGCTTTTGAGGTGTCTTCCCAGGATGCTCTGGAAAATGCCATGAGTTCCGTCACCTCCATGCTCACCGTGATGCTGGGCGGTATTGCCGGAATTTCTCTGGTTGTGGGCGGCATTGGCATTATGAACATTATGCTGGTGACGGTTACCGAGCGTACCCGGGAAATCGGCATCCGCAAAGCCATCGGCGCCAGCCGGGGCACCATTTTGATTCAGTTTTTGATGGAGGCAGTAGTGCTGTGCATGATGGGCTGCTGCCTGGGTATTTTCCTGAGCTGGGCAGTCTTGCAGGTGGTCAATACCGTTGTGGCAAGCCTGGACATGGTATTCCACCTGAATTTGCCGGTGGTGCTGATTGCGGTGGGATTCTGTTTTGTGATCGGGCTGGTGTTCGGACTGTATCCTGCCAATAAGGCGGCAAAGATGAAGCCCATTGATGCCCTGCATTATGGAGGTTGATTCCATGGATAAGAATTTGAAGAAACTGCGGCAGCGATACATTGCCTGGGGCTGCTGCGCAGCGCTGGTACTGCTGCTGGCAATTTTGCCCATGGCAGCCGCCGGAAAAACCGGGGCGGATGCGCCCCAGGCCAGTATCCTTTCGGCCCAGGTGGGGCGGCAGGATATTCAGACCCAGATCATCGGCGGCGGTCAGCTCTCCGGGGAAGGGGCAGTGTCGCTGACCATCCCCCAGGACGTGAAGCTGACCCGGTATCTGGTGAAAAACGGGGACGTGGTGTCCCAGGGGGACGCCATTGCCCAGGTGGACACGGTTAGTGTGATGAGCGCCATTACCCAGGTGCAGGAAACTCTGGATTACCTGTCGGAGCAGATTGCCGCTGCCAGCGGCGAAACGGCTTCCCAGACAGTGACGGCCCTTTCTTCCGGCGTGGTGAAGGTTCTCTATGCCCAGGAAGGGGACGATGTGGCGGATGTGATGCTGGAGCATGGCGCACTGGCGGTGCTGTCGCTGGATGATAAAATGGCGGTGCAGGTGCAGAGCCAGACGGACCTGACCGTGGGAGAGCCGGTGCAAGTAACATTCTCCGACGGAACCCAGGTAACCGGCAGTGTGAAATCCAACATCAAAGGCACCCTGACGGTGACGGTGGAAGACGATGACTACCCGGTGGGAGAAACCGTGACCCTGACTGCGGAAGATGGAAGCGACCTGGGCGAGGGGCAGCTGTATGTTCACAGTCCCTGGAACGCCATGGCCTACTCCGGCGTGGTGTCCCAGATTCCTGTGCAGGAAGGACAGACGGTTTCCCAGGGCCAGACCCTGCTGAAGCTGGAGAACACCGGCACCACTCCGGAATATCAGCAGCTGATTGACCAGCGCCGGGAATACGAGCAGATGATGCAGCAGCTGTTTCAGATGTACCAGACCCAGACCATTACGGCCCCCTGCGACGGCATCGTAACCGGGGTGGACACGGACGGTGCCTGGCTGCTGGCAAGCCAGTCCGGCGGCGTGACGCTGAATCTGCTTTCTGCCGGTACTCAGGATGTTTCTGCCGCTGCCCCGGTGCAGCTTGGCAGCGCCGGCTCCTCCGTCCGGGTGACATTGCTCAGTGCGGTAACTCAGCCCCAGGTGCAGGAGCCTGCTTTGCCGGAGGAACTGCCTGAACCGTCGGTATCCGAGGAACCTTCGGAGCCCTCGCAGCCGATACCCACGGAATCCTCGGAGCCGGTGCCGCCGGAATCGTCAGAACCCACCGACCCCTCCCAGCCTTCCCAACCCACCGAGCCGTCTGAGCCTGGGCAGGTAGTCATCAGCACCGAGTCCTTGGCCGGGGGCGTTGTGGGGCAGAGCTACCACATGACCCTGCAGGCCTGGGACGGGACCAATGTTCTCACCGGTACCTGGACGGCGGAAGGATTGCCGGAAGGGATTTCCCTGGATGCCGGGACCGGTGTTCTGAAAGGAACACCTGTGGCAGCGGGGGAATATACTGTGAAGGTAAGCTTTGCCAGCGGCCTGGGCAGCGCGGAAAGAAGCTATAGTCTGACCATTGCCGATGCCCAAGGGCCGGTATACCGGGGTTTCGTGGCCCGGGTGGTGGGGATAACGGATGGCGCAGTAAAGGTGATGCAGACCCCCTATTCTTACGCCATCACCGATCTGAACAAACTGCCTGAGGTGGGAGTCAATACCGATGATCTGACCCAGGAGCAGATGTACAGTACATCCCTGGTATCCGCCGAAGAAATCACCCCGGGGCAGATTTTCCTGCTGGTTGTGGATGAAAAAGAGAATCTGGTTGCCCTGTCACCCCTTCCGGAAAATCCGGAAACGGGGCAGACCGACGGCGGTATGGGAAACATGGGCGGCATCTCCGGCAGTATGGGCGGGATGAACGGGGGAAGCTCCGGTTCCCAAAGCCCTGCCTTTGAGCCTTACAGCCTGGACACTGTAACCGTTGCCAGCGTCACATCCCAAAACCATATGTCTGTGGAGATTGCCGTGGACGAACTGGATATTTCCCAGCTTTCCCTGGGGCAGGAAGCCAAGATTACGGTGGATGCCCTGGGCGGGGAATCCTTTGACGCCAAGGTGAGCCAGATCGCTTCCGCAGGAGAAAATGAAGGCGGAAACAGCAAATTCACCGTAACCCTGACCCTGGAAAAAAGCGGCGATATGCTGCCGGGAATGACGGCCTGCGCCTATATCGATTTGCAGACCCAGGAACAGGTGCTGTGCGTTCCTGCGGCAGCGCTGGAAGAGGCCAATGGGGAAACCGTCGTGTATACCCACTATGACGAAAACAGCACTTCTTTGACCAATCCGGTGACGGTGACCACCGGGGTGTCGGATGGGGAGTATGTCCAGATTCTCTCGGGCCTTGAGGAAGGTACGGAAATTTACTATGCTTACTATGATACCCCAGCCCAGACCGGTGTGGTGATGCTCCGATAACAGGCAAATAATCAAAAGCAGCCCGGAAAGAGAAAACTTTCCGGGCTGCTCAGTACTGTTCACTATCTCAAAAAACAGCAAGCAAGAATTTTACTTAATAGTTAAAATGTATATTATAGAAAAACTTGGCTTGCATCTTGATGAAAATATGGTACTATTAACCATAGTGAATCTTCGGATCCACTGCTGCCCGGTGCCGTCCGCGGGATTTTCTCCGGGAGGATAGGAAATGGCAATATTTTGCGGAAGATGGCAATATCTTTGCCACAAAAGGATTCTTGTGGGAAACAAAAAATGCAAAAATAAACGCACAGGTTCCATACAGGAGGAAACCATATGACCAGAAGAGAGCTTGTCATTGCGGCCCTGGAGCATCGGCAGACCCCGGTGCTGCCATTTCACATGGAGTTTACGGAGCAGGCCCTGCAAAACCTGATTGCCTATACCGGAAACCCCAATATCGAAGAGGAAATCGGAAGCTGCCTGTACTATTGGCAGTATTGGGGCTGGCCCACCGAAATCCCCGGCCGTCCCGGGTGGTTCCGGGATGACTTCGGCGTAGAGTGGGACCGCAACGGCGCAGATAAGGATATTGGTTTGCCTCAGGAAAACGTGATTGAGGATCTGGAGGACTGCGACTATCAGTTCCCGGTGCTGGATGAAGCCCGGCTGCGCAGCCAGTATCAGTACATGATGGAGCATAAGGGCGACCGGTTCTGCATGGCGGGTTTCGGCTTTGTGATGTTTGAACGGCTGTGGAGCCTGATGGGTATGAAAACGCCCTGGCCAGCATGGTGGCCTGCCCGGAGGAGCTGGATGCCTTTTTGGATCGGATTTGCGACTACTACTGCCACCTGATTGACATCGCCCTGGAATATGACTTTGACGGCATTTACTTTGGCGATGACTGGGGCCAGCAGAGGGGTCTGATTATGGGCCCGGCCCACTGGCGCCACTTTATCAAACCCCGGATGGCCCGGATGTATGCCAAGGCAAAGGCGGCGGGCAAATATGTGCTGCAGCACTCCTGCGGCGACTGCAATGAAATTCTGCCGGATCTGATTGAGATCGGCCTGGACTGCTATCAGACTTTCCAGCCGGAGGTATACGACATTGAGAAGGTGAAGGCGCTTTACGGCGACAAGCTGGCTTTCTGGGGCGGCGTATCCACCCAGCGGTGTCTGCCCTATGCCACACCCCAGGGAGTCAAGGACGAAGCGCTGCGGGTAGCGAAGATTCTGCGCAAGGACGGCGGCTATATCTGGGCGCCCACCCATGCCATTGCCTTTGACGTTCCCCCGGAAAACATTCTGGCGCTGGCGGAGGTTTTCCACCAGCAATAACCCCGGCGCAGCTGCGGAAGTTTGGAAACAAACGCTGACGGCGGCCGGCCTGACCGAGGCCCTGGAGAATCTGAGGTGCCGGCTGGAACGAAAATATGGAAAAAGCAGACACAGATCGTGTCTGCTTTTTTATGCCCATCCAAAGAAAAAGCGGATGCTCTGGACAATGGGGAAAGTTCCCCCGGGAACACAGTCGGGCGGGAAAAGGACAAATCTCACAGGCAATGCTTACAGTAAATGGAAAATTATAAGTAAGATGCTGAAAAAAATAACAAATTTTTGAAAAATATTCGAATATTGATGTTGAAATATCAATCACAACGCGTTATAATACGGTTAGCATATTCTTCCTGCCTGTTTTCGGGCTGGAATACATGTAAAAACTGTTGTAAGTATTAGAAACACTGTGATATCCTGCCTGCGGGAGCAGTAGGATATTACAACGGCAATTGTAATCATAGGAGTGATGAAAATGAATGAGGGAAGTAAGAAATTAGCCGCCGCTGCTTTGCGTGGCGCTGCCGCTGTGGGTGTTGCCCTGGGCGGAGCCAATGTTGTTGCAGAAAGCAATGTGGTATACGCAGCAGAGGTAGAACAGCCTGCTGAGGGCGGTATCGTCTTTGACCTGGTAAACGAAACGACGGTACCTGTCGCAGCAACTACCCAGGAGGCTGATGGTGTATCTGAGGCCCATTCCGACAGCGTTACCGTTGCGCAAAGCCAGACCACAGAGGCATCCAGCCAGGCTTACACGGACAGCACTGCTTCGGAAAGCTATTCCGCGGTTGAGAGCCAGTCTGAGGTAAGCAGTGAGTCTGTTGTCGCCAGCACCACCGAAGCGCAGAGCCAGTCTCAGGAAAACAGCACCTCTGCTTCCACCAGCGATTCCACGGTGGATAGCCAGTCTGTGTCCAACAGCGAAGCTGTCGCTGACAGCTATTCCGAAGTGGTGAGCCAGTCCAATTCCAACAGCAATTCCGAAGCCACCAGCGATGCTGCGGTGGATTCCGGCTCCGAGTCCAACAGCAGCATTGTCAGCCAGAGCAAGTCTGAATCTCTTTCCAATTCTGTTGTAGAGAGTTCTGCATCGGAAAGCTTGGCTGCCTCCGTTTCTGCCAGTGCGGCTGCCAGCGCTTCCGCTTCCACCAGCCTGTCTGCGGAGAGTGTCTCCGCCAGTGCTTCCGCCTCTGTCAGCGAAAGCCGCGAGGCCAGCACCAGCGCTTCCGCCAGCAAAAGTGCAGCAGCCAGCCTGTCTGCTTCTGAAAGTGAATCTGATTCCGCCAGCGACAGCGCCTCTGCCAGCGCCAGCGAGCTGAAAAAGGAGAGCGCTTCTATCAAGGACAGTGTTGAAAAGAGCGAATCGGCCAGCGCTTCTACCAGCCTTTTTGAGTCGGAGAGCATCGCTGAGTCTGTTTCTGCATTTGAATCCGAGGAAGCAGCTAAGGTCTCTGAGGCCATCTCCTTGTCCGAGTTTGAGGCAGCTAGCTTGTCCCAAAGCTATGCAGATGCCCAGAGCGAAATTGGCAACGCCAGCGAAAGTGCCAACATTGCCAACAGTACCTATGATTCTCTGTATGAACAGGGTATTCCGGATAGAGACATGGGCATCTTTGAGCAGGTGATCAGACTGGTTCACGAATGGGGCGGTGGCCCGATTACGGGATGGATTATCGATACGTTCTTCAGCTATCTGACACCGGAGCAGAAGGAAGCCATCAAGAATCTTGCCAGTGCATCCGAAGCTGCCAGCTTGTCTACATCTTATTACGAATCCCTGTCTGGCGGATTGACTTCTGAGCAGGCTTCTCAGTCTCTGTATGACAGCACCTCTGCCAGCTTGTCTGTCAGCACCGCCCTGGCCGATTCGCTCAGCAAGGCGACAAGTCTCAGCGTGAAGAACAGCCAATCTGCTGCTGCAAGTGCCGAAGCCAGCACCACCAACAGCCAGAGTGCATCTGCACAGGCATCTGAGAGAAAATCTACCAGTGAATCCGCCAGCAGGTCCGCTTCCACCAGTCTGTCTGCGAGCCTGAAGGACAGCGAGGCAGCAAGCGAAAGCGTGAAATATAGCCAGTCTGTGAGCGCTGAGGACAGTGCTTCCGTAAGCACATCTCTCAGCGAGGCACAGAGCGAGTACATGAGCGAAAGCACCTCTGCCAGCACGTCTCTGAGCCAGGTGAAGAGCGAGAGCGAATCTATCAGCCAGGTTGCTTCCGAGACCCTTTCCACCAGCATTTCCAACTCTGCATCCGATGCAAGCGATAAGAGCGAGAGCATTGGCGAGAGCTTGAGTATCTCCGCTTCCACTGCGGAAAGCCTGAGTGTCAGCAATTCCCTGAGCGCTGCTGCTTCTGCTACTGAGGCAGAGAGCACCAGTAAGAGCAACTCCACCAGCGCAGCCGAATCGGATTCCAAGGTGGAAAGCCTGAGTGAAAGCAATTCTGCCAGTGCATCCACTTCTATGTCGGAAGCAAATAGTGAGAGTGTCTCCATCTCCACCAGCCTGAGCAACAGTGTTTCCGCCTCCACAAGCGAGAGCACTTCCGCCTCCGAGAGCGAAAGCACTTCCACCTCTGAGAGCGAGAGCGAAAGCACCTCCACCTCTGAGAGCGAAAGCACTTCCACCTCTGAGAGCGAGAGCACTTCCACCTCTGAGAGCGAAAGCACTTCCACCTCTGAGAGCGAGAGCGAAAGCACTTCCACCTCTGAGAGCGAAAGCACCTCCACTTCCGAGAGCGAAAGCACTTCCACTTCCGAGAGTGAGAGCGAAAGCACCTCCACTTCCGAGAGCGAAAGCACTTCCACTTCCGAGAGTGAGAGCACCTCTGAGAGCGAGAGCACTTCCGAGAGTGAGAGCACCTCTGAGAGTGAGAGCACTTCCGAGAGTGAGAGCACCTCTGAGAGTGAGAGCACTTCCGAGAGCGAGAGCACCTCTGAGAGCGAGAGCACCTCTGAGAGCGAGAGCACTTCCGAGAGTGAGAGCACTTCCGAGAGTGAGAGCACTTCCGAGAGCGAGAGCACCTCTGAGAGCGAGAGCACTTCCGAGAGCGAGAGCACTTCCGAGAGCGAGAGCACTTCCGAGAGCGAGAGCACCTCTGAGAGCGACAGCATCTCTGAAAGCGAGAGTGAAAGCACCTCCGAGAGTGAGCGTGACAGCACTTCTGAGAGCCTGAGTGCCTCCGTTTCCGCAAGCCTGAGCGCTTCCACCTCTGAGAGCCTGAGTGCCTCCGTCTCCGCAAGCCTGAGTGCTTCCACCTCTGCAAGCCTGAGCGCCTCCACCAGCGCAAGTCTGAGTGCTTCTGCCAGCGCCTCCGCCAGCGGTGGTGGTTCCAATGAGGGAAGCAATGAAAACAACCCGGGCGATTCCGAAAGCGCTTCCGAAAGTACCAGCACTTCTGAAAGTGCTTCTGAAAGCGCCAGTGTTTCCGCAAGTCTGTCTACCAGCGAAAGCCTGTCCATTAGCGAGAGCCTGTCCATCAGCGAGAGCCTGTCTGCAAGCGAAAGTGCTCTGCTGGAGGAAGTGCCTCTGGAAGTGGAAGACATTGAGGAAGAGTTCATTGACGACGAAGAAGTACCTCTGGCCGGCGGTGAAAACGGCCTGCTGAATGCTGCCAAGTGGGGCATTCTGCCCTTGGTGGCTGCTGCCGGTGCGGCGAAGCTGATCTACGATAAGAAGAACAAGAAGGGATTCTTCGCAGCGGCAAAGGACGACGATGACGAAGAAAACAAGGATCAGAAGGACCAGAAGTAAAAACTCCCTCTGACCCAATGTAATGGTATAATGGAAAACAAATTAGTGACCATGTCTGGTATATGGTCACTAATTTGTTATAGGAGGAAGTCTTGGAAAAAACGAAAAAAGACCATTTGCTTTTGTCCAAGCTCAGTTACACTGCCTGGATTCTCTTGGTTTACATGCTGGGCAGGCGGATCGTCCTGTACGGAATTGACCAAAGTCAGTATCTTTTGACGGATGCCAATGCGGAGGCCTTTCTGGGGATGGCCCTGGGCGGTGATATCCGGAAGATTTCCGTATTTGCCTTGGGCATTTCCCCTTATATGCTGGCTTCCATCCTGGTGATGGTGGTTACCACCATTCGCCGGGCGGTTTCCCGGTCCAAAATGTCGATCAGAAGGACCAATCAGGTGCTGTGGATCATTTGTTATCTTTTCGCTGTGTACCAGGCCATGGCAATGGTGACACAGCTGCATTTCGATCCGGCGGCCGGGCCGGCGATGGTTGTGGAAGTAACCGCAGGACTGCAGATGATTGCCGGCGCCATGATGATTCTCTGGCTCAGCGAGCAGAACAAGCAGTTCGGTATCGGCGGACAGTCTGTGCTGATTCTGGTCAACATTCTGGAGAGTATTATCGTGATGGTCTCCGGGTGTTCTCCGGAGGAGCTGATGCTGCCTGCGGCGTGTGCTCTGGCGGCTATGCTGATTACGCTGAACATGGAACATGCGGAATTCCGGATGCCGGTGCAGCGGATTTCCATTCACAACATCTATGCGGATAAAAACTATATTGCCGTCAAGCTCAATCCGGTGGGCGTTCTGCCGGCGGTGTTTGCCACAGCGGTGTTTAACCTGCTGCAGATGGCATTGGTATTTGCCCGGTATCTGCTGCGGGATGTGACGGATTTGCAGTGGCTGGTGGACAAACTGTCCTTTATGGAACCTGTAGGCGTGGGCATATACATCGGAATTATCTATCTGCTGACGGTAGTCTTTTCCATGATCCTGGTGTCGCCGGGAGAAATGGCGGAGCAGCTGCTGAAAAGCAACGATTCTCTGTGCAATATTCCCTCCGGAAAGAAAACCAAACGGTATCTGACCCGGGTGGTCTTGATTCTCAGCCTGATCAGTGCTACAGTAATGAGTATCTGCGTAGCAGGGCCGCTGGTATGGCAGTTCTACGGGGACGTGGCTGCGGGATTGATGATGCTGCCGTCGGTGGTGATGATGCTTACCGGCGTATGCGTGAATGTGTACCGGGAGTTTGAAACCGTAATATCTTTTGACTCCTATTGGGTCTTTCTGTGAGGGGGAAGTGGACAGTGCTACATTTTATTCCGGCCTGGTATGCCGATGACAGCTGGTCCGAGCAGGAGCAGAGCTGGTATTCCCGGCGTATGCACACGGAATTTGACGATACAGTAAAACATGTTCAGCTGTTCCACCGCAACCGGATTGCGCCGTTTGAAATTATGCTGCTGAGCTATGCCCCCAATTTTCGCCATTTTCTTCACAGACAGGGCGTTTATCATGCCCCTTACTGGTCCTGCTTTGACGCCATTCAGTCCATTTCCCGGAAGAAAGCGGCGCTGCTGTCCTACCACAATCTGAAATGGCCGGAGGGAACGGAATTCCTCTACACCATGTTCGCCGTGGTTGCCATGCGCAACGGACAGAAGTATGCCCAAATTGAATTTGGTGAGGACGGAAACCTGATCCGGATCGATCTGTACGAGGGAGGCTGCCTGCGGCGGAAAAATCTCTATGATGACAGAGGATTTGTTTCCAGCACGATTATCTATCAGCAGGGAATGCCCTACTATCAGGATTATCTGGACGAAGGGGGAAATTGGCGAATCCGCCGCTTTTTTCAGGACGGACATGTGCAAGTCAACCCCCAATTCCCCAATTTCCGCCTGGAGCGGTGGGGGTGTGTCTGGGAGCTGCCCTTCCGGAGTCAGCGCTATGACAGTCTGGAACAGGTGATTGCGGAGGTTGTGCGGGAGTACATCGGCAGGGGTTCTGAGCGGGATATTTTCTGCGCCGCCCTGCATCCGCTGCACATGCCGCTGATTGAGCGGGTGTTCCGGAACAAGCGGCTGATTCTTTCTGTATTTGAAGGCCGGTGGGACCTGGAGGACAACGCATTCATCCAGGCCCTGGGTGCGGCCCGACATTTGATTTGCGATTCCCAGCAGAGTCTGCGGCTGCTTCAGAAGCGCGGAAAAGAGAAGCTTCCTAACTGCACGGTGATTACACCCTTTGACAGCCGGCCGGACTTCGGAAAGAGCCAGCAGACCACCAGCCAGAAAATCCTGGTGCCGGTGGATGGTTTAAAGCCCGAGGTTTTTAAGTGGCTGGCTGTAGCTTTGGGACAGTATTTGTTGGAAAACCCGGATGCCCAGCTGTACTTATTCACCCGGGAAGCCACATATGGTCTGGAGCAGAAATTGCTGCAGCAGGTTCGCGGCTTTTTGGAAGAAGCGGGCCTTCCCTGGCTTCAGGCGCCGCAGGAAAAGCAGGAGCAAACCGAGAATGCCGAACCTGTGAAAAGCCTGTCCCAGCGCTGCTTTGCCCAGCAATGTGTGGATGAACTGGCGGTGAGCAGGTGTCTGCGTCAGCAGCGGCTGATTGTGGATTTTCGCAATGTGCGGGATGTGTATCTGCGCATTGTGGCCATTAGTATGGGAATCCCCCAGATTCTGCTGTACCCGTCGGAATTTGTGGTTTCCGGAAAAAACGGAATTGTGCTGACCAGCCCCAGGTCTTTATTCGAGGCCTTGCGGTATTATCTGGATGAACTGGCCAACTGGAACAGGGCCATGGTCTGCGCATACGAAATTGGCAAGCAATTTGACACCAAAACACAGGTAGAAAACTGGAAAGGGGTACTGGATTCCTTTGAATGAGATCCGCATTCTTTTGCTGGGGAAGCAAGAACAATGGAATAACATACCGCTGGCAAAGAACGTGGTGCTGGACTGCTTGGAAACGTTTACCCAGCCGCCAGAGGACGTGCGATCCTATGAAGCGGTGATTCTGGACCGGACCCCAACCCCGGAGGAGTGTCAGCTGCTGCATCCGCTGACAAAAGCCCACACGCTGTTCGCGTCCAATCAGGTAGACCTGAACCGGTGCCGGTATTACTTCGCCTGCAAATTGGGCAAGATTTGGTCCCGGGAGCAGATTGTCCGGTTTCTGAAGGAAGATGCCCTGTGGTTTTTCCCCAGTCCCTATGGTGAAAAATACCAGATGTCCCAGCTGACGGTCTCCCGGAACTTTCACGGGCAGGTTTCCTGGATGGGCAACTGCGCACTGCGGCTGGAAGGAGCCTTTGGCTCTCAATTTACCCAGACAGCATCCTGGAAAAACAACATCCCCCTGGAAGAGGGGCAGACCATTGATTTTTGGCTGGAATACCGGAAAAGCCCCGGTGTATCCATTACGCTGAACGCGGTGCTGTTTGTTGCGGGGTCCTTGGCAGATGTTTTGCAGACCTGGACTTTCGACGAGGAGTCTTTGAAAGAACCGGTGCAGATGAAAGCCCGGAAGAAAGGCTTCCTCTTTGTAAGCATCCACGCCAAAGGTACGGGGACGCTGGAAATTATTGCGCTGCATGACCGGTATTCCCGGGGACCTTACGGATATTTCATCCCGGGGGGAGAACGGTACGTCACCTCCCAGCGGGAAGAGATTTTCTGCTACTTTGACCCCGGCGACCGGAAGCCGCCGCTGAATGTCTATTTCTCCGGTTATAAAACCAGAGAAGGATTTGAAGGCTATTATATGATGCGCAAGCTGGGAAGCCCCTTCCTGCTGATTGCCGAAGCCCGCCTGGAAGGCGGCAGCTTCTACATCGGCTCGGAAGAGTACGAAAAGCTGATGGTTTCCATCCTGGAAAAATACCGACAGCAGCTGCGCTTTTCCGCTGACGAGGTAATCTTGTCAGGAAACTCCATGGGTTCCACCGGTGCGCTGTACTATGGCTGCGATTTGCAGCCCCATGCGGTGATTGTGGGTAAGCCTGTGGTGAATCTGGGCACGGTTGCCCTGAATGAAAAAAGAAACCGCCCGGGAGGATTCCCCACATCCCTGGATTTGCTGCTGCTTTACGGCGGGGATACCACCATCCAGGCAGCACAGAATCTGGATCAGCGTTTCTGGGAGAAATTCCGAAACGCGGATTGGGGAAAAACCAAGCTGATTCTTTCGTATATGCTGGAAGATGACTATGACCGGGAAGCTTACCATGAAATGCTGGCAGAGCTGAGTATGAAAGACGCAAATATTTACGGCCGAGGACTCCATGGCCGCCATAATGACAATACCTATGGTATTGTGCAGTGGTTTACAAGTCAGTTCCGTAAAATCCTGCGGGAGGATTTCGCAGACAGCTACAGCCAGCTGCGACAGGAGATCACAAAATGACAGGAGAAAAATGGATCATTTACTGGAATGAATATGCATCCAACACCTATCTTTACGGCTCCAAAGTCGAATTTCGGGGGAAGCGGACTGTATTCTTTGAAAATCGTCTGATGCCCCCGGGAACGGTCATCAAAACCTGGTACTCCAAAACCAACTACCAGATGCAGCGAATCGAGCCGTCCCTTCCCATGATTGACGGGGAAACGGAGTACCGGATCAGCGTGGATATGGAGTATCCGGAAGGCGGCAGCTGTGTTGTGCGGCTGGTTTTTCTGGATAAGTTTGAAGAGGAAGCGGGTTTTCTGATTGTAAATGGGGAAAGCATGTGCTTTCGCTGCCCTTTGAAAACCTATAGTTACCGAATGGAACTGATGAATGCGGGAGCCACCGCATTCTGCTTCCATCATGTCACCATAGAAGAAGTGGAACGTGAGAATGGATAGAGAGTTAAAGCGCTACCAAAAAATTCTGCAGCAGGTTCGCTCCTGGCAGGATACCATGAAGGCCCTGCCGGATGACCAGCTGTCCGGCCTGACCCAGCAGTTCCGGAAACGTCTGGAGGACGGAGAAACCGAAGATCAGCTCCTGCCGGAGGCCTTTGCCGCCATGTGCGAAGCGGATGAACGGATATTGAATATGGCGCCCTTCGATGTGCAGATTCTCGGTGGCATTGCGCTGCATGAGGGCTGCCTGGCGGAGATGGGCACCGGAGAGGGAAAGACTCTGGTGGCAACCCTGCCGCTGTACTTAAATGCCCTGACAGGAGAAGGTGCTATCTTAGTCACCACCAATGACTACCTGGCCCTTCGGGACTATGAGCAGATGGAGCCGGTTTTCCGCTTCATGGGACTGACCGTGGCAGTGGAAGCCCAAATGAAGCAGGAAAAGACCCTGACCAATGACCAAAAACGGGTAATTTACAGGGCCGATATTGTGTATACCACCCACGGCACCTTGGGATTTGATTACCTGTTCAACAATCTGGTGCGTTCTGCCCAGGACCGGTTTATGCGGCCGTTTCACTATGTAATTGTGGATGAAGCGGACTCGGTTTTGCTGGACAGCGCCCAGACGCCTCTGGTCATTTCCGGTTCGCCCCGGGTACAGTCGAATCTGTACCAACTGGCGGATACGTTTGTGACCATGCTGGAAGAGAACACGGATTATGAAACCGTGGAAGGAAAGGTTTGGCTGACGACCCAGGGAGTTGCCCGGGCGCAGACCTTTTTCCAGATTGAAAATTTCTACGATAACCAATACTTTGAAATTAACCGGCACGTGAACCTGGCACTTCGGGCCCATGTGCTGTTTCAGAAAGAGCGGGATTATACCATCGCCCAGGATGGAAAACTGATGCTGCTGGATTCCGGAACCGGGCGGATTCTGCCTGGTGTCAAACTCCGGGGCGGTCAGCATCAAGCCATCGAAGTCAAAGAAGGGCTGAAAGATTCCATGGAGACCCGGTCTGTGGCCTCCATTACCTATCAGAACCTGTTCCGGCTGTTTCCCAAAATGGCTGGCATGAGCGGCACGATTTTGGATAACAAAGACGAGCTGACCAACAGCTACGGCACCAAGGTCATTGCCATTCCCCCCAACAAACCGGTAATCCGCAGAGATTTGCCTGACGTGTATTTTGCCACGGAGGATGAAAAGTTTGACCAGGCCATTCAAACGGCGCTGAAACTGTACCGCGGCGGCAGACCGGTGCTGATTGTGGTTTCCACCATTGCGGAAACGGAGCGGGTTTCCCAGGAACTGATCCGCAACAAGATTGCCCACAACGTTCTGAACGCCAACAACGCCTATTGGGAGGCGGGAATTATCAAAGAGGCGGGACAGATGGAGGCAGTAACCGTGGCCACCGCCATGGCCGGAAGAGGTACCGACATCAAACTGGGCCAGTATGTGGAAGAGCTGGGCGGCCTGGCGGTAATCGGCATTGGCCGGATGGCCAGCAAACGCCTGGAACGGCAGGTCCGGGGACGGGCCGGACGTCAGGGTGACCCGGGGTCCAGCCAGTTCTTTGTGGCGCTGACCGATGACGTGGTAAAGCGCAATCAGATTGAACAGGTTGAGAAACTGGAAAAACGGAAAAAACCGCCCAGACAGAAAAAAATCCAAAAGATTGTAAACAAAGCCCAGTCCCTGGAGGAAGAGTACGCCACACGCTCCCGGAGAATGGCTATGGACTATGACCGGGTGGTGAAAAAGCAGCGCAGTCTGATTTATGAGCTGCGCAACCGACTCCTGGACGGCGGAACCATCCCGGTGTCCAGACTGATGGAGATTGCCGAGGAGAACATCCGGCGCTTCCTGCGCTCCCAGCGAAAGCTGGACCGGCAGGCCGTGAACCGGTATCTTTTGGACAATATCTCCTACCGGGTGTCCCAGAACGATCACTGCCTTTCCTATCGCCGTAAGTCCGAGGTGCAGGCGTATCTGATGCAGCGGGTGGAAGCCAGCCTCCAGGCGCAAAAGGAGCGCATCGGCAGCCAGTCCGGACTGGAAACCTTTATGCGCATTGCGGTACTGTCTGTGATCGACGATGCCTGGGTGGAAGAGGTTGACTATCTGCAGCAGCTGCAGTCTGCGGTTCTGGGCAGATCCGTTGCCCAGAAGAATCTGGTCAATGAGTATCAGAATGATGCGTTTGAGTCGTATCGGAAGATGGAATTGCAGATCAAACAGAACCTGGTGCGGTGTATCTTGCTCAGTGACGTCTATATGGATGCGGATTCTCAGCTGCACGTTGTTTTCCGATGAGAGAAGGAGCCGAATATGATCTATAATTTTAATCTTGGAATAGGATGGGCCAGCAGCGGCGTGGAATACGCCCAGGCATACCGGGCAAAGATGCTGCGCAACATCCATCAGCCGGCAAAGTTTATTTTTACGGACATGTTCCCCCGGGACCCTCTGGCCCATATGACCCGGAATATTGGATTCGAGGATCAGGAGATTATCTGGCTGTACACATTCTTCACCGATTGTAAGGTGACCCCTGTGACCTATACCCTGGGACAGCTGGAAAAGAGTTTCGGCGGCAGACGCTTCACCCGCAACCGGGAAGGAAACATCGTCCGGTATATGTTCGAGGGAAAGAACAATTTCTACACGGCATTCATGGTGGATGCGCAAAGTGATCTGGTTCACCGGGTGGAAATGGTATCCAAGGGCTTTTTGATCCGCAAGGACTACTTTACCCATTGCAGAATCTTCTCGGAATATTACGCACCCCTGGACAATAAGGCCAATCTGTATCTGCGCAGATTTTTCAATGAGGACGGAACCACAGCCTACGAGGAGCAGGTAACCGGGGATCAGTCTGTATACCGCTTCCCGGATCGGATGCTGTTTTCCAAAGAGGAACTGGTTGGGAAGATGGTGCAGCAGCTGAACCTGACAGACAAGGATGTGCTGATTATTGACCGTACCACCGGTATCGGTCAGGCAATTCTGGAAAACGCCGGCCCCGCCCGGGTGGGCGTGGTCATTCATGCGGACCACTTCAGCGAAAGCAGCACCAATGATGTGAATATTCTCTGGAATAATTACTATGAGTACGCTTTTGCCCAGTATAAGCACATCGATTTTTACATTACGGCCACTGATGTGCAGAACCAGCTGCTGCGTCAGCAGTTCCAGCACTACAAATCGGTACAGCCCACGATCTTCACCATTCCCGTGGGCAGCATCGCTCAGAAGAAATATCCTGAAAATCCCAGAATGAAGCATTCTCTGATTACCGCATCCAGACTGGCATCGGAAAAGCATGTGGACTGGATTATCGATGCGGTGGTTCTGGCGAGAAAGGCAATTCCGGATCTGACCCTGGATATTTATGGCAGAGGTGTGGAAGAACCCGGACTGCGTGAGCAAATCAAAACCCAGGAATGCGGGGCATATGTCCATCTGATGGGCCAGCAAAAGCTGGATGATATCTACAAGATGTACGAAGGCTATATTTCCGCCTCCACCAGTGAAGGATTTGGTCTGACGCTGATGGAAGCCATCGGCTCCGGACTGCCCATCATCGGCTTCGATGTCCGGTACGGCAATCAGACCTTTGTGGACCATGAGCGAAACGGCTATATTATCCCGGTTCAGGATCAGATGGACGGCAAGGAACGGGTGAAGCTGCTGGCGCAGCGGATTGTGCAGCTGTTTACCCAGGCGGATCTGGAGGCCTTCCACGAATATTCTTATCAGAAGGCAGATGAATTCCTGACGAAAGAGGTGGAGAAGAAATGGGAAATGGTACTATGCAGGAAAATGTGATTCTGCTGTTTGATTCCTACCAGCCAGACAGCAAGAGTCTGCACCAGTCCTTCAAAATGGCAGGCTGCGATTTCCCGGCTCTGGTGATTGACGATGACGGCTTTTTGCCGGAGGACGTACAGTCCATTTACGGGTACTTCCTTGGAGACTACAGCACCGCCCCCAACAGCTTCGGAAGACCCAGATATTTCAATGAGATTCCCATTCCGGACTTCTGGGAGATTTCCGCATCCAACCTGGCAGGAAAGATTTCCGATTCCTGCTATGAGCGGGGCAGAATCTTCTTTGCCTTCCCCACCCATCGGCGCCATGTGCGGCAGGTGGAGTGGAAGGACGAAAAAGGCGTGGTGCGTTATGTTGACCACTACAATCAGTTCGGTGCGGTATATGCCAGAACCAGCTGCGATGCCAAGGGTAAACGGATTGTCAAATCCTATTTCTCTCCCAGCGGCAGAGAGGTTATTGTAGAAAATTTTGTGACCCAGGATATTCTGCTGAATATGGGAGACACGGTTCGGATTTTCAATAACAAAACGGAATTCATTGCCTATTTCCTGCGCCTGACCGGCCACGATCAGGACCGGATTTTCTTCAATTCCCTGTCTACGCCGTTCTTTGTGTCCTGCTACCTGCCTGGGGAGTCGAAGAAGGACGTGCTGTTCTGGCAGGAACCGGTGGCAGATGCCATCCCCGGAAATATGCAGATGATTTTGCGGGGTGAGGCCAGAAGAACCGCCCGGATTTATGTGCAGAAGAGAATGGCATATGACCGGCTGATGCAGCTGAAGGCCGATCCCCAGATTGTGAAGCTGAAAGGCTTCCTGTATCCGTTCCGCAGGGAAAACCGCCATCGCCCCACGGCGCTGATCTGCACCAACTCTGACCAGATCGAGCACTGCGAGCAGATTGTGTCGGCGCTGCCCCAGATTCAGTTCCACATTGCCGCATTGACGGAGATGTCCTCCAAGCTGCTGGCCATGGGGAAATATGAAAATGTGCACCTTTACCCCGGCGTGAAAACGGACATGGCGGGAAGGCTGTTCCGCCAAAGTGATATTTATCTGGATATCAACCACGGAAACGAAATTTTGTCGGCAGTGAACCGGGCATTCCTGCACAACCAGGTGATTCTGGGATTTTCCAACACACTGCATGATGGGAATTTCCTGCCGAAGGAACACATTTACGCTCCGGAGCAAGCAGAGCAAATGATTCGTGATATTGCTGCCATGGTGGAAAATCCCCAGGATTGGGACGCCAGAGTTCAGCGGCAGCGGCAGCAGGCTTTGGCCGAAGACCCCCAGAGCTTCCTGCAATTCTGACCAAATGGGAATCCCCTGTACAGACACAAACTGCTGTACAGGGGATTTCAAGTTGAATTTTCGGCGGTATTGTGCTATGATTCTATAGGAATTCGCCGGGAAAGGGGGAGTATATTTGAGAAAAAAAGCCATATTGTTTGCTGCGGTACTGTGTGCTGTTCTGCTGGCATCCTGCGGTGCTTCCGGGCCAAAAGTCTCTGAGCTGGTTTCCGTAGAGGCCGGGGCGGATGGCAGCTATACCGGAACAGTGGAAATTCTGGAAAATACTGCCCCCGGGGACGTAACATACCAGCGAAACGGCTCGATGATCGACGCATCCAATGCTTCCCAAGGGTATGTGATGGTGGCCCAATCCGGTGTCGAAAACCGGCTGAAGGTGCAGATTATCAAAGAGGATGTGCGCTACAATTACGACCTGAATAACCAGGGGCAGTGGGAAGCCTTTCCTCTGCAGATGGGAGACGGTACCTATACCGTTCGCATTATGCAGAATAAAGAGGACAACCGCTATTTTGAACTGTTCTCTGCCCAGATCACTGTTACGCTGGACAGTGAGTTTGCGCCCTTCCTTTGTCCCAATCAGTTTGTCTGCTACGACAGCAGCTCGGCGGTGGTTCGCAAATCCATGGACCTTTGCAGCAACGCCCAGACGGACATCGAGAAGTTGGCGGTGGTGTATCGGTGGATTACGAAAACCATCCGCTATGATACGCCCAAGGCCGAGTCCATACGAAGCGGCTATCTGCCGGATGTGGATGCCATTCTGGACAGCAAAAAAGGAATTTGCTTTGACTATGCGGCGGTTATGGCGGCTATGCTTCGGGCCCAGGGAATCCCTGCCAAGCTTGTGGTGGGAACCGTTTCCGAGCAGGACCTGAATCATGCATGGAATGAAGTATATTTGCAAAATGTAGGATGGGTTACGGTGCGCATATACTTTGAAGGCAACCAATGGCAGCGGATGGACCCGACGTTTGAAGCTTCCGGCGGCTCTTTCGCAAAGTATATCGGCGACGGCAGTATGTACACATCCTTGAAGTTTTATTAAATCCCCGGGAAGGAGATGGCATTTCTGATGGTAAACACGGCTGTAAAAGAAGAAAAAGTTTTGAATCCCCAGGATTTGACAGTATTTTGCTCGCAGCTGGCCCTGCTGGTGAAATCCGGAATCGGACTGGATGACGGCATGGAGGCAATGGGCCAGAGCATGTCCAAGGAGGGCGCTCAGATGCTCTCCCAGGTGCGGCAGACCTATCTGGAAACCTATACCCTGTCCACTGCCCTGGAAAGCAGCGGCGTATTCCCGGAGTATATGGTGAAAATGGTGCAAATCGGAGAGGGCTCCGGCAATCTGGAAGGGGTTTTGGAGGGACTGACGGTATATTATGACAACCAGTCCCGGATGATGCGGCAGATCCGGCAGGCAGTGCTGTCTCCTTCCATGTCTATTTTCGCCATGACCCTGGTGGTGGCGGTGCTGGTGTGGAAAGTTGTGCCGATTTTCACCGATGTGATGCAGTCCCTGGGCGGACCCGTCACCGGAGCCGCAGCGCTGGGCCCGCTGCTGGGTAAGATTGTACTGGTGTTCCTGGTGGCGCTGCTGGCGGCCATTCTGTCCGGCTATTGGGCAATGAAGATGGGCAAAGGCCAGATTATTTCCCGGATTTTGTCGGTATTTCCCGGCGTATCCCGGGCAAAAGAAAAGTTTTTCGCGGCCCGGTTTGCCAATGTGCTGTCCATGCTGCTGGCCGGAGGCTACCAGACGGAGCAGGCACTGGAGCGGATTCCCGGGCTTTTGCCGGATGGGGAGTTCCGCAGCCGGGTAGAGGCCATTCACAGCCGGATGGAAGACGGCCAATCCCTGGCCCAGGCGGTGAATGAAGAAAAAATCTTCCCGGGCCTTTATGCAGGAATGCTCTGGACGGGAGAAAAAACCGGCTCCATGGATACGGTGCTGCACAAACTGGCACAGATCTATCAGGCGGAAGCCCTGGAAGAAATTGAGCGGCTGATTGCGCTGGTGGAGCCGATTCTGGTGGGCGCCCTGTCTGCCTCGGTGGGTGCCATTTTGTTCTCGGTGATGCTGCCGCTGCTGGGCATTATGTCTGCCATCGGCTAAGGAGGCGGCAGCATGCGGTTATACAGGCAGCACAATCTTGCCCGAAATATGGGGAAAATTCTCATGGCCCTGGTGCTGACAGCAGCCCTGGCAGGGGCGCTTCTGGCTGTCCGGGCCACGGAGAACTATGTACAGCAGGAAGAACTGGATACCGTAAAGCGGGCCATTGTGGCGGCAGCGGTGAACTGCTATGCCACAGAAGGCTTTTATCCAGGGGATGTATCCTACCTGGAGGAGCATTACGGGGTGCAGATTGACAGAAAGAAGTATGTGATTGAATATTCCCTGCTGGGACAGAACACATTGCCCTTTGTGGACGTGGTCAGAAAGGGAGCATCGTCAGAGCACTGACAGAAGGAAGGATGAGAAATGTGAAACGACACCACAGCAGCGTGCAGACCTTCTGCATGGTTGCGGTTTTTGCGGTATTTGCCATATTGTCGGTGCTGCTGACGCTGATGGGTGCCAGGGTATACAAACAGGTTACCCAATCCATGCAGGCCAACAATGCACTGCGGTCGTCTCTGTCCTATGTGGCCAACAAAATCCACTCCTGCGGTGAATCGGAAACGGTATATCTGGACCAGCAGGACGGTCAGCCGGTGCTGACCATCCGGGAAACCTGGGATGGACAGGACTACCTGACCCGGATTTTCTTCTACCAGGGAACGCTGCGGGAATACGCCAGCGTGGACCAGGGACAGGAGGGCTTTTCCTGGGACAGCGGTGACAGCATTGCCAGACTTCAGGCCTTTTCCCTGGAGCAGGAAGGAGATCTTCTGACCATGACAGCCACCGCGGAAAATGGCAGGACGCTGTCTTTGACCATTGGATGGAACGGCGGGGAGGGAACGGTATGAACAGGTCCGGCTTCTGGCAAAGCTTTTTCATGGAAATGGCAATGGTGATCCTGTTTTTTTCCATTGCTTTGGCGGTGATCGTGCGCCTGTTTTCCCAGGGAGCCATTTTAAGCGAGCAGAGCAAGGATATGAGCGGCGCCATTCTGGCCGCCCAGACCGTGGCCCAGACCCTGGAGAGAAGTGAGACGGATCAAAGCTATACCCTGTATTACGACGAAAACTGGAACATGACCTGGGAAAATCCCTACTATGCCATTCAGGTGGATGTGCAGGCAGCGCCCAATGGCATCAATGTCCTTTGCAGCTACAGCATCGAGGTGTATCTGTACCGGCAGGATCGTCCGCTCTTCCAGCTGCAAAGCCAGAAATATTTCCGCCAGGAGGATGGCCTATGAAGAAAAACGGCATTTTTTCCACAGGGATTACCTCCCTGGTGATGATTCTGGTGGTACTGGCCTTGAGCATTTTCGGCATCCTGACCTACCTCAGCGGCAGAAACGATTATCTGCTGACCTGCAGGAACGGGGACAGCGTGCAGCAGTACTATGAAGCGGTGGGGAAGAAGGAAGCGATGCTGCAGCAGCTGGACGTGCTGCTGGAAACCAGCTCCATGGAGCAGGCGCTGGAGCAGCTGGGCTTTTCCTGGGAGCCGGAAACCGGCAGGGCAACCTGGTCGTGTCCGGTCAGGGAAAACTGCAGCTACATACTGACGCTGAAAATTGACGGAAAAAGCTGGGAAGTGCTTTCGGAATACACGGAAAACACCCAGCCGTGGCAGGAAGAAACCATAGAAATCTGGAGCGGGGAAGAGTGATACCATGGACAATATGCAGATAGCCTTGCAAAAGGCAGTGGAGGCAAAAGCCTCGGATATCTTCATTATCTCCGGCTATCCCATGGCGTTCAAAATCATGGATGCCATCGAGCCGGTGGACGAGCAGCGTCTGATGCCGGAAAATACCCGGAGTCTGATTGAGCAGATTTATCAGCTGAGCAATGGGCGCAGTATGGATGGATTGCTGCGCACAGGTGACGACGATTTTTCCTTCTCCATCCAGGGTCTGGGACGATTCCGGTGCAATGCGTACATGCAGAGAAACTCTCTTGCTGCGGTGCTGCGGGTGGTGTACTTCAACCTTCCTGATTACCGGCAGCTGCATATCCCGGAGACGGTGATGGAGATGGCCAACCGGAAAAAAGGTCTGGTGCTGGTCACAGGCTCGGCAGGCAGCGGCAAATCCACCACCCTGGCCTGTATCATTGACCGGATCAACCACACCAGAAAGAGCCATATCATCACCATCGAAGATCCCATTGAATTTCTCCACTCCCATAAGCAGAGCATCATCAGCCAGCGGGAGGTCAGCCATGACACGGGAAGCTATGCCGACGCTCTGCGGGGCGCCCTGCGGCAGTCCCCCAATGTGATTTTGCTGGGAGAAATGCGGGACTTTTCCACCATCAATACGGTGCTGACTGCGGCGGAGACGGGACAGCTGGTGCTGTCTACCCTGCATACCGTGGGAGCCGCCAAGACGGTGGACCGGATTGTGGACGTGTTCCCGGCAGATCAGCAGCGGCAGGTGCGGGTGCAGCTTTCCATGGTGCTGGAGGGCGTGGTTTCCCAGCAGCTGATTCCCACCAAGGACGGCGGCCTGGTGCCGGCCTTTGAAATCATGAAGATCAACAGTGCCATCCGCAATCTGATCCGGGAGGGAAAAACCCACCAGATTGACAACGCAATTTTCAGCGGCGGCGCAGAAGGCATGCGCACCATGGACTCTGACATTCTCAGCCTGTACAAGCAGGGCATCATCACCAAGGAAAACGCCCTGCTCTACGCAGTGAATCCAGAGCTGCTGGAGAAGAAACTTTAAGCGATATCCATGGGAAAAAGAAAACAGGCCCGGATCTTCTGACAAGGAAGACTCCGGGCTGTCTTTTTATTTTACGACGGGTAGGAAAGGCTGACAAAGTTCACTGCTGTGGGGAAGGAAATGTTTCCGTCAGCAGCGCTTGCAGCTCTTCCACAAAACGGCACAGATGGAATCCATCGCATACCCCATGGTGAACCTGGATGGCAAGGGGCAGAAGGGTTTTGTCCTTTTCCTGGTAGAATTTGCCCATGGTAAAAATGGGAAGCAAATAGTCATATCCCTTTTGCAGATTCAGATTGAAGCTGGAAAAGCTGGCCCAGGGAATCATGGAGACGGGGAAAGTGTTTTCCGGCGGCTCCGGCTTGCCCATCATCCCCTTGCAGCTGCCGTAGCGCTGCTGATCCAGTTGGTAGTTTGCCAGGAAATCCCGGTATTCCGGGGCATAGGTGGTTCAGATGTTGGAAAAAGTTTCATCGTCTTTGTGAAAGACAGTATAGCATGGGTGCATCTGCTGATAGAAACCCAGCTGGCCCTGGGGATTGATGGCTGTGCGAAATTCCCGGTGCCGGTTGACAATGGTGGTAATGGCATACAGCATGGCAGGGTACAGTTTTTCGCCCCGCTGACGAAGGGAGGTAATGTCCAAAGGGAAAACGGCACTGTAGGTGCAGGGAACCTGGGAAAAATAGTGGTCAAAATACGCTTTGCGCTCCCAGGTTTCCCGGTCAATGGGAGTAAATGTCATAGATTATCTCTCCTTATGGCAGGCAAAACGAGGTCAGCCCGCCTGATTTTCAAACTGGGATTGATACAGCTCCCAGTAAAAGCCCTGTTTTGCCATCAATTCTTCGTGGGTGCCCTGCTCCACCACCTGGCCCTGGTTCAGCACCAGAATGTGGTCTGCCGATCGGATGGTGGACAGCCGGTGGGCAATGACGAAGCAGGTTTTGCCCTCCATCAGACGGCGCATGGCGGCCTGAATCCGCTGCTCTGTCCGGGTGTCTACGTTGGAGGTGGCTTCGTCCAGAATCAGCATCTGGGCATCCAGCAGCATGGCCCGGGCAATGGTCAGCAGCTGCTTCTGGCCCTTGGAAATGGAGGTGCCGTTGTCCGACAGCACCGTATCATACCCCTGGGGAAGCCGGGAAATGTAGCCGTGAATGTGGGCGGACTTGGCGGCGGCAACGACTTGCTCTAACGTGGCGCCGGGTTTGCCGTAGGCCAGATTGTCGAAAATCGTGCCGTGAAACAGCCAGGTATCCTGAAGCACCATGGAGTAGGCCCGCCGCAGGGAATCCCGGGTCAGGGTGCGGATGTCCTTGCCGTCTACCAGAACGGCCCCGCTGTCCACGTCGTAAAAGCGCATCAAAAGGTTGATAATGGTGGTTTTTCCCGCCCCGGTGGGGCCGACAATGGCGGTCAGGCTGCCGGGCTTGGCGTGAAAGCTCAGGTCCGTAATGATGGGCTGACCGGGGTTGTAGGAAAAACTCACATTTTCCAGCCGCACATCTCCTTGTACATGATCCAGAACTTCCGCCTGGGGCAGGTCAGCAGGTTCCGGCTCTGCGTCGATCAGGGAGAATACTCGCTCCATGGCAGCAAAGGCGCTTTGCAGTTCGGCAATGATGTTGGCCATTTCGTTGATGGGGCCGGAGAATTTCCGGGAGTACTGGACGAAGCTGCTCAGGTCTCCCAGCCGCACCTGGCCCCGCAGAAACAGCATGGAGCCGAAGATGCACACCAGTGCCAGAGAAACGTTGTTGATAAAGTTTACCGAAGGGCCGGTGATGGTGCCGTTGGCCTCGGCGATGGTGTAGGCGTCCACGGCTTCCTGGTTCTTTTCATCAAACTTTTCCAGCACTGCTTCCTCCTGGCCGTAGACCCGGATGGTCTTCTGACCGGAGAGCATCTCTTCCACAAAGCCGTTAAGCAGGCCCAGCTTGGTGCTGCGGCGGCGAAACAGCGGCCGCACCCGCCGAGTCAGCCACCGGGTAAACAGAATGGTCAGGGGGATGGTGAACAGAAAAATGCTCACCAGCTTCGGGGCAATGCTCAGCATCATAAAGAAGGATACCACCACCGTAACCACGCTTTGCAGCAGCTGCAGCAGGTCCGTGGACAGGGATTGGTTCACCGTATCCACATCGTAAGTGATGACGCTGATGATGTCGCCGGTCTGGTAATCGTCGAAGAATTTGACCGGCAGGGCAGTGAGATTTTCAAACACATCGTGGCGCATCTGCCGGGCAACCCGCCGGGACAGGTAAATCATCACAATGTTCAGCCCGTAGGTCAATACACCGGATGCCAGGTAGAAAACCACCATCAGCCCGGCGCAGCGAAAGACTGTAGGGAAGTCTACCTGCCCGGCGGGGACATCGATCGCGTTAATGGCCTGACCGGACAGCTTCGGGCCATACAGCCCCAGCAGGCTGGAACTGATGGAAAGCACAATCGCCAGCACCAGCAAGAATCGGTTCCGGCCCAGGTATTGCCAGAGCCTTCTCAGCACCGAACCGGCGCTGACCTTTCCACGGAAGGAGCGCCGGTCGCCCGAGGCTTCCATCCGGGTATACCGGCCGCCGCCGATTACGTTGGGATTTTGGGCCATCAGGCTCCCTCCTTTCCGTCACCCATCTGGGTCTGGGCGATGAGGCGGTATTCTTCACAGCTGCGCATCAGATCTTCGTGGGTTCCCGCACCCAGCAGGGCGCCGTCGGAAAGCACCAGAATCAGGTCCGCATGGCGCAGAGAACTGACCCGCTGGGCCACCACCACGGTGGTGGTATTCTGGAAGTTCTGATACAGGGCCTTTCGCAGCTGGGCGTCGGTGCGGTAGTCCAGGGCTGAGGAAGCATCGTCCAGAATGAGGATTTCCGGACTGCCGGCCAGGGCTCTGCCGATGAGCAGCCGCTGCTTCTGACCGCCGGAGAGGTTGTTGCCCCGAACCTGTACCGGCGCATCCATCCCCTTTTCCCGGACGAAATCCGCCTGGGCAAAGGTAGCTCCGGCAGCTATGGCCTCATCCGACAGGGGACGGAAAAAGCGAAGGTTGTCGGAAATCGTTCCTTCGGTGACGAAATCGTTCTGAAACACCACGCCGAATTTGCTGCGCAGCACCTCCGGGGCAATGGTGCGGATGTCCTGACCGTCAATGCGGATTTCTCCTGCATCCGGGTCATACAGCCGCAGCAGCAGATTGACAATGGTGGTTTTGCCGCAGCCGGTGGGGCCGATGATGCCCAAGGTCTGCCCGTGATTCAGAGAAAAGGAAAGATTATGCAGCACAGCGCCCTTGCCGGTGTAGGAAAAAGACACGTTCCGAAATTCAATGTGGGGTGCATCCTTCTGGGGCGGCTGGCCGGGCAGAACTGCCAGATCTTCTTCCAGCGCCAGCACATCTGCCACCCGGTTGGCGCTGGCCTGGCCCTTGGAATACATGACAAAAATCCGGGTAATGCCCAGCATGGCGTTGAGAATCATAATAAAATACTGCAAAAACGCCACAATCACGCCGCTGAGGATGGCACCGCTGTTGACCCGGAAGGCGCCCACAATCACCACCAAGGTCAGCCCCAGGTTCAGAACCAGGGTAGAAGAAGGGTTGGTCAGGGCAGTGACAAAGCCCGCCTTTTCGTCCACCTGGGTCAGTTCCTGGTTGACGGACTGGAAGCGGCGCTTTTCATAGTCGGTTTTGCTCAGGGCCTTGATGACCCGGATGCCGGTGATGTTCTCCTGAATGGTGCGCACCATGTTGTCCAGAACCCCCTGCTGCTGGGTGTACAGGGGAACGCTGGTTTTGGTGACGTAGTACACAACCAGCGCAATGATGGGCAGCAGGGCGATGAGAACCAGCGACAGCACCGGGTCCATGCTGACCATCATGGCAATGCCGCCGATAAGCAGAATGGGCGCCCGAATTCCCAGCCGCTGAATCCGGGCGATGAACTGGTTAATGTTATAGGTATCGCTGGTGAGCCGGGACACGGCGGAGGATACCGTCAGATGATCCAGCTGCCGGGCGGACAGGGTTTCCAGCTTGAAAAACAGGTCGTGCCGGATCGCCCGGGTGATTTTGCCGGAGGAGATGGCGGACATCCGGTTGGCCACGATGTTTAGCACCAGGCAGATGACGGCGCACAGCAGCATCCATCCCCCGGCGATATAGATCTGCCCCAGATCTCCGGCGGGCACTTTTTCGTCCAGAATGATTTCCATCAGATAAGGAATCAGCAGTTCTGCCACGGCGGACAGGAACTTGATGGTCACCGTCAGGGCGATGTAGCCGAAGTAGGGCTTCAGGTAGGCTTCCAATCGTCCCATCAGCGCTCCTCCATCCATTCATCTGCCCGGACCATCATTTTGGCAAGCAGGATATCCAGAGTTTCCCGCTCCTGGGGGGTCAGATCCTGGGTCATGTAATCCGACCAAGAGCACAGAATCTCCCGGATTCGGGGCAGCAGGTCCAGGGTTTTCTGGGTGGGAAAGAGCATCATGGCCCGTTTGTCCTCCGGCTGGCAGCAGCGGGTGAGAAAACCGGCCTCTTCCAGCACCGCTACCTCCCGGGTGACATTGCTTTTGTTGGTGCAGATCCTCCGGGCCAGCTGCTCCTGGGATAATCCCGGGCAGGCGCACAGTTCCACCAGGAAACTGGCATCTTTTCCCTTCAGCCCGTAGGGCTTGAGCATCTCTTCCCGATAGCAAAAGCTGCATCGGGACAGGGCGGTGAGTTTCTTCATAATCCGTGCCATGGCGCTGCCTCCTGTTCATTTCGTTGCATCTGAAACTAAATTAGCACAGAATATCCCCCCTGTCAAGGCGAATCCCGGAAGCAGCCCCGGCAGGCAAAATCCACCGGGGTTTGCGTGAGAAAAGGTTTCTTTTTTTAACAGGATATGCTATGATACAAACAGAAAAGCACTGCCCGCTGTTTTATTCTGCAACAGAAGCGGCTGGGCAATGGAGGGACAGCTTATGGAAGAAAGCCGGATTCACATTCTGGGGATTGCACCCTATGAGGGTATGAAAACCGTAATGGAACGGGCGGCGGAGGAGTATCCCAATGTGCGGCTGGATGTGGCCATCGGCGACCTGGACGAAGGCGTGGCCATTGTCCAGAAGACCCCCCAGGATGCCTATGACTGCATCATCTCCCGGGGCGGCACGGCGGAGCGGATTCGCCAGGTCAGCAGCATTCCGGTGGTGGACATCAAACTGTCGGTTTATGACGTGCTGCGCTCGATGAAACTGGCGGAGAATTATGGCGGACGGTACGCCATTGTGGGATTTCCCAGCATCACGGAGCCTGCCCACATTCTGTGCGACCTGCTGCGCTATGAGGTGGACATTCATACCATCCACAGCAATGATGAGGTGGTGCGGACATTGAACCGGCTGCACAGTGAAGGCTATCGGATGGTGGTCAGCGACATGGTCACCCATACCGTGGCCCGGCAGATGGGAATGGATGCCTATCTGATTACCTCCGGTGCAGAAGGACTGCGGACTGCATTGGATCAGGCGGTTTCTTTCAGCAAGGCTTTCCGCCGACTGCGCCAGGAAAACCGGATTCTTCGCAGTATGAACCGGGGCGATGTGTCCATTGTGGTGCTGGACCGGCAGGGGACGGTCCGGTATTTCAGTCCCTCGGAGCCTTCCGGGGAACTGCTGGCGGCGCTGCGGTCTCATATCAAAGAGGTGCAGCCGGGGAAAACTCTGTCCTTTTACCACAAAAGCTACAACACCTTATATGGCATCACCGCCAAGCAGATGCAGATTCTGGATACCAGCTGCATAGCCTTCTCCTGCCGGCCGGGGCAGATTCCCCTGCGGGGCAGCAAGCTGGG
>CALXFP010000009.1 GCA_944387615.1 uncultured Oscillospiraceae bacterium | reverse complement strand
AGGAAGGCATCCTTGCGGACAATGGTCTGGTCGGTATAGGCCTGGGGTGTCAGGTGATCCCAGTACTGGCAGATGGCATCGTCGGAATCTCCTGCCAGCATGGCCTTGCCGGTGCCGGTGCAGTACAGCGGGCGGCGCATTCCAATCCGGGAAACCATGCGGATGGCCTGGTGAATGCTCTCCACCTTGTAGATGTACACAATTTCGTCGTTGTCCCGTTCTACCAGATGCACCGTTTCCTCGGTGCGGCGGCTCAGCCGTTCCATGGGCCCCTGAGCCAGGGATACCACATCCAGATTTTCTTGGACATATTCCCCCAGTTCGCAGATTCGCATTCCGGCCCGGTAAATGGCGTCTCCGGTGCGCCGGACATATCCCCGCTCTGCCATGGAACCCAGCAGCCGGTGGACGGTGCTTTTGTGCAGGGAGGTGATCTGGCTCAGCTGCTGAATGGTCATGCCCTTGGGGCTTTGGCACAGCAGTTCCAGCAGCTGAAAGGCACGGTCCAGGGATTGTACGCTTCCTTTTTCCATCGTTCCCCTTCTTTCGTTTTACGATATGAAACTATGGGCTTATATTAACCATTCTGTCCAGAAACTGCAAGGTTTTTTTTATAAAAACGCCATCTTGCCTATTTCCCAAGATTCGGTATAATGAAAGTGTAAATTACGAAACGGTGTTTCATAATATGAAACCAAAAGGAGCGTTTTGGTATGGATCTGATGAAAAGCATTTTTGAAATCGGCATTATTCCCGTCATTGCCATTGACGACCCGGACAAGGCCGTTCCCCTGGCAAAGGCTCTGGTGGCAGGCGGTCTGCCCGCCGCAGAGGTGACCTTCCGGACGGCGGCTGCGGAGGAATCTATCCGCCGCATCTGCGCGGAAGTACCGGAAATGCTGGTAGGCGCCGGTACCGTTCTGACCCGGGAACAGGCAGACCGGGCCATTGCCGCCGGCTCTCAGTTCATTGTCAGCCCCGGCTTCAACCCGGATATCACCCGCTATGTCCTGGAAAAGGGCGTGGCCATGATGCCCGGTACCGCTACCCCCGGCGAAATGGAACAGGCCATGAGCATGGGCTTGAACGTGGTCAAGTTCTTCCCCGCCGAGCAGAACGGCGGCGTTGCCAAGCTGAAGGCTCTGGCCGGTCCTTACGGCAATCTGCGCTGGATGCCCACCGGCGGCGTGAACACCAAGAATATGATGGATTATCTGAATTTCGACCGGATCATCGCCTGCGGCGGCACCTGGATGGTGAAAAAAGAGCTGATCGAAAACGAGCAGTGGGAAGAAATCACCCGGATCTGCAAGGAAGCGGTCAAGACCATGCTGGGCTTTGAGCTGAAGCACATCGGCATCAACTGCGCCAACGAGGAAGCTGCCATTCAGACGGCCAAGCTGTTCTGCACCGTGTTCGGCTTTGACTGCAAGGCCGGAAATTCCTCCATCTTCGCTGGCAGCGCCGTGGAGTGCATGAAGCAGCCCTACCTGGGAAGCCTGGGCCATATCGCCATCGGCACCAACAACGTGGAGCGGGCGGAAGCCTACCTGCGCCGTCAGGGCATTGCCTTCAATGAGGACAGCCGCAAGTGCAGCCCCAAGGGCAAGACTGTGGCCATCTACCTCCAGGAGGAATTTGCGGGCTTTGCCGTTCATCTTGTTCAGAAATAACCGGAAACATAAGGAAAAGGAGAAACGATTATGAAAGTTGTTACCTTCGGCGAACTGATGCTCCGGCTGCAGCCGTATAACTATGAGCGGTTCGTGCAGTGCGACCATGTGGAATTTACCTTCGGCGGCGGCGAGGCCAACGTGGCGGTTTCCCTGGCCAACTACGGCATGGATGTGGCCTTCGCCACCAAGCTGCCTGCCCACGCCATCGGTCAGGCAGCAGTCAACTCCCTGCGCCGCTATGGTGTGGACACCTCCAAGATTGTCCGGGGCGGCGAGCGGATCGGTATTTACTTCAATGAAAAGGGCGCCTCCCAGCGGGGCAGCGTGTGCATCTACGACCGGGCCCATTCCGCCATCCAGACTGCTGACCCCAGCGAATTTGACTGGGATGCAATCTTCGAGGGCGCCAGCTGGTTCCACTTCACCGGCATCACCCCGGCACTGGGCCCCAATGTGGTGCAGATGTGCCTGGAAGCCTGCAAGGCTGCCAAGGCCCGGGGCATTACCATTTCCTGCGACCTGAACTACCGGGGCAAGCTGTGGACCCGGGACCAGGCCCGGGCAGCCATGACCGAGCTGTGCCAGTATGTGGATGTGTGCATCTCCAACGAGGAAGACGCCAAGGATGTGTTCGGCATCGAAGCAGAAGCCACCGATATCTACGGCGGCAGCCTGAACCATGAAGGCTACAAATCTGTTGCCAAGCAGCTGGCAGACAAGTTCGGCTTCAAAAAGGTTGCCATCACCCTGCGGGAAAGCCATTCCGCTTTCGACAACGGCTGGAGCGCCATGCTGTATGATGCTGCCAGCGACGGGTACTGCTTCTCCAAGAAGTACGACCTGCACATCATCGACCGTGTCGGCGGCGGCGACAGCTTCGGCGGCGGTCTGATCTACTCCCTGCTCAGCGGCAAGACCACCCAGCAGGCGGTGGAATTTGCAGTGGCGGCTTCTGCCCTGAAGCACTCCATTGAGGGTGACTACAACATGGTTACCGTTGCGGAAGTGGAAAAGCTGGCCGGCGGCGACGGTTCCGGCCGGATTCAGCGGTAACAGACAATTTTACAAAGAGATCAAAATTTCCGCCCTGCATCATGCAGGGCGGAAAAACTGAAAAGGGTACGGATGGATTCAGCGCTTTTTTCCGAACTTGGCTTTCCGGGTTGCCTTTCGGTATTCGTTGGGGGTTACCCTTTCCAAGCGGCGGAAGGCCTGGGAGAAATGGCTGGGAGAGGAAAAACCGGCAATGAAGGAAATTTCTGCCACAGGGCTGTTGGTGTCCGCCAGCAGATATTTGCTCTCTTCCACCCTGCGGTACATCAGATACTGAATCGGCGACATGCCGAAGGCCTCCTTGAAGGCGTGGGAGACATAGTACTTATTCTGATGGGCTTGCTGGGCCAGATCTTCC
The DNA here is from genome assembly GCA_944387615.1 of uncultured Oscillospiraceae bacterium. Taxonomy (GTDB): domain Bacteria; phylum Bacillota; class Clostridia; order Oscillospirales; family Oscillospiraceae; genus Faecousia. Next base: position 30,600 of record CALXFP010000009.1, on the reverse strand, counting down.
AGGGTCAGAGGCTCCTTGAAATGGGTGTCGATGTAGGCCTTTACCAGGTTGCATTCTGCGCTGACATTGACTGCGGCTGCGTTGGAGATTTTCACTTCCTGGTTGCGCAGAATCTGAATCAGCAGAATGTTCAGCAGACTCTGGCAGACCACATCCTGGCCGATATGGTTGTGCTGCACCTCAGAAAGCAGCAGTTCCATATACCGGGGGATTTCGCTGCCGGTGGGCGGAATGTGCAGAACGGAAAAATCCTGGCGCTGGGAATCCGGGGTGGTAAACAGAAGCCCGTCCACCCCCAGAACGATATATTCCAGCGGATTGGTTTCCGAGGAATACTCGGTATGCTCCACATGGGGATTGATAATCACCAGATCGTTCTCCTGAAGGGGAAATTCCATGGCCCGGGTCATGAACCGTCCGGCACCGCCGGTGACGTAAAAAAGCTCGGAGAAGTTGTGAGAATGGGCATTGCTGTGCCAGTCCCGCTCGTATTTTGCGTTGGTGATATACAGAAGTCTGGCATCCAGCGGAGCGGTCTGCTCAGCATAGGACAAGAGCCTGTGAAGAAACGGGGGGTCCTGGGAGGCAATGTAGCGGCTGTCCTCCGACGGACAGGGTAAGTTATAGCGCTTGTTGCTCATAGCATTATCCCTCCAATCGGCAAGCATTGCAGTTGTCTGTGCTTACATCATATCACATTCTGAGGAAAAAGCTACGGGAAAAAGATTGCTTTTGGATGAAAACAGCGGCTTTTGTTTGCATGGGTATGCGATTGTCCCGGTGCTTGTGTGTGGGCGGAAGCAGCTTTGGAAATGGGGGCGTACGCATCAGGACGGCACCCATGGCCGTTTCGGAAAAAGGGGGGGGGAATTTCCCGAATTTTTTCCGAAGAAAGCTGGAATATTGTGCCAAAGCATTTGTTAAAAATGTTCAATTATTGCGGTCTGATTTGTGCAGATTGTATACTGCGAAATTGCAGGGTTTCTTTCTGATGTTCGTGCAATTTTCATAGTATTTTTAAAAAATCAGAAAATGATTTGTGCGATATGATAATATTTATACCGTCAGTTCCAGAAAAATTCTTTGTAATATTTTCTTAAAAAAGCAATTTGAATAAATTTTTAGACAAGAATAAAATTGGAATTTTCGGAAAAACGTGTTATACTCTATTCATAACGGCGAAGCGCCATCCGGCGCGCGCCGAAGTAAATTTACAACGGAGGAAAAATCATGAAGAAGATTATCGCAATGCTGCTGGTTTTCGTTATGGTTATGGGTCTGGTCGCCTGCGGCGCCTCTGAACCCGCTGCCACTACCGAAGCTGCTGCAGACACCAAGCCCGCTGCTTCCACCGAGGCCGCTGCTGAAGGCGACAAGAAGTACGAGGGTGTTACCCTGACCATGTGGTCCATGTGGAACTCCACCGAGCCCCAGGGCCAGGTGATTGCCCAGGCTGCCGAGGCTTTCGAAGCCGAGACCGGCGCCCATGTGGACATCGTCTGGAAGGGCCGTGACATCAACCAGGTTCTGTCCGCTTCTCTGGAAGCCGGCGAGAAGTTCGACATCTTCGAGGACGACTACAAGCGTATCGCCCTGCAGTATGCCGACTACACCTACGACCTGACCGAGATGGCTGAGGCCGTTGACTACAACTCCTTCTCCTACCCCTGCCTGAACGACACCGTGATTGACTGGGTTGGCTACCTGAACTCCATCGCTGAGCAGCCTCAGGTCGGCGGTATCTTCTATGACAAGGCTGCCTTCGAGGCTGCCGGCATCACCGAGCTGCCCACCACTTGGGACGAGTTCATGGCTGCCTGCGAAGCTCTGAAGACTGCTGGTATCGCTCCTCTGGCTCTGGACGCTACTTACGCTGACTTCACCTTCTACCATCACCTGGTTCACCAGCTGGGCGAAGACCGCATCGAAGAGCTGGCTCTGAACGGCGGTTGGGATCAGGAGCCCGGTGTTGCTGCCGCTGCTCAGGATATCATCGACTTTGTCAACGCTGGCTACCTGGTTGACGGCGCTCCCGACGAGTTCCCCTCCAGCCAGAACAAGATCGGCTACGGCCTGGCTGCTATGATCGTCTGCGCTAACTACGTTACCGCTGAGGTCAACAACAACACCCAGACCGAGGTTGACTGGGGCATGATGTCCTACCCCGCTGTTGACGGCGGTGCTGCCAACTCTGCTACTTACGCCGGCGCTAACTCTCTGGCGATCACCAAGTACTCCGAGAATCCCCAGGCTGCTTTCGACTTCATCATGATGCTGACCACCGGTGAGTTCGATCAGATGATGGCCGATACCGCCAAGCAGATTCCCGCTGACTCCCGCAACACCGCTCCCGCTCTGCAGGACGGCACTGTGGAAGTTCTGCTGAACTCCGAGTCTCCCATGAGCTGGTGCGCATCCCTGCATGCTAACTCCGATCTGAAGGACAGCATCAAGACCCTGTGCATCAACCTGTACGACGGCAAGTTCGCTACCGGCGAAGAGTTTGCTGGCGCCATGCAAGCTCTGTACTAAGAATTCTCTTCCTTGCGGGCGGCTTTCAACAGCCGCCCGCATTCTTAGCCGGTTGTTGCTCTTTTCAACATTGAACGAAGATACCACCTAACAGTGCTGCTTTCGGATGGCTGTTAGGGCGTAGGTTCACAGGACTCCTTTCGCCGAAAGCCTATGATTGGAAAGTAGGACTTTTTGTGTATCAAAACTAGCAGAAGAATGAGGTGGATCGCCGAATGAAAAAGAATAAGTCCCTGATTTTCTGGTTCATGCTGCCAACCGTACTGTCCCTGCTGATTATGTACGTCTATCCGGTTATCCGGACGGTAGCCATGAGCTTCTTCAAGGTGGAGAGCCTGACGGCCAGCCTGAGCAAATGGGAATTCAACGGCATTGACAACTATATCAAGATTTTCGGCAGCAACAGCTTCCGGGTATCCATGCAGAACATGCTGCTGATCTGGATCGTGGGCGGCCTTCTGACCCTGGCGCTGGCTATGCTGTTCGCGGTCATTCTGACCAGCGGTATTCGCGGCAAAAAATTCTTCCGGGCAGCCATTTATATGCCCAATATCATCAGCGCAGTTGCGCTGGCCACCATGTGGGTGCAGTACATCTTCAACTTTGACTACGGCCTGCTCAACAATGTGGTTGATCTGCTGGGCGGAGAAAAGGTCAAGTGGCTGGGTACGGACATGAAGTTCTGGGCCATGACCATCTCCTATGTATTCGGCAGTGTAGGTTACTATATGCTGATTTATATCAGCGGTATCGAAGGCATTCCCGCAGATCTGTACGAGGCGGCAACCCTGGACGGCGCTTCCAAAGCCACCCAGTTTACTAAGGTTACCCTGCCGCTGATGAAGGGAATCCTCAAGACCTCTATCACCTTCTGGAGTATTAACGCAGCAACCTTCTTCCTGTGGTCGAAAATGTTCGCTCCCATCGAGACGGAGGAAAGCACCATCGTACCTGTCATTTACCTGTACGATATCGTCTTTGGCGGCAAGGGTATTACCCAACGGGATGCCGGCGCCGGTGCTGCTGTGGGTGTTGTCCTGACATTGATTATCATCGTCATCTACGGCGTGATGAATCTGATGCTCAAGGACACAGACCTGGAATATTAAGGAGGGCTCACCATGGCAAAATATCACGAAAGAATTAACTGGAAGAAGGAAGCAAGACTTCTTCCCGGCTATATTATCGTCATTTTGTGGTGCGTCTTTACCGCGGTTATGGTTTTCTGGGTTTTTGGCGCCAGCCTTTCCACCTCCCGGGAGATTTTCTCCGGTAAGGTTCTGGAATTCGCCACTGGCTTCCACTGGGAAAACTATATTGCCGCCTGGAAGACCCAAAATGTCTCTGTTTTCTTCGCAAACTCCCTGCTCTATGCCACAGTATCCTGCGCAGGCGTGCTGCTGATTTCCGCACCCTCTGCCTATGTACTGTCCCGCTGGAACTTTACCTGCAGCCGCACCATTCGGCTGGGCCTGCTGATTTCCATGAGCGTACCGGCCATCATGATTATCATGCCTCTGTACACCCTGGCGGTTCAGTGGCACCTGAAGGGCCGGATCCTGCTGATTGCACTGTACATCCTGATGCGGGTACCCTATACCACCATGTACCTGCTGGACTTCTTCAGCACCCTGTCCCGGTCTTATGAGGAAGCGGCCTACCTGGATGGCTGCCCCCCTGCCCAGACCTTCTGGAGAATCATGCTGCCCCTGGTTCAGCCTGCGGTGGTAACCGTGACGATTTTCAACTTCCTGTCTGTCTGGAATGAATTCTTCATGGCTTTGATCTTCACCAGCGACGAGACCATGACTCCTGTGGGCGTGGGCCTGCTGCAGATCGTCAACTCCATGAAGTATACCGGCAACTACGGCGGTATGTTCGCGGCGGTTATGATCGTGTTCCTGCCCACCTTCCTGCTGTACATCTTCCTGTCCGAGAAGATTATCTCCGGTGTCACCGGCGGCGGTGTGAAGGGCTGATTTTTCCCTGATAATAAGATTCCCCAGCGGCTGTGCCGCTGGGGAACATTTTTTTACTTCCAGTGCTTGTCGATTTCCTCACGGATAATCTGCACATAGCGTCTGGCCTTGTCCACGTTGTTGTGGATGGTGTAGACGTCGCGCTGGGTGATTTCCATTTTGCAGCCCCGTGCGGCGTGGAGGCTCTTCTGGATGGCCTTGCGGACCTCGTCCTCGTCCAGCACCGGGTTGACACCCAGCATGTTGGGACTGGGTTTTCTGTGGAAGATGACCTTGGTGCCCTGGAGCCGCTCGCCCATGAACTCTTCGTTGCACCAGGGGGAGATGGAAACTTTGCGCAGGTTCTTCAGTTTGCTGATGCAGTTGTCCCAGATGGGGTCCACCGGCTCGCAGCAGCCGTAGGAGAACAGGCCGAACTGCTCGGAGATTTTCTTGTAGCAGGGGAAGATGAACTCTTCGTACATGGCAGAGGAAATGCCCACACCTCTCCTGGGAGTCCATGAAGCCCCAGACGTCATGGGTGGTGAAGGGACGCTTCTTCCATTCGTCCATGCCGGGAAGTTCCCGGTTAAAGGCCCAGCTGCCCTGGGAGACCCCTTCAAAGCTGGTGGTGGGCAGAATCAGCCGCTTTTCTTCCAGCATATGGAAGTAAGCCAGGGTGTCGTCTGCAATCCGGTCCATCATCTGCTTGAACAGATCCGGATAGTCGTACATGGCGTACATCATGTTTTCCATGCCCATGAAATGCACCACTTCCTGGGTGGGCACGCTGGTCAGGCAGTTCATGGGCATCCGCACAGGGAGGATATCGCCGATAATGGCCTGGCGCTTCTTCTCGGTGGTTTCCAGATCCACACCGTAGACGCTCTGCTTGAGCTTGTCGTAATCCTCTTCCAGATCCTCCAGAATGTGCTGGAACTGATGGCCGACACTCTGATGTCCCTGGGAATCCAGCGCGGTTTCAATCTGAATTTTCAGACCGAACAGATGGAAATAGGTATCGTAGGTCAGGGGGAAATAGTCCGGCGTTACCCGGTCATCGTCAAACAGCTCCTGGTTCAGGAAGTTGCAGTACAGGGTAGTTTCCACCCACCGGGCAAACTCGCCCTGGCACTTCAGCCGCTGAGGGATAATTTCCTGGGCGAAGGTCCACATTTCCAGGTGCACCATGGGGCGCTCACCCTGAAGGGCGTTGTGCTGGTACCACTGCTGAACCCGCTGCTGATTCTTTTCCTGGTTGGCCAGTTCCAGCTGCTTTCTGGCAACTTCCCGCAAGATGGCCTTGTCGGCCTGAGAGATTACATACTCCATGATGAATGTCCTTTCTGTAGTGAAATTCGCACTATGGCGGCTTGGAATCACGGATGGTTGTTACTTCCATTATACACCGGGAAAGAAAATAAGCACTGCTGGTTCTTGCTGAGAAATAATAAAAAATTGCTTGGATGCTCTTGCGCTGCGGCAGAAAGTATGCCACAATAACAGCACCAAGAAAAGAAAGGTGGGATTTCCGTGGGGGATTCTGCTCGAAGAGAAGTTCTTGCTGACAGTTTGGCCAAAACCTTGCTTTGGGTCACAACCACACCCTCTGCGATGGTGAGAACGCTCCCCTTTTATCTGCTGGAGGCGGGATGTTTCCTTGCCGATCCGAATTATATCATCCAGCGGGAGTATCACAATAGTTATTTATTGCTCTATACCAGAAGCGGCCAGGGAACCCTGAAGACCCAGGGGGTGAGCCTTTCCCTGGAACCGGAAAGCTGTGTGATTCTGGACTGCCACAAGCCCCACGAGTATTGCTGCAGCGGCGATGATACCCTGTATCCGCTGCTGTATCCTGCCCAGGTGCAGCAAAGCATGGTGGAAAACCCTCTGGAATTTGAGGAGACCCTCCGAGGGATTCTCAGTCTGGCGGAAATCGGTCAGGCCTGCGGTTTTCAGGAGGCCAGCAATTTTATCGCCCATTTCAAAAAGCACACCGGCCTGCGGCCCAGCGCCTACCGGCGGATCTTCCTCCAGGAATGCCCCCCGGACCTGATAAAAAGAAATAGGGAGCCATCTGGCTCCCTATGTTTGATGTTCACTGTTCATGGCTTTCAGCAGCTGCAAAGCGGCGCTTTTTTGGGCAGGGGTTAAATTTACCCAGCATTCAAAAACGGCTTTTAAGTCAGGTGTCAATTCCACCGTCTCTTCTTCTGCAAAAAACTGCGACAATGTGATGCCGAAGCCTTTGCAGATCACCGCAAGTGTGGCGATGGAGGGTACGGTATTTCTGCGGAAGATATTGGCAATTGTTGACTGGTTCAATCCGCATTTCTTGGCCAAACGGTATTCTGTCCAGCCTCGCTCCGCCAGAAGGCAGCGGAGCTTTTCAATTGTATCCAAGGTCACACCACATTTCTGCATGTATTTCCGTAAGGGAATCAAGACGGCATCAGGTTCCCTGATTTTGCAGCACCTCTGACAGAAGAAGCGGTACTGCTGCGGTTTGTCTATCTATTTCTTCCAGTCTCGACGGTATTCGACACCTTTCGGAAACGGAGTATGCTACTATAGCGTTACATTGAGATGGAAAACCATCTCACCAAGACACCAAAAAGGAGCATTGCCATGTTCAGAAAAATTGCGGAAGAAGTCCAGATACAAAAAATCATTGCGCAAATCGCCCGACGGGAAGGCATTACCGAGGCCGAAGTGCGCGGTGCCATGCAGGAAGCCCTTCAGGCGGGGTTCCGCAACCCGGACCCGGCGATCCAAGCTGCCTGGCGTCAGATTCCCATGAAAGGGAACAGTCCCAGGCCGGAGGAATTCATCGCCTGGGCCGGGTGCAAGGTTCGCGCGAAAACAGCGGGTGGAAAACTGTTTTGAACAAGTAGGCGAAACCTTTTCGGCATTCGGCGGAGGATTCTGACCGGCTTCCGGGACTGTGAGGAGGTTCTGCGTGCTGGCAGAGCCATGAAACTTGGGCTGACTTTTGGATGCGAAAGTAAGGCACGCTGCCCAGGTGTAAAAAGCAGCGTGCCTCGGTATTCACTTACAAAAAATGAAATGGATTGCCGAGGAAGCTATCTTATAGCTTGGTCTGTAGCCGTGGCAATTTGTTTCCGATGGAACGGCAAACCTTCCCAACCCGGTCAATTCCCATGCGCCCAATTCAGAACCACGGGAAGAGTTTACCCGGGTTTCTGGGAAAATGCAAGCGCTCATGCAAAACTGCAAGAAAATTATGTCAAATTGCGGAATATTTTCTGCTGGCCTTGACTGCGGCTCTGTTTCAGAAAGCCCGCCAGAAGCAGCAGACCTTCCAGTGCAACGCTCCAGGGAATTACCCACAAAAGAAGGGGAAATCCTATTTGCGCTGCGAAAATGGCAATCAGGGCGGAACCAAGGACAAGCCCTTTGGAAATCCTGCCATAGCGCCGCTTTTCTGATGTGGTCAGCGGCTTTTCCGGAACATCCAGAGGGCTGAATATCCAAACCATGGGCCCAAATACCAACAGCATGCCCCAGGCGATTGCACTCAAACCGGAGGAGCGCAGCCATCCCATTCCCGCAACCGCCAGACAGAAGCAGAAGGTTGTCCAAAAGGTGCAGATCGATTCCTTGGATGCATGCACGCCTCCGGCATATCCGCGCAGCAGGGAAAAGTGCAGATAAAAAAGGATGCACTCCCAAAACAAATCGCAAAGCAGCCCCAAGGTGCATACCAGGACAAAGAATACTGCCCGGGAGATCAGCAGGAAGAAACCGTATTCATACAGCTCCGATTCCTCCTGGGAAACGACACCGGCGCAGACCAAGAAACCACAGATACGCTTTGCCGCTGAGGAGATCATGCGTTCTCCTTCTTGAAGCGGTTCAGGCCGGCAGGAGCTTTGGGCTGAAAGATGATGTTGCAGGTGGTCTGATTGGCATCACGGCGCAGAGCGCTCTGCGCAGTCTTCTTTGCGATCTTCGCAGCCAGGGTGGTTACCTTTTTCATGTTTATCACCTCCTTGCCAGCACAGTAGCACAATGGAGAATCCTTTTCAAGGCAGCCTGCAGAAAAAGGGGAAAATAAGGGAAAAATGCCGAAAATACATAGGATACAGAACAATACATAATTTTCATGCAGATTCCATCTGGAAAGAAGAAACAGCTGGAACAGCAGTGGTGACGTTACATGGAAATGAACAAACGAGAAATCGGCAAACGGATTGCCCGGATGCGCAATGCCTGCGGCCTGACCCAGGAGCAGCTTTGCAGTCAGATCGGCTATTCCAAAAATCATTTATCCGGGATTGAGCGGGGGACGTATACCATCACCGCACCCATGCTTTTCAAACTTTGTACCGTACTGGGAAACACTCCGGATTACTATCTGATCGGCAGAATCAGCCCGCAGGCCGATGAAATTACCAGTCTGATTATGCGCCTGTCACCCCATGAACAGGGGGTACTGGCGCAGCTTCTGAAGATATATGTGCAGTCGAATGACAGGGAATAGCAAATATTGCCGCTTGGTTTTTGCACAATTTGCTTGCGGCAAAGACGCTCGCTATGGTAGAATAGACCCGCCGTATCTGGCGGTCAATTCTGTATTATTGGGAGGGGATACTCCATGAAAATATTGATCTGTGATGACGAAGAAGCGTATGTGGAAATTCTCCGTGCCCATGTGCATGAATATATGGCCAACCGGTTTGTTGCCCATGAGATCATTACTTCTACAGATCCTACGTCCGTTTTGCACAGCGGTACCCGGTTTGACCTGGCGTTTCTGGATATTCAAATGGCCCAGACGGACGGCATTACCCTGGCAAAAGAGCTGAAGAAGCGAAACAGCAAAATTGCCCTGTTCTTCGTAACCAACTATGACGAATACCAGGACGATGCCATGGATTTGCACGCCTTTCGCTACTACTCCAAGCCCTTTGACGTATGCCGCCTGTATTCCGGTCTGGACAAGGCCATGGAGTATATCGATGGGGCCTATGTGGATATTTTCCTGTACGGCGACAATGTGCAGCAAAGAATTTTAATTGATGATATCTTATATCTGACCCGTTCTAATCGGAAAAACTACTTAAAGACGAAAAATCAGAGCCTTCCCATCCGGGAAAGCTTTGAGCAGATCAGCGAGAAACTGCCGCCGTTATTTTTCTACCAGGTGCACAAGTCCTTTGTGGTGAATCTGCACTATGTCAATCAGTACTCCTATTCCGAGCTGTACTTGACAGACGGCACCCGGATTCCCATTGCCCCCAGAAAGCAGGCCCAGTTTCACAAATACTGGTTTGAATACTTAAGGAGAAGATAGTATGCTCAACCCTCTGATTTCCTGCACCGTCTATGGATTTGAAATGCTGATTGTGTATATTTTCTTTTCCAGAATCTCCACCCGGCGGTGCTCAGCCTGGAAATGCATTGGCGTTGGGCTTGTGCTGTTTGAGTTGGGCTCCGGCATCAATTTGCTCTTTCACAATAACGTTTTCATCAACACCCTGGTTTCCATTGGCATCAAAATTGTATTTACCTCCGTCTGCTTTGAGATGCGGTGGATTTCCAGGGCGTGTTATGCCATTGTCCTGGATGCGCTGAATTTTGCATTGGAAATCGGCTCGATTTTGTTTCTCTCGGCCCTTGCCGGAGCGAATGCCGGAGAAGTGAACCGCAATTTGCCCCTGCTTGCCATGGCTGCCTTTGTATGCAAGACGCTGCTGCTTCTGACCTGCTTGATTTTGTCCAATATCATCAATCCCAAAGCCAATTTTACCAAGGCTCCCCTGCTGCTGTTTTACTATCCGCTGTCCGTGGCTGCCTGTATGAGTGCATTCTGGTATATCTGTGCCCAGGACAGCATTACATACAAAGTGCAGCTGCTCCTTGCGGTGTGCAGCGCCATTATCTTTGGCGCTACCTTGCTCCAGTTTATCACCTATCAGCAGCAGATTGAGGAAAACGGTGAATACATTCGCTTGAAAAGCGAATACGACAAGCTCCAGACGGAGAAGTCCTACTACGATATCCTGGAACGGCAGAATCAGAACCTGATGCTCTACGCCCACGATGCGAAAAATCATCTGGCAGCCATACAGGCGAGAAATCAGGACCCTGCCATTGCCAGCTACATTGCCAAGATGACAGATCAGCTGAATACCTATTCCAAAAGCTGCCGAAGCGGCAATCTGATGCTGGATGTGATGATCGGAAAATACGTCCTGGACTGCGAGCGGCGGGGGATTTCCTTTGACTACAACGTAAGAAGCTGCAACCTGAAGAAGATGGAGGACATGGACCTGGTGGCGGTTCTGGGGAACCTGATGGACAATGCGGTAACCGCCACGGAGCAATCCGCCCGGAAACAAATTTCCCTGGAGACCACCATTCGCAACGGGTTTGACATTATGATTCTCTCCAACAGCTGCGCCGCACCGCCCAATACCTGCTCCGGAATGCTGGTTACCTCCAAGGAAGATAGAAAACTCCATGGATTTGGGTTGAAAAGTGTGAAAAAAGTGCTGCGCAAATACCATGGCGACTTTGAATGGACATATGATGAAAGGGCGGGGATTTTTACCGTGACGGTTATGATTGCCCAGCCAAGCAAACTAAGACCCGGAAAGGCACAGATCCAGACTTGAGCATCCCAATCAGCAAATAAGCGCACCGCCTTTGGCGGTGCGCTTTTCGTTTCGCTGGGATTCCTGGGCCGCCGGAAGAGGGATTCTCCCTTGGGGCAGCTGGCAGATTATTTTGGGAGAATGCTGCCCTTTGCAAATTCCAGAATGCCGTCGGCTCTGCTGAGCACCAATTCACTTTTGCGGTGGGTAATCAGAATCGCAGTGCCGGGCCAGTCCATCAACAGGCTTTCGATGTCATCGGCAAGGGCGCTGTCCAGGTTCGCCGTGGGTTCATCTGCAAGGAGAATAGACGGTTTTCGCAGCAGCGCCCGGGCAATGCCGATGCGCTGTGCCTGTCCGCCGGAGAGGCTGTTTTCCAGAATCTCGCTGTGCAGCCCCAGGGGAAGCGCAGCAAGCAGATCTGCCAGCCCTGCCTGCCGGGCGGCGGACAGAACCTCCGCTTCCGTCCACTTGTCGCAGAAAAGGGTGATATTTTCCAGCACCGTGCCGTTGAACAGAAAGGGACTCTGGGGGATGATGGCCAGGGTGTCCGTAAATTCCTGACGGGACATCCTGCGCACGTCCTTCCCGCCGCAGGTGATCGTACCTTCAAACCTGCCATACATCCCGGCAATGACCTTGGCCAGGGTGGATTTTCCGGCACCGGAGGCGCCGACAAGGGCATACTTTTTGCCTTCTTCAAAGGTGCAGCAGATATCGTCCAGCACCCACGGTCCGTTTTCACTGTAGCGGAAGCGAACATGCTTCAGCGCAAGGGTGTAGCCCTCGGCACGGCTTTCTGTGTCGGCACTCTGGGCTGCCCGTTCACAGGCTGCGGCGAGACGACGGCGGATGTCCTTCGTAGCAATGATTTTGGAAACGCTCTGGGAGATGATCTGCACGGGCTGATTGGTAAAGTTGATGAGATTCGTCGCCGTCACCAGGTATCCGATGGTGAGATCCCCCCGAAACACCAGCACAATGCCGATGGCCAGCACCAGATAGAATACCACCTGTCCGATAAAGGATGTGGTGGCAATGTTGCAGTTGATGACCTGATTGTAGCGCAGCTCGGACCGGGCCAGAGCGGCGGCGGAAGCGTGGTGCTGCCGGGCGGCGTTTTCCTCCCCGCCAAAGCTGCGCAGAGTCTCAAATCCCTGCAGAATATCCTTGCTGACGGTGACGTAGGCAGCGTTTTCTTTGGAAAAAGCCCCGCGGCTTTTCTTGAGATGCCGGGCGAAGATGTGGGGGAGCACGGCGGGGAAAACAGCCATGGCTACGGCAATGAGGAACATCAGCGGGTGAATGCGGTAGAGAAAAAACAGGGAGAAAAGCAGCATCCCGCCGTAAAGCACAATGTTATAAAGGGGGGTGAGAAATTCATTTTGGATGGCGGTGATGTCGTTTGTCAGCTGGGAGACATAGCTGCCCACGGTCTCCTGCTTGAACGCCCCCAAATCCCGGGAGAGCATCCCACCCAGCAGTTCCTGCCGGATCCTGCAGGCGACAGAGGTGTTGATGCGGGAAAAGATGTTACGCCCCGCCCACTCCAGCAGGAAAACCGAAAGAAAGATACCGCCGCCAGCCGCCAGCAGCCGGGGAATCTGGGCAGCGGACTGGGCGTCGATGAGCCATTGGATGACATAGGACTTGTAAGGCGCAAGAAAGGCCAGGGGCAGGGTAATCAGCACAAAAAGCCCGCACCACTTCCACTGTTTGGCAAGAAAGACGTTCACGAAATAACACGCCCCTTTCTTTCGGCATAAGTATGATATAAATGTACCGTAACATATCCTTTACCCCTTCGTCAAGCCCCAAATTCCTGCCTGGGGATTGCCGGGGAGCAGAAAGTGCGCCGCAGTTCTGCCGTTGAAACGATGGATGCATTTCAGGGAAACCAATGGCGGAATCTGTGCCTGTCAGCAGGAAAGAACCATAAGAATCCCCCGCACATTATGGCTTGCGTAATGTGCGGGGGTGCTTGTACTCGGGGATAGGGTATCGTTAACCTGCCGCTTTGACGGGGCCGGTTTACTTTCCTCCTGCGGAGCAGCGCTCCATTAAGTCGAAGAAGCGTTCATTGTCCATGCGATATACCACCTGAACATTCGGCTTCAAATGGGTCGTATTGGCATAGTCGCAAACCGTAGCGCCGTTGAGGAAATCTCCGCCGGTTTCAATATCCACATGCAGATAGCGGCTCTGGGTAATCAGGGAAGGATCGACCACGCCTGCCACAGCGCAGGCATCATGGATCGGGCAAGTGTCCGTCAATCCCAGCCATTTGAACGCGCCGTTATGTCGGTACATAAATGCCTTGAGCAGCTGGGAAACCATGTACGAAGTCTGGTTGTCATGGGAGGCAATCCGGTCGATGACGCTTTGATCGTACAACACAGTGTAGGTTACATCGTATCCGTACATGATGATGGGAACGCCGCTTTCAAACACGATTTTCGTGGCTTCCGGGTCTACAAAAGTGTTAAATTCCATAAACGGCCGGGTAAACACAAATTCGCTGGAGCCGCCCATCAGGGAAATCTTTTCGATTTTGGAAATCAGATGGGGATAGCAGCGCAGCAGCAGGGCCACATTGGTCAGCGGGCCAAGGGGGATGATGGTAACCTTCTGCTCGCTCTCCCGCAGCACATTCGCCATTGCTTCCACCGCGCGAATGCCGATGGGTTTCTTTGGGTTGTTTTCCGGGAAGGTGAATCCGTCCAGTCCGGATGCTCCGTGAGCGCCATTCTCGATGGAATCCGTATGACGCCGGAATTCTGCCAGCTTGGGAATGACATGGTCCTTCGGCCGAACAATTGGACGATCACATCCTTCTGCCAGAGGAATGTGGTCTGCGCCGATATAATGCATCACATTCAGTGCATTGCGGGTAACCAATTCCAGAGGCTTATTGCCTGCAACGGTCGTCACCAGCTTTACGTCCAATTCCGGACTGCAGCAAGCGATTACCAGCGCCATCATATCATCATGGCCAGGGTCACAATCCACGATCACAGGTATCTTACTCATAAAATAACCCCCCAGTTTACTGACAATTTGCCGCGGCGTCTACCAGCATCTGCAAGAAGCGCTGCGTATCCATATTGTATACTACCTCAACATTTTCCGGCAGGTTCAGACAGTGCGCATAGTCGCAGATCGTAGCACCGTCAAAATATGTCCCGCCAATTTCTACATCCAAATGCAGCCGCTTGCTCTGGGTAACCAAGGTCGGGTCAATGACGCCGGCTACAGCACAGGCATCATGGATGGGCGTGGTATCGCTCAGCCCCAGATGACTCAGGTTTTTGTTGTGCCGCTCCATGAAGAACTTCAGCAAAGAGGCAGCCATGTGTCCCGTCTTGTTGCCCAGATGTTCCATCTGTTCGATGGTATCCTTGCCGCAGAGCACCCGGTAGGTAACATCGTATCCGAACATGGTGATGGGTACGCCGCTTTCAAACACAATCTTGGTAGCTTCCGGATCCACGAAGGTATTGAATTCCATAAACGGACGGGTCAGGACAAATTCGCTGGTGCCGCCCATCATGGAGATTCGCTCGATTTTTTCTACCAGGTCGGGAAATGCCCGGATCAGCAGGCCGATGTTGGTCAACGGTCCCATGGGAATCAGCGTCACTTTTTCCTCGCTTTCCCGGAGTACCTTGGCCATCATCTCTACCGCAGACATGGGCTGCACCTGCATGGGATTGTCCTGCGGGAAAGTGAAGCCGTCCAATCCGGTGATGCCATGGGCGGAGGCGCCGACAATTTTCTCCTTTGGCTCCTGGCTGCCTTGGTCAGGGTACATTCTCCTGCGATTCTCCGCCAGTTTTTCCATTACCTCTTTGTGGGAGCGCACAATGGGATCTTGCAGGCCTTTGGCAACCGGAATGTGATCCGCACCGATGTAATGCAGCACATTCAGTGCATTTCTGGTTGTATTGTCAATGGTGTTGTTGCCGGCAACCGTGGTGACGGCCCGAATATCCAGCTTTTGACTGCCGTAGGCCAGAACCAGGGCCATCATATCGTCATGGCCAGGGTCGCAGTCAATTATCACGGGAATCTTTTTCATTGTTTATGCTCCTTTCACTTTTTTGGTATAACGAAAAACGGGCAGATAAGCAGCTGTTCCCAGAATAGAAAGAACAACGCAAATCCAGAACATGGGCTGCATGCCAATTGCTTCCACCAGCTCGCCTGCCACATAGTCTCCAAGAAGTCCGCTGATGGCCAGCTGTCCGCTGGCTACCAGGGTAATTGCGGTGGAACGATAGCGGACTTCCGTCGTATCGCTTACCGCACAGATCATGGCCGGCTGTAAAAATCCGTAGGACAGGGAATTGATGATCTGCACTGCAATAATGCTGTTCAGAGTGGTAACCATGGCCATACTGGCAATGCGCAGAATGGTAAATCCGCAGGCAAGCATATACAGCGCATTGTTGGACATTACCTTCTTCCGGTATACCCAGCTGTAGACCATCATACAGGGCAGCATTCCGATGGTGTTGACTGCCATGGAATATCCTGTGTGGGCGCTGGTGCCGCCCAGATCTGCGATCATAACCGGTGTAAAGGTCAATGCGGCCTTTAATCCGATATTCAGAAGAATGGTGCTGAGGAAAATTGCCAGATATGTTTTGTTCTTGCTTAGATATTCCACGACGGCGGATAGTTTGACATCCGCTTTGCCCGGTTTCTCTTTCGGCAGGGCCGAAACGGCGCCGTCTGTGCACTCCGTTCCGGAAAAAGCCAGCAAGGCAATCAGCGCAATGAACAGCAGGATGCCATGGATGGGGAAGGCCCATTCCAGTCCCCACTGGTTCAAAAGTTCACCTGCTACCAAACTGGCTATGGCGCTGAAAAAGGAACCGCAGCCTCTGGCTATTCCGTAGACGATGTATTTGTTGCGGCTTTCCGCCTGATTGGTCATGCTGTCCAGCAAACCCCGCAGGGGATTTTCAAAACATGCAATCACGCAGCAGCCAATCATCAGCGAAACGGTTGTCCTTGCAAACAAAGGCAGCATGGCAACCAGAGGGATTGCAGCAGCCAGGCACAGCAAAATCGTGGTGCGCACGCTCATTTTTGCGTCTGCGATATATCCCCACAGAGGCTGCGCAATGACATTGAATATGGACATCAGGGCCATCACCAGGCCTACGTCCGCTGCGTCATATCCCTTCGCATACAAATATGTAATCAGGAATGTACCGAAAACTGTGCTTCCGGCCCAAAAACCGGCATGGGTTGTTGCCAGAAGCACGCTGTCCACTTTTGCTCTAACATTTTTCATGCTTCATCTTCTTTCTGGGGCTTTTGTTACAGCTTGTGCATATTTGCGATGAGTTTCTGCTTCCGGCCGGTCTGGCGCATATTCTCTCTGACGCTGTTGGATATCATAATGCCCAGCGTAATCACATAGGGGATAGCCATAACCAGTTCCGAGGGAAGCTGGAGAATCTGGACCGAGTTGGAAATTGCCTGTGCAACGGCAAACAGCAGCGATGCCAGCATAACCAGAATGGGAGAACCATGACCAATGGCATTGGCTGCCACGCCGATAAAGCCGCGTCCGCCGGTCATTGCTCTGGTAAACCAGGAAACATAGCCCATAGACAGGAACATGCCGCCCAAAGCTGAGACTGCACCTGCAAGAATCAAAGAGATAATCTTGATACGATCCGTATTTTCGCCGACAGACCGGGCGGCTGTTTCGTTTTCGCCCACAGCCCGCATTTTCAGTCCGAAGGGTGTCCGATAAATTAAAATGTAGAGAGCACCAACCAGCAAAAATCCAACGTAGGTCAAAAGATTATGCCCGGACAGAATGGTGCCGAGAATGGGAATGTCTTTGATGACCGGAATGTCGATAATCGGGAAAGTCAGGCTGGAGAGCTTGGAGGTAGAGCCCTTATCTCCTGCCAGCAGGGCACACAAAAACACGGAAAAGCCATTTGCAAACAGGTTCATTGCCACACCGGTCAGGTTTGCCGGGGTTTTCATCTTCACATGGAAGAAAGCCAGGAATGCGCCCATGGCAATTCCGGTCAGCAAACCGCCCAAAAAGCCATAGAAAAGACTTTGCGTAAAAGCGCTGACCAATGTACCGACCAGTGCACTCATCAGCATGGTACCATCGATGGTAATATTCACGACACCGCACTTTGTGGAAACCATTGCCGCTAATGCAGCGAACAAAATAGGAGTACATACGCGGATCACGATGAACAAAAAATTCGCAGAAAATATGCTGCTCAGGAACATTTCCATTATGCTTCGGCCTCCTCCCGTTCATTTTGCTGCTGCAGACGCGTCTGTTTCTCGATCTTGCGCTGCTGCATCTTATTCATCATGGCTTTCGAGGCAATCATCAGAATCATAATTGCCTGAATCGCAGAAATCAGTTCCAGAGGAATGTCACTGCGCAAATTGAGGATCTGCGCGCCTGTCCGGATGTATCCCAGGAACAATGCGGCAAAAGGTACCAGTATCGGATTATAATAGGCCAACGTGGCAACCATGAATCCATCCCAGCCGTATCCGGGAAGTGCGACCCAGGAAAAACGGGGAGCCTTTCCCAGGATGTCCACTGCGCCGCCCATGGATGCAACCATACCGCCTAAAAAGCCAACCAACAAGCTGATCTTTGTAATATGAACGCCCACATATTTGGCAAATTTTTGGTTGGACCGGACCAATTGTGCCTGGTATCCCCACCGGGTCCGCTTTGAGAAGAACCAGGCTGCAACTGCCAGAAACAGACCGAAAATGAATCCGATATTCACAGATGTCTTTGCAATCAGCGGATCCAGTACCGCGCCTTTGGGGAACATTGCCGTAGCCACGCCGGAGGTATAGGAATAATCATGGAGGTAGTAATTCAGAAGGTATACGCACACATACAGAACCACATAGTTTAATAACAACGAAAAAACGAAGGAGTCGCAGTGATAGCGGCGCTTGGCCAGAACCGGAATTATGGACAGCAGTCCGCCCACAACTGCGGCTGCTGCAATGGCCAGTACTGCCAGCAGCTTGTTTTCAATGGGGATTGTCACGGCAACCGCAGCCGCTACAAAACCGCCCAGGAATACGGCGCCTTCGCCTGCAAGGGTTACATCGCCTGCCGCAAACAGCAGGCAAGTGGCAATGCCGGTAAATAGAACGGGTGTGGCGTTTTCGATGATGTTGCCGAAATGCCGAACAGAATCAAACGGCCCGATGAAAAAATAGCCTAAGGCTTCCAACGGTTCGTCGGCAATCAGCACAACCACTACCACAATAATTAAAATCGCAATCAGCAGCGCTACCAGCATTTTCAGGAAATTAAACTGTCGTTGAATTTGCTTTGCAGAAGCAATTTTCGCTTTCTTAGTTGCCATGGCAAACCTCTCTTATCTGTTCCGGTTCCTGCTGTTTGATTCCCAGCATGTATTGACCCAATTCTTTCTCTGTCAACTTCTTGGCATCCGGGAAGTATCCTACAATCTGTCCGTCGTACACGACAATAACGGAATCGGACAATTCCATTACTTCGTTCAGGTCCGCAGAAACCAGTAAAATCGCTGTTCCGTTATCCCGCATCTCCAGCAGCTTACGATGAATGAACTTCGTCGCACCAATGTCAATTCCGCGGGATGGCTGATCCGCCACTACCAGGGGGGGAGTCAATCTTGTTTTGCTGGACAGTTCTCGTCCGACAACAACTTTTTGCATATTACCGCCCGACAGCATAGATACCAGCTGATCGGAAGAATCGCACTTCACCAGGAAATCTTCCGCAACTTGATCGGCCAGTTTCCGCAGCCGGTCCATTTTCAGCATGCCATACTTGGTATAGGTCTTGCTGTGCATCAAAAAGGGAATCGTGTTGTGCAGAATATCCAATTCCGCGCACACACCGTATGTCAAGCGGTCCTGGGGGATATAGGCCATCATGTTTTCCCGGATGTAGCGTGTATCCTTGCCCTTAATGGATTGGCCCTGGACTGTCACATCCCCTGAGTCCAGGGGCGTCAATCCTGTCAGCATGGAAATCAGCTCTGTCTGACCGTTTCCTTCCACGCCGGCAATTCCCAGAATCTCTCCTTTGCGCACGGAAAAACTGATATCGCGTACTTTCGCTTTTCCGTCTTTGTCTACATAAAAGGCCTTATCCACGCGCAAAACCACATCGCCTGGGTTGGCCGGCTTCTTGTCGATATCCAGTACCGCATCTCTGCCTACCATGAGCCGGGAGATTTCATCTTCCGTAATATCTTTTGTCCCTTGAGCGGGATCGCCATGAACATCGTAAGTTCCCATGGTCTTGCCTGACCGCATGATGGTCACACGGTCGCAAATTTCAATGACTTCCCGGATTTTGTGGGAAATAAACACCAGAACGTGACCGTTGTCACGCAGCAGTTTCAGCTGCCCAAACAGCTTTTCTGTTTCCTGAGGGGTGAGGACGGCGGTGGGCTCGTCCAAAATCAGAATTTTTGCACCCCGGTACAGAGCTTTCAGAATTTCCAGCTGCTGTTTCATGCCGACAGAGAGGTCTTTGACGGCAATGTCCGGGTCCAGATTGAACTGATATTTTTCAGACAACTCTCTTACGATCTTTTTTGCCTTCGGAAGATCAAGCAGCACTCCTTTTCTGGGTGCGCTTCCAAGGATCAGATTTTCGGTAACAGACAAAGACGGGACCAGCATAAAGTGCTGATGTACCATGCCAATTCCCAGAGACAGGGCTTCGGCCGAGCTGCGAAGCTTGACTTCGTTTCCGTTCAGGATTATTTTTCCGGAAGTCGGCTGCTGCATGCCGAAGAGGATATTCATCAAGGTACTTTTGCCTGCGCCATTTTCGCCCATCAATGCGTGAATTTCGCCTTCACGCAAATTAAAGTCCACATTGTCATTGGCGAGAATACCATTGCCGTAGATTTTGGTTATTCCCTCCATTCGGAGGATGTCGTTGCTCACCAGGGCACCTTCTTTCAAAGAAAATAAAGTGGCTGGCCGAATGGTATTCATTTGGCCAGCCGCACATATCACCTTACACGTTTCTATTCGTTTTTACTTTGTCTCACCAGCCCATACCTTGATTTCAGCAATCTGATCTGCGGAAGCGCCGATGGCGGTACCCACAGTCAGTTCGCCGTTGGTAATGGCTTCTTTTGCTTCTGCGATCTGATCCTGAACCTCCTGGGGAACCAGCGTCTTGTAATTGCCGTCCATGCACAGGTCTACGCCGCCCTTTGCAATGCCCAGAGCTTCCTGGCCCATCTGCAATTCACCGGCGGCAAACAAACGGACAGCACGTTCCACGGCTACGTCCACACATTTCAGCTCCGAAGTCAGAACCTGAGCCGCCCAGTCGGGGTTGCTCTGGGCATACTGCTTTTCCCGGTCGATGTCTACGCCGATGGAATAAATGCCTGCTTCGGCTGCGCCTTCATATGCGCCTTCCTGGGAAGGACCGGAAGCGGGGAAGACCACGTCAGCACCCATGCCGACCTGTGTCAGCGTAATTTCCTTAGCCTTGGCGGAGTCCATCCAATCGCCGGTGAAGGAAATGGCAACCTTACCAGCGGGATTTACCGCCTTTGCGCCTTCCACATATCCCCACATGAAATCGCAGATGTTTGCATTTTCCATACCGCCGACAAAACCGATGACATCGCTTTCGGACATGCTCATTGCCAGCATACCGGCAAGATAAGCGCCCTCATTCTGCAGGAAGTTGGCACAGTAAATGTTTTCGCCTTCGTAAGTGGTAAAATCAAACGTGGTATCAAAAAGTGCGTATGTAATTTCCGGGTACTCCGGAGCAACGGAACGGAAAACATCGGACATTGTGCCGGTAGAGAGAATCATGTCATATCCGTCGTCGGAAACATCCAGTACCGCAGCTTCAAGCTTTGCCATGTCGCCGCTGTTGTCGCCTTCGATGATTTCAATTTGCAGTCCGGTTTCATCCGCCAGTTTCTCGAGCGCGTTGCAGGCCATATCAATCGTGCCGCTGTCGCCCCGGGGGCCGGTAAAGATGGCACAAACCTGCAGGCTGCTCATGTCATTGGGATCTGCAATGCTTGTCTTTGTTTCCTGAACTTGCTCTTCGGCAGGTTCGTTGCTGGTTCCGGCACAGCCGGCAAGCAGTGTGATGGACAGGACCAGCGCCAATACTAAAGCAATTCGTTTTTTCATTTGTTTCTCCTCCCAATTCATAATGTGCGAATTTGTGTCAGAGCACCGAACTGTACATTGCGAAAACATTTGCGGCAATGTGATGTGCCCCGGTAACCGGTAAGGAGGGCTGCCTTTTGTGTAGAACGTCTAAAAACGAGAAATTGTTTTTGACTTTTCAAACAATTGCTAAACCCTTTTACCTGTTACACTTATATAAGTAGCACACATTTATGTAAATGTCAACTATATTTTTCTGATAATTCTCTACGATTTTTATATAAAATCACTTGACAAACGGTGAATAAAACAATAGAATAAATATTGATTAAATGTTTAGCAAATCGTTACCGCAATATTCCGTCCGCTTGCGCTGCCCCGGCAGCATAACCGGCGGCACCGGACAAGGCGATCTTGACAGGTATTCTTTTGCTGATGGATGATCGATAGAATCTGCTAAATTTTTTCCCATAGTCAGAAAAAATATGTTAAAATAAAAAGAACAATATCATCGCTATATTGCAAATTTCGCATGGATGCCCGCCTGAGTCTCTGCGCTTGCGGTCAGATGTGCAATGGCAGGAATCGTCTCAGCACTCCCGGCGCATTTTGCGGAAATCTTTCCGGCGCAGACATTCGATGCGGGAATTTGGATTATTCAGCTGTGGGAGGATTATATCGTGAAAGTGACAATTAAAGATATCGCCAAAGAGTGTGGTGTTTCTCCGGCTGCGGTTTCTCTGGTGTTGAACAATCGGGATGCCCGGATTTCCAGTGAAACCCGTAAAAAAATTCTGGATACTGTGAAAAAATACGATTACCGTCCAAATCGGCTGGCCATTGGCCTGCTGAAAAATCAGACCTCCACCATTGGCGTTATCGTCCCGGATATTGGCAACATTTTTTTTGCCGAATTATGCAAAGGCTGCGAATACGAGGCCAGAAAGCACAACTATACCCTTATGGTTACCAGTGCGGATGAATTTCCGGCGGATAATCTGCGTTACTTCAATGCGCTGATTGACCAGCAAGTGGACGGGCTTATCTATGTTGCGCCTTCCAACATTGACAATCAGACCATTCATTCCATATGTTCCAAAATAACGCAGTTAAAAATTCCCTTTATCGCAGTGGACCGGGCACTGGATTTTCCCTTTGCAAAGTCCATCGTCAATGATAATATCCACGGCGGGTACATCGCCACAAAGCACCTGCTGGAGCTGGGGCATCGCCGGATTGGCTGCCTGACCGGGCCGCTGTGCAACCAAACTTCTTCTGACCGTCTGAAAGGATATCAGAAGGCTTTGGAGGAATTTCAGGTTCCCTATGATGCGTCTTTGGTGTTGGAGGGAGATTTTACCGCAACCAGCGGGTACAACAGTCTGGCGTATATGCGCGGCTGTGATGCAAGCGCAATTTTTTGCTTTAACGATATGATGGCTTTGGGCATATACCGTGCGGCCAGAGACTATAAACTCAAGCTGCCGGAGGCCCTGTCCGTAGTGGGGTATGATGACATTTTTATTTCCGATTTGTTGGACCCTCCTCTGACAACGGTCAATCAGCCCGCATATAAAATCGGGGCAAGCGCCGTCCTTTCGCTGATAGCCTTGGCTCAGAAGGATACATCAGTCGATTCGGTTGTTTTTACTCCCAGTCTCAAGGTACGTTCGAGTACAGCTGCCTGGGATGCTGCAAGGAAGGAATCCAAACAAATCAGCTGTGTTTAAAGAGGTGTTTTTATGAAAATGTTGAATTTCGGCTCGTTAAACATCGATCACATTTATCATGTGGATCACTTTGTCACTCCTGGCGAGACCATAGCTGCGGCATCCTTGTCCGTAAGCGCTGGCGGCAAAGGACTCAATCAGTCTATTGCTCTGGCCAGGAGCGGCCTGACAACCTATCATGCAGGCTGTATCGGGGCGGATGGCATTTTCCTGAAAACACTGCTGGAAGAGCGGGGCGTACAGACAAACTACCTGCGAACCATTGACGGCGTAAACGGTCATGCCATTATCCAGGTCAATGCCCAGGGGCAAAACAGCATCATTATTTTCGGCGGTTCCAACCAGGCCATTACGCCGGAACAGGTTGACCAATCCCTGGGCACCCTCTCGCCGGAAGATATGGTTTTACTGCAGAACGAAACTAATCTGGTGGGCTATATTGCCCGGCAGTGCCACAAACTCCATATTCCCGTTGCGTTTAATCCTTCTCCCATTTCCCAAGAACTGCTGGAGAATTTCCCCTTTGAAACGGTATCTTACCTGCTGGTCAACGAAACGGAAGCGGAAAGAATCACCAACTGTCACGACCCTGAGGATGTGGCAGCCTACCTGCTTGCACGATATCCCGACATGAAAGTGGTGATGACGCTGGGAAGCAAGGGAGCGTATTATGCCGACCGGGATCATGCTCTGTACCAGAGCGCTTTCCCCGTAAATGCGGTGGATACCACAGGCGCAGGGGATACGTTCACAGGCTTTTTCCTGGGTCTGGTGCAGCAAGGATATTCCTGCGCCGAAGCGCTGCGATACGCCTGCGCTGCTTCTGCAATCGCTGTTACCCAAAACGGCGCCGCTCCTTCCATACCAACACTGGATATGGTGCAGGCATTTTTGTCGAAGCGAAAACAGGAATTTGCGCAGATCCGTACTTAACTTCGGGATGCTTCGGTCTGGGCGCAGCAGCTTGGATGCGTCTGCCCCTTTATAACAGGGGACGGGTACGATCTGAACCGCAGTACCGGCGGAGAAACTGCATTGTAAAAAAACAAATGCCGCTCCTGTTCGGAAGGGTACAAAATCCTCAGAAAACAAAGAAAACCCCCGCACATTACGTTTGGGTAATGTGCGGGGGTACTTGCTTGTTAAATAGGAATTTCCGGGCTTATGCCATTTCCTTGATAGCAGCCTGTGGTGGTCTGAATGTATGGGGAGCAATACGTTACTCCGCAGAAAAGATCATGGTCAAATAAAAGCTCTTGTGTCCTATGCGATGAATAACCACTCATTTGCGGAAGAGTTTAACATCATAATTTCAAAAGGAACATCATCTGCCTTGGAATAAGAGACAAATGATGTCTGCGCATATGTTTTCTTCTAGTCTTGCCTAATTTTGCACTTTTGATTCTTCACTCACTAAGCTCGCTAATTTCGCATAGATTGTATCAAGTTGTTTGGAATACTTGTCATCAATTTTCATCGAGTCTAGTCTTGAGAGTACATTCTTAATTTTCTCATAGTATACTGATTGAACTTCCGAAAATCTTTCAATTGCATCTTTATTTTTAGACCCAATTAGTATCATCACATAGCTATAAGCAAAACCATTCATTACTACAGGAAGATTATTTCGCGGCATATCCAACATGCCTAGTTCAGAGATTGCAACCATTTTTCTTAGTTTTTCGACATCATTATTGTTAATGTATTCATACAAAGTAGAATGTACAACAATTTCTGTTATTTCTCCTTCTTCATTTTCTTTTATTCCAAACTTATCTGTCCAATATGCATTTAGATAAGAGAGAAGTGTATGATAGACCGACTGCATTCTTTGATTGGGCAAATTGGTATCCTTGATTGTGCAATAGTACGCACAAAGGTAGTGATTCAATATAGTATCCGCATTATCAAATTTTTTGCCAAAATTTCTATCATAAATTTCATATGCCACGCCGCAGTTCCGATGGTAAACTTCAAAATATTGTAAATCAGCTCTTCTTATCTCTTCTAAGCTAAACATATTTGCCCATTTTACTGCACACCGGAAATAGAATAATCCCATATTCGCATAATGCTCCCAGGGAATTTTATTTCCTTCTACTTCCATATCGACCAACTGCATCCCTGCAGATTTCGATTTTATCTCATATATTTTCCGGCAGCAATCTCCAATGCTGTTTGCCATGTATATCGGCAACTTACATATTTCTTTGCTTATGTCAGGAATATCTCCATGAGCATCTTTGTACTTAGGTAAATGGATTTTCATCCTTTGTGAGGTAGCAAAAAATATATCAATTGCCTTTTTGAAGCTTTCATACCGTTTTTGAAGATCTTCCTGAACATAACCTCCATAATACAAAAACTCTGCATACCTAAATTGTACAAAGGAATTAACTAATCTATCTTTTGTTTGGTAACCTTCAATAAGCGCAATTCCTTGTTCCGCAAGTTGAGATAACTCTTGGTCAATATGGTCTACAGTATTATGTAAGTCTTTGACTTCTTTGAATAGACATTCAATTCTGGCAAGCACATAGTAATTCTCCCGCTCATTTCTTCCTATTGAAGAAAACTGTTCATAAAAATATTTTGTCCCTTCCTCACTTTTTACTATGCTATTTGCGAGTGTCATCATGAAGAGTTCAAAGGAGATGGAATCAATCTTGTCAACATTTGAGACAAATTTTTTTATACTATCTGTTTTCATCCTTAGATCATCCAGCTCTTTTCGTTCGATGGAGTTTGAAATGTTTAGTCCAGCCCAAACTGCCACTGCTAACGAAATTACTGCTATGCCAATAGACACGATTTGTTCTATATATGCTTGGGAAGAGAATATCCCTCTTTCCGTTTCATCGACCAATTTTAGGACAATCCGATCTACCACTGCTTGGGTGTACATTGCAGAAAATACCGCCCTAATAAACAGAAGGACTAAAAGGACAATTGCAATTTTTATAACAATATGACATAATGTTACAGAAAACCTTTTGCTCAAACTATTGATCGTTCTATTTTTTCTGTTCCTGAGCTTCTCCAACTTCATAAATTCATTCCCCCCGTATTTGATGCTGTTTGCATTATAGTTTCAGCCATTTGATGTATAGTAATATCACACGATACAATCATAATAACCTTTCTATCTTCGTTATTCAACAATTATTTATATATTATCCAACGCAGTCTGAAATAAATTGTATTTCCACATAGAAAGTGTGGGTATAAACTATTTAAGACTTTTCGACAAAATACTGTGCATCCTTGCGTGCAAGTCTCAAACATCAGCAAATAATTACGATGTATTTTTAGTGGTGAATCTTAGTCCTTCAATTAACACCTTTTCCCTGTTTATCACCGGTCAAGCATAGCTTGACCGGTTTTTTATATCACTTTTTATATCAAATTCAGGAGGTTCATATGTACGCTCAAAAATCTACTTACACCGCTAGGGATGTTCAATGCCATATACTGCGCAGAGATTCTTCCAAACGGCAGATATACCTAAAAAAAGTGTCCCTACATTGCAGAACGAGTTGAAGGCAATTCTATCACTTTTGGTGACGATCTGTCTGACATAGTCTTTATTATTCGAGAAAGGAGAAACGAAATGCGTCCAAAAAGTACCTTCAAAGCGTTTGAATCTCTCATGAAAGAAACGCCCAATTCCCACTATGACAGCGGATACGACGGAATCTACCCTGAGTGCCGTTCCTGCCGTTTTCACCGTCCCTTTTGTACAAACCGCTCCTGTGTTTTTAAGGAATGTCCATATTCCACGCCCCGACTTTCAACGCTGCACACAGCGCAGGAGAAAGGAAAGAAAAAATGATGAATTGAACAACCTGTGAAAGGCAATACATCATCGGCCAACTCAATGCAAAACATGGCCTTGCGGCCACGATTTTGAAAAAGAAACTGAAAGGAGTAACGAGAAAAATGAACACACAAATCATCGCCATCGTCAACCAGAAGGGCGGCGTTGGCAAAACTACCACCTGCGTCAACCTGGGCGTCGCCCTGGCAAAGCAAGGAAAGAAAGTCCTGCTCATTGATGCAGACCCGCAAGGCAGCTTGACCATCAGTCTGGGACATTCCAGACCGGACAAGCTGCCTTTTACTGTATCCACCGCTCTGAGCCGCATCCTCAACGACGAGCCAATCCAGCCCGGCGAGGGCATTCTCCACCATCCGGAGGGAGTTGACCTGGTTCCTGCCAGCATCGATCTTTCCGCCTTCGAGGTGTCCCTGGTGACCGCCATGAGCCGGGAAACCATTCTGCGGCAGTACCTGGATACCCTCAAATCGGATTACACCCACATTCTCATCGACTGTCCGCCTTCCCTGGGTATGCTGACCATCAATTCCCTGGCTGCCGCCAACC
This sequence comes from uncultured Oscillospiraceae bacterium, assembly GCA_944387615.1. GTDB lineage: Bacteria > Bacillota > Clostridia > Oscillospirales > Oscillospiraceae > Faecousia. The sequence goes on along the minus strand of CALXFP010000009.1, from coordinate 3,197 downwards.
GGGTGCTTATCCCGGTGCAGGCAGAATACCTGCCCGCCAAAGGTCTGGAGCTTCTGCTGCAAACCGTCAACAAGGTGAAACGGCAAATCAATCCCAGACTACAGATCGACGGCATTCTCATGACCATGGTGGACAGCCGCACCAACTTTGCCAAGGACATTTCCAACCTGCTTCGGGAAACCTACGGAAGAAAGATCAAGGTTTTCCGCAGCGAGATTCCCCATTCCGTCCGGGCCAAGGAAACCACCGCAGAAGGAAAGAGTATTTTCCGGCACAATCCCACCGGTAAGGTAGCGGAGGGCTACCGCAGCTTGGCCCAGGAGGTGATTGCCCTTGAAAAGCAGCGGGAGAAAGATCGAGCTGACGTCGCTAGATGACCTGTTCACGACAGAGGAAAACCGTCAGGAGGCCAAACTGGAAAAAATCCGGGACATTCCCCTTTCGGAACTGCACCCGTTCAAAAACCATCCATTTCATGTCAGGGATGATGAAGCCATGATGGAAACCGCAGACAGTGTCCGGCAGTATGGTGTGCTGGTCCCGGCTATCGCCAGACCAGACCCCAACGGAGGATATGAATTGGTGTCCGGTCACCGGCGGCACCGGGCCAGCGAACTTGCCGGAATGGAGACCATGCCGGTCATTGTCCGGGAGCTGGATGACGATGCCGCCGTGCTGGTGATGGTGGATTCCAATCTCCAGCGGGAAAACATCCTCCCCAGCGAACGGGCCTTCGCCTACAAGATGAAGCTGGAAGCCATGAAGCATCAGGGCGTTCGAGGTGATTTAACTTCGTCCCAACTTGGGACGAAGTTGCGAGCGGATGAACTATTGGCTCAACAGGCTGGTTCAAGTAGAAACCAAATTCAACGCTACATTCGTCTGACGGAACTGGTTCCAGACCTTTTGGAAATGGTGGATGAACGAAAGATCGCCCTGAACCCAGCATACGAACTCTCCTTTCTCAAAAAGGAGGAACAGGAGCAGCTGCTGGATGCCATGGACAGCGAACAGGCCACCCCCTCTCTGTCCCAGGCCCAGCGGCTGAAGAAATTCAGCCAAGAGGGGCACCTGACCCCAGATGTGATGTGCGCCATTATGAGTGAGGAAAAGAAATCTGAATGGGATCGGGTGACCCTGACCAGCGAAACCCTTCGGAAATACTTTCCCAAAAGCTACACCCCAAAGAAGATGCAGGAAACCATTGTAAAACTCCTGGAAGCCTGGCAGCGTCAGCGCCAGCGGGAACAGGAACGATGAAGGAGGAATGAACCGTGAAAAATGATACGCTTCTGGTAGCCCTTGCTTTCATCATCGTGATTCTCTGCCTGCTGGTTTGCGTGGTTGCCCTCTGGCAGCCAGCCAATCCCGTGCTTCCTACCTTTTCTCCCAGTACCTCCGCACCCACTGTAGAGCAGACCCAGGCAAGCACCCCTCCTGTCCCGGAACCGACGGAACTGGTCTCCACATTCCCAACCACAACAGCAACAGAGGAAACCACAACTTCAACCGTCCATGAACATACCTACACCGGGAAGGTCACCAAGGCCCCCACCTGCACTGCATCCGGTGTCCGCACATATACCTGTGCGTGCGGGGCATCTTACCAAGAAAATGTAGAACCGCTGGCCCATGCCTACGTCATTGCCGTCCGGAATCCTACCTGCACCCAAAATGGCTGCACCACCTACACCTGCAAGAACTGCGGTTACAGCGAAATGGAATTGGGAGAAAGCGCCCTGGGGCACAGCTTCGGCCCCTGGTCTGTCAAGAAAGCTCCTACCGAAACCACCACAGGAATTGCGGAGCGGCAATGCAGCCGCTGCCAGGAAACCGAGACGGTGACCCTGCCCAAACTGGGCTAAGCGGACATCGTTGTCACCTTCTCCTTTGACACCGTATAATCAGGAAAAAAGGAAAAGGAGATCTAAAATCATGAAACGGATACCTTACATTCTTACGGCAGCGGTTCTGACTCTTTCTCTCACCGGCTGCGGACGGTCGGCTCCCATCGCCGCTGTCACCACCGAAGCTGCATCCGAAACAGTTCCCATTGTCACCACCACACCGGCGGAAACCACCCAGGCTGCGGAAATCCCTACGGAATTCACCATTCCCGAAGCGGAGCCGGTCAAAGAAGAAGCTGTCAGCACAGATGCAGTCAGCCCAGGAAATATCCGGCAGGAATCTTCTTCGGCTGGTTCCGCCCCCTCTGCAATCCACACCTCTGGGACTTCCTCTGTAACCCAAACATCCGGGACTTCCATTGAGGAAACCAAGCCGATTCCCACAACCACTCCCAGCCACACCCACCAGTACAGCAAATCCGTGACCAAGCCCGGCTGCACCACAGAAGGATTCACCACCTATACCTGCTCCTGCGGGGATACCTATCCCGCTGATTTCGTCCCCGCAGCCGGTCACAGCTGGGGCAGCTGGGAAACCACCAAAGAGCCTACTGTTTCCACCATCGGTGTAAAGGTGAGAAAATGCCGGAACTGTTCCGCTTCTCAGGAAGAGGTGATTCCCAAGCTGGAATCTCCCGTCCAGCCGGAATCCCACACTCACACCTATGGTCTGGCGACGGAGGTTCAACCCACCTGCACATCAGATGGCTGTTACATCCGCAAATGCACCGTCTGCGGCGCAGAGGAAAAGAAGCCCTCCTACAAGCCCGCCATTGGCCACAGCTACAGTGTTATTTCCTCTGTCCCGGCTGACTGTGCCCATAGTGGCTCCATCACATACCAGTGCAGCGTCTGCGGAGATACCTACTCGGAAACCACTTCCACCGCCCACAGCTGGGTCCACCATCACGAGGATGCCGTCACCCACACGGAGGTCTATGTCCGCTGTCACTGTGGTTGGTCGGCCCCCTACAATGGCGGAGTGGGTATCGATGCCTACATGGCTCATCAGAACAGTGTTCCGCCGGAAGAGCTGAACAGCCACTCCTATTACACCACCTCGGAAACCGTGGTGGATGTCCCGGCAAGAGACTACGAGCAATGCTCCGTCTGCGGCACAACCAAATAATTCCCTCCCATCCACCCCTCAGCAAGAAATTGCCGAGGGGTTTTTTCATGCCCAGCTTTGGGCTTAATAGATGTTTCCGGCTGCTTCAAAACAGCCGAAACAAATATATGACCAGGAGGTAAACCATGCAAACCATCAAACGCACGGCAGCCATCTTTTTG
>CALXFP010000008.1 GCA_944387615.1 uncultured Oscillospiraceae bacterium | reverse complement strand
TCCTCCGCCATGGCCCGATAGGCAACGCTGCCCCGGCTGCTGCGGTCGTAGGATGTCACAGGAATGCCGTGACTGGGTGCCTCCGCCAGGCGGATATTTCGGGGAACCACCGTGGCAAAGACTTTGCCGGGGAAGTGCCGCCGGACTTCCTGGGCCACCTGGGTAGAGAAGTTGGTACGGCCGTCAAACATAGTCAGGGCCACGCCGAAAATTTCCAGACGGGGATTGAGCCGCTTTTTTACCATCCGCAGCGTAGACATGAGATCGCTCAGACCTTCCAGTGCGTAGTATTCGCACTGCACCGGCACCAGAATTCCATCGGCGGCGCACAAGCCGTTCAGCGTCAGCAATTCCAGGGAAGGGGGGCAGTCAACGAAAATCACATCGTAGCGGTCTTTTACCTTCTGCAATGCTTTTTCCAGCTGCAATTCCCGGTGCTGAGCGGAAATCAGCTCCACCGCTGCACCTGCCAGATCTGCAGAAGCAGGGAGTACATCTCCGTAGTTGGTAGAAACGATGGCTTCTTCCGGTGCTACCTCATTGATGACCACATCATAGATGGAGTATTTGATTTTCCGCTTGTCCAGACCCATGCCGGAGGTGGCATTGGCCTGGGGGTCAAAGTCACAGAGCAGAACCTTCTGTCCCAGTTCCTTCAGGGCAGCCGTCAGGTTCACGGCGGTGGTGGTTTTGCCCACGCCGCCTTTTTGGTTGACTACGGCAATTATTTTACCCATTTCTCTCTCCTTATGTACGTTAATGTTTCACGTGAAACACTTGGATAGGGGAGGGGCAGCATATGTTTCACGTGAAACATTCACTGCATTTCCACCTCAGAGGTTTCCACAGTGGTGGTCATGACCACGCTGCGGTAATTCTGTCCTCGTGGAAACTGATACCGCTGATATACCAACGCCACCGTGAAAATCATGGCAGCCACCAGTGCAAACAGCAAAACCGTCAGCACTGTCAGCAGCCGCACCTTACGCTTCAGCATCAGAACCTGTTCTTCCGGGGAGCGCTGGCGTTTGCGGGGTGTTTTCCTCTGATTGGACGATGTTCCGGTTTTTGGAACAAACACCACCGCATTGGGATCAACCGGGTGCCTGCCCATATCCAGCAAGCATTCCTGGCAGAAAACCTGACCTTCTTCCATCTCCCGCCCACATTTCAGGCAGTGCATACCCACACCTCCCATTTTCTGATATGGTGTATTGTACAACACTTTTTCCCATTCGTAAAGACCAAAAAACGCCCCTCCGGGAAAAAGAAGTCTGCTTTATTTGTACAATTTCCAGAAAATGGGAATCTTTGAAATTATACAAAATCTTATAATCCCTATTGACAATCACGTAACCATGTGGTATTATCATTTTACCCAAAGATGCAGCCTAAAAAAGAAAATCACTAAGTCATTTTTTACAAAGGAGGGATTGCTGTGCAGTGGACCATACCCGGTACCACCCTAAGTGCCCAGCGGCAGGAGGCTGACTCCGTTGACAAACTCTTTCAGTCCATGTTTCTTGCCGGGGGACTGACCCTGAGCCAGGTAGCCAGCATTACCGGACTGGAACCGTACACCATTCAGAACTGGGTCAAGCGGGGATTTCTCCCCCCACCTCAGGGAAAACGCTATTGCATGGAGCAGCTTTGCCGGATCATCAACATGAACATCCTGAAAGGCAACATGAACCTGGATCAGATTGTCCGGCTGATGGGCTACCTCAATGGCGACCTGGCAGACGAAAGCGACGATCTGGTGGACGACACGCTGCTGTTTTTCTGCTTTGTCCGGCTGGCAGCCCGGATTCCCGATCTGCGGGAGAACTGGGACCAGGCCCTGGAAGCAGTCACCTCCACTTACCGGGAGCCAATTCCCGGCGCCCGGGAAAAACTGGAGAAAGTTCTGAAAATCATGCTCACCACCTGGCGTGCCAACCAGCTCAAAGCCCAGGCAGAGCAGATGCAGGCGAGTTTATAGGAGAAACCATGAGAAGAACCATAACCTGCCCCAAATGCGGCAGCCACGATATCCTGAAAATTCCGGGATACTCCGGTGCCTACGGAACCGGCAATAATATCCCACTGACCTTTTCCGTGGTGAAGGTACACCGCTACCTTTGCTGCGGCTGCGGATTCAGCGAAGAATGGATTGATAAAGAGGATATCCCCCGGCTGAAGAAAAAATATCAAACTGACAAATTTTGAAAGGAGACAACAACCATGAATGAAGACGGAACCTACAGCTGGCCGGGAAACCAGCCGCCCAAAAAGAAGAAAATGCCCGATTTCAAAAAAGCGGGCCGGAACGCAGGGCTGATCATCCTGGCGCTGATCGTGCTGGGTCTGGCGGCAACCTGCTTCTACACGGTAGATGACAAGCAGCAGGCCGTGGTCACCACCTTCGGCAAGGTCACCGATGTCACCGACGCCGGCGTGCACTTCAAACTGCCCCTGGGAATCCAGAGCGTGCAGAAAGTGGATGTAAACGTCTATCAGAAAATTGAACTGGGCTACGATCAGAACGGTGAAGAAATGACCGTCAATCCGGGAGAAAGCGCCATGATTACCGGCGATTACAACATTGTCAATGTGGATTTCTTCGTGGAATACAAGATTTCTGACCCGGTGCAGTACCTGTATTCTTCCAACAATCCGGAGCTGATTCTGCGCAATCTGATTCAGAGCCAGGTACGCAATGTGGTAGGCTCCTCCACGGTGGATGCAGTTCTCACCGACGGCAAGGAAAACATTCAGATGCAGGTGAAAGACCTGGTTACCCAGATTCTGGAAGAATACCAGATTGGCTTGACCCTGGTGGATGTGAAGATTCAGGATGCCGAACCCCCCACGCAAGAGGTTATCGAAGCCTTCAAAGCCGTGGAAACTGCCAAGCAGCAGGCGGAAACCGTCATCAACGACGCAAAAGCTTACCAGAATGCCCAGCTGCCCGATGCCCAGGCCCGGGCGGACAAGCTGATTCAGAATGCCGAATATCTGCGGCAGAAGCGAATCAACGAAGCCAAGGAGCAGGTGGCCATGTTCCAGGCCATGTATGCCGAGTACGCCCAGAACCCGGGCATTACCCGGTCCCGGATGTACTATGAGACCATTTCCCAGGTTCTGCCCGGTGTGAAGCTGTACATCAACTCCGGCTCCGGAAGCAATTCCGATGTGCAGATGCTGCTGCCGCTGGAATCTCTGGTAAATAACAACGGAGGTAACGCCCAATGAAAAAAAGCGGTGTGATTATTATCGTGGTATTTTTGCTGGCGATTCTTGCCATGAATGCCACCTTTACCGTCCGGGAAGATGAATATGCCTGCACCGTCCGCTTCTCCAAGATCATCGGCACCACCGATCAGGCGGGACTGCACTTCAAGATTCCTTTCCTGGACAATGTGAAATATTTCAGCAAGGCCACTCAGTTTTATGATATCCCGCCTTCCGAAGTGCTGACCTCCGACAAGCAGAACATGACCGTGGACTGCTACATTCTCTGGAGCATCTCCGACCCCAAGCTGTTCTACCAGACCTTGGGCACCAAGACCGTTGCCGAGCAGCGGCTGGATGCGCTGACCTACAATGAGCTGAAAACCGTCATGGGCACTCTGGCTCAGTCGGACATCATCAACATGGAAGACGGAGCAAAGCGCAATGAAATCTATGAAAACATTTCCACCGATGTGGACGCCCTGGCAAAAACCTACGGCATCCGGGTGGAGGATGTGAAGATCAAGCAGTTCGACCTGCCGGAGAGCAACCTAAATGCGGTTTACAACCGGATGATCTCCGAGCGGAACCAGATGGCGGAAAAGTACACCGCTGACGGTAACTATGAAGCATCCATCATCCGCAACGATGTGGACAAGCAGGTGAACATCATCGTCTCCGACGCCGAAGCGGAAGCGGCCAAGCTGGAAGCAGAAGGCGAAGCTGAGTACATGCGCCTTTTGGCGGAAGCCTACGACACCCAGGATAAAAAGGACTTTTACGAATTCACCCTGGCTCTGGACGCTCTGAAATCCAGCCTGGATGGCAGCGAAAAGACCGTCATTCTGGACGCCAATTCGGAACTGGCTCAGATTCTCATGGGGGCAGGTTGATCCTGCCCCAAGCGGAAGGAGAAAAGTATATGAAAAATCTGTGGAGAGTCCCTGTTTTATGTTTGGCAGGCAGTTGGATCGGGTACTATCTGACCGTATATATGGAACGGTTCTTCTTCCTGGTAAAAACCATGGGAGAGAACGGTATCCCGGAAATTTCCGTCGACCCGGTGCGCAGTTCCATTTTCAGTTGGGTGTTGTTTTTCCTGATTCTGGTTGTGGGAGGAATCTGGTTCCTGCGGGGCATTACAAAAAAAGAAATCGCCCTGTCCGCCGTCATCATATCGGGTATTTACCTGATTCTCACGGTAGTGCAGATAAGTGTTCCGATGTACTTCGGCAATATCAACGGGAATGCGCTTCTTTCCATATTTCAGACTTGGCCCAATATCTTGACCAAATTACTGTGCCAAATCACGGGGAAAGTCACAATCTTCTTCACCTTTCTGTGCTGCTTCAGCCCCTTCCTGTTTGTGTTCTTTGGCAAGGCCAAGGAATAAAATACATAGCAAAGCCCCCGGAAAGCAAGGCTTTCCGGGGGTTATTCTTTATTATTTTGGAAAATTACTCCCACAGACCGGCGGGATACTTGCCCTCATCGGTCATCTTCCGCAGCTCGGCAACCACCACCGGCTTATCTGCGGCGTAGGTCACGCCAAACCAGCGGTCAGGGGAGGTCAGCACCTTAACGGTGGCCTTCTTCTCCTGAATCAGCTGGGCAATGGGAATGGGCAGGAAATACTCGCACTTCAGAGGATTCTCAGGCAATGCCTTATCCAGGTATGCAGAGAACCGGGCGTTGATCTCCTCCAGGAAGCTGGGCATGAAGCCCCACATGTTCATGGATACCGTGGTATCCGCCGGCACATCCACCCAGTTTTCTCCATCTTCGGTGAAGTGGATACCGCCGGAGTACTTCTCAATCCGGGTCCGCTCGGTGACCACGGTCAGGAAGCCCTTGTCATCGGTCTCGCAGATGCCCCGGGCAACACTTCCGTTGTCGGTAACGGTTTTGCCCAGTTCATAGCCCACCATGCAATAGCCATAGGGGTCAGTGTTCTGGGACAGATAGTCATACATCACCTTGTAAGCGGAAGCGCCGTAGTAGTCATCGGCATTGATGACTGCAAAGGGTGCGCCGTCAATGGCCTCGGTAGCACAAAGCACGGCATGGCTGGTGCCCCAGGGCTTGGTCCGGCCTTCGGGAACGGTATAACCGGCAGGCAGCTTGTCCAGTTCCTGGAATGCATACCGGATTTCCACCGGAGCCTTCTCCAGCCGCTTGCCAACGGTTTCCATGAAGTCCTTCTCAATGGCCTTTTTGATGATAATCACAACGGTTTCAAAACCGGCCCGATGGGCATCAAAAATAGAGTAGTCCAGGATTGCCTCTCCCTTTACGCCGACAGGGTCAATCTGCTTCAGTCCGCCGTACCGGCTGCCCATGCCGGCTGCCATAACAACAAGAACAGGTTTCTTTGCCATATGAATTTCTCCTTATGGTTTATTTTATCGGATAAGTACAGTATACCCCGAATTGTGTTGCTTGGCAAGAGAGGCAGCGGCAATATCCTCCATTTCTGGTGCTTTTCCCCTAAAAATGATAAAGGCTTTATACACTTTGTCCCAGCAGCAGCGATGCGTCCAGACAAATATCCGTCTTTTTCACCTTCTGCCAGGAAAATTCTCCGATCAATTCCTTTGCACTTACGGCGCAAGGCCGGTCAATCACCCCGGCGGCATGGGCAAGGCTGCCCAGAATCTGCTGCGGCTGGAAGTGCAATTTCAGCTGTCCCAAATCCAGATCCTTGTCCCGTTTGCTCAGCCGCCGTCCGTCGGGGGCCAGCAGCATGGGCACATGGGCATAAACGGGATGGGAAAATCCGAACAGCTCCTGCAAATACATCTGCCGGGGAGCGGAGCTAAGCAAATCCATTCCCCGCACCACTTCCGTGACCCCCGCTTCGCCATCGTCCACCGTCACCGCCAGCTGGTACACATACACCCCATCCGCCCGGCGCACCACCATGTCGCCGCAGTCGGTGGCAAGATTCAGAGAATATTCTCCCTGAACCAGGTCGGTAAACTGCCAGCATTTTTCCGGCACCATGACCCGCCAGGCAGGACTTCTGGAAAATGCCGCCCGCTGCCCATCTGTCAGATTCCGGCAGGTGCCGGGGTAGACATAGGTTCCGTCGGACAGGTGAGGGGCATTGACGCTGTGCAGCTGACTGCGGGTACAGTAGCACGGATACAGCAGCCCCAAATCCCGCAGTTTTTCAAAATATCCGTCATACACCCGGCTTCTGCTGCTTTGGGCCGGGGTCTCCCGGTCATAAGTAAGCCCCAGCCAGGCAAGATCTTCCCGCAGAATCCGGGCATTTTCTTCGCTGGTGCGCAGGGTGTCCAGATCTTCCATCCGCAGCACCATTTCTCCATTCTGCGCGCGCACCGACAGCCAGGCCAGCAGCGCCGCAAACACATTGCCCAGGTGCATCCGCCCCGAGGGAGTGGGGGCAAACCGTCCCGTTACCCCAGCCATTGAATCCACCACAGAACCACCGCCAGAATGCCGATGATTTCTAAGATTGCCAGAAAAACCAGACCGCCGATGCCTTTATCCTTATAATCTTCGTCAAAGACCGCTGCGTTCTCGTCCAGCTGCTCGTATTCTTCCTCTTCGTATACCGGAGCTTTCTTTGCTTTCTTGGCTTTCTTTTCCTTTTTCTTGGAAGCTTGGGAAACTTTCTTCTGGGGCGCTTTCATCCGGGTGCCGTAGCCGTTGGCGTGATTGCGCACCTCCGGCTCTTCCGACAGAAGTTCGTCTAAGTTATCCACCCATCCCTGGTCGGAGCCATAGAGGGCATTGTTCAGATCCTCCTCGTCAAAAAATTCATCATATTCGCCGTAGTCTTCCTCTTCACTGGGCGCAAATGCTTCTTCCTCTTCTTCTTCTTCCGCCAGAAGCTCTTCTTCCAGCCGGCGCAGTTCCCGGCTCGGATCATCAAACATAGACTTTCCCTCCTTTGCTGGCTATTTTACTCGATTGGGTGGGGAAAGTAAAGAGAATTCCGCCCTGGAAGCAGAATTTCTCCGCCGGTTGGATTCTTTTTCACCCTTTCGGCGAAATACCGAATCTTTCCCATTGCTATTCTTGGAATATTACCAAAAACCACTTGTCTTTTATAGTAAAATGTGATAAAATTTAAGGTGATATATTATGTACAAACAGAAGCCGCCTGTTTTTATTTTTTGGCTTGTGAGAGAGATGGAAAGGAGCCATAGTATGTATTCATCCGCCTACGTCTGGGCCAAGGTGCTGAGCCATATGGAAGAACGCCTGGGCGCCGTTACCGTGTCGGCCTGGTTCGACGATGCCGAGGTGGTGGAGCTGAATGAGAACAATCTGATTCTCTATTCCCCCTCGGACTTCCGCCGGGAGATCATCCGCCGCCGCTGCACCGACTACATCCATGACGCCCTGAAAGAGATTTTCAATTCCGACGCCAAGCTGCTGGTGTTCGGCGACGAAGAGCTGGCCGCCCGGAAAAATAAGGGTACTCCTCCCACGTCTATGGATTTTAACCCCCAGTTTACCTTTGACAATTTTGTGGTGGGCCCCTCCAACCGGTTTGCCCATTCCGCTGCCATTGCTGTCAGCAAGACCCCGGGCCAGGTGTACAACCCCCTGTTCCTCTATGGCCCTCCCGGCGTTGGCAAGACCCATCTGCTGTACGCCATTGCCAACGGCATCCGCAAGGAAAATCCCAACGCCAACATTGTCTATATCAAAGGCGACCAGTTCACCAACGAGCTGATTGACGCCATTAAAAACGGTAAAAATATCGAATTCCGCTCCAAATACCGGGAAGCGGATCTGTTCCTGGTGGATGATATTCAGTTTATCGCCGGTAAGGAATCCACCCAGGAGGAATTTTTCCATACCTTCAATAAGCTCTACGAAGAGCACAAGCAGATTGTGCTGACATCCGACCGCAAGCCTGACGATATGCTCACTTTGGAAGAGCGTCTTCGCAGCCGTTTCCTCTGGGGTCTGATTGCGGACATCAACCCCCCGGATTACGAGACCCGAATGGCCATTATCAAGAACAAGGCCAAGCAGCTGGGCCTGAACCTCAGCGACGAAGTGTGCAACTACATTGCGGTGAATATTACTTCCAACGTCCGGCAGATTGAAGGCACGGTGAAAAAGATTCTGGCCTACCGGGATCTGAACAACATGCCCCTGGATCTTCCCAACATTTCCCGGGCCATTGACGACATGTTCAAGTCCGAAGGCAACGCCGTACCCACTCCGGCTCTGATTATCACCCAGGTCAGCAAGTTCTATAATGTAGATGAGCAGGTGCTGCGGGGCACCCAGAAGAACAAGGGCACTGCCGAAGCCCGGCAGGTTGCCATGTATCTGATCCGCAAGCTCACCAATCTGTCTTTGCCGGACATTGGCAAGGAATTTGGCCGGGATCACTCCACGGTGCTTTATGCCATCCGGAAAGTGGAAGTGGCTCTGAAAAACGGCGACGCCAACATGCAGAACAACGTCCGGGACGTCACCTCCAACATTAACTCCAGCCTCTAACTTCTTTTTCTTGAAAGAAAAAGAAGCAAAAAGAACTTTAGTGGCGCACGGGGTATGGTGGTTAGTTAGGCTTGGTGCCCGGTAACCATGGATGGTGCTATGGGGAAGGCTTTAGTACCTCGCTTGAAAAAGAGGGCTGGTGCTATGGGTTCGCTTCGCTTTGCTCGCTTGGTTTTTTCTCTCTTTTTTTACGCTGAATTTTTTCCACAGGGGCTGTGGAATGTGGAAAACGAAACTGTGGAAAAGTTTCGACGAAATTTCGCTTCCACAGGCGCTGTGGAAAAGTTTCGGAAAATACACATTGCCCTGTGGAAAAAAAATCCTTGTGCCCCTAAGGGAAATCCCGGTTTTCCACATAAGTTTCTACTACCCCTATTACCACTACCTAAACTTACGATAGATATATAGATCTGTCTATTCTCTAACAAGAAAGGAACTTGACTATGCGTTTTACCTGTGAAAAAAGCATGCTGGTAACGGGTCTGAATATTGCCGGCCGTACCGTAGCACAGAAAAGCAGTCTTTCCGTCATCGAAGGCATCCTCTGCAAGGCAGGACACTACCTGACTTTGACCGGATATAATATGGAGACCGCCATCAGCTACGAAATTGAAGCGGACATTTCCGATCCCGGCGAGTGCATTCTCCCTGCCAAGCTGTTCGGTGACATTATCCGCCGTCTGCCCGAAGGGCCGGTGACGGTGGTGGTAGACGATAGCTTCAAGGTTTCCATCCGTTCCGGTTACGCTTCCTTTACCATTTCTGCCGAAACAGCGGAGGACTATCCGGAGCTGCCTGACGTCAATTCCGGACGGGCCATTTCCATCCCCCAGAACCAGCTGAAGGAGCTGATCTCCGGTACCATCTTTGCCGTTTCGGAAAATCAGGGCCGTCCCATTCACACCGGCGTCAAGTTTGAGGTGACCAACGAAACCATCACTGCGGTAGCGGTGGACGGATTCCGTCTGGCCCGCCGGACCTACCATCCGGAAGAAGGCACCGGACGGGAGATGAATTTCGTTGTCCCCGCACCGGGACTGAAGGAAGTGGAAAAGATTCTTGCGGATACGGAAGACAACGCTGCCTTTACCCTGGGCCCCAAGCACATTCTGTTCCAGATCGGCCGGGCAACTCTGGTCTGCCGGCTGCTGGAAGGCGAATTTCTGGATTGGCGGCGGGTGGTACCCACCGACTGTCCCATCAAGCTCATTGCCAATGTTTCGGAGCTGGCCTCTTCCGTGGAGCGTGTCGGCCTGATTGTTTCGGAAAAATACAAAAGCCCGGTGCGCTGCATCTTCTCCAACCAGGAATTGCAGATGCGCACCAATACCACCATCGGCGCTGCCGAAGACCGGTGCAGTTTCGCCGGTGACGGAAAAGAGCTGGAAATCGGCTTCAATGTCCGCTACCTGGCCGACGCCCTCCGGGTGGTGCCTGCTCAGGAGGTCACCCTGGAGCTGACCAATGGTTTAAGCCCCATTGTGCTGACCCCCGTGGATGACAAATACGACTTTGCCTATATGGTACTGCCGGTTCGGATCAAGAATGGTTAAGAGGTAGGGTATGAAAGTAATTGTAAAGAAGAAAGACGGCGCCGTTCCCGTTGCCATCGGCACGGAATACATCAAGCTGCAGGACGCCATGAAGCTGGCAAACCTGGTTGCCACCGGCGGCGAAGCCAAGGCCCTGATTCAGGAGGGCCAGGTGGAGGCAAATGGAGAGGTCTGCACCATGCGGGGCAAAAAGCTCTATCCTGAGGATACCTTCACCTTCCAGGGTCAGACCTACCGGATCGTACACCAGGTATGAATCTGGAATCTGTTGCATTGCGAAGCTTCCGAAATTATCAGGAAGCCCAGCTTACCTTTAACCCCGGGGTCAATCTGATCGTGGGAGACAACGCCCAGGGAAAGACCAATCTTCTGGAGGCCATTGCCTACCTTGGCAGCGGCAAAAGCTTCCGGGCCCAGAAAACGGCAGAACTGATCCGCTTCGGAGCGGATTTCGGGGAAGTGGAAGGGACGGTCTTTGCCCAGCAGCGCAAGCAAACCCTGCGCTTTGTCCTCTTTCCCGGCAGCCGGGCCAGACAGATCTGGCGAAACGGAGCGAAACAGAAAACTGCTGCCGACATTGCCGGAGTGCTGCCCACGGTGCTGTTCTGCCCGGAGGATCTGCTCATGCTCAAAGCCGGAGCCGCCCAGCGGCGGCGGTTTGGGGATAGTGCGTTATGTCAACTCAGGCCCAATTATGATGCGGCTCTGACCCAGTATAGCCGCATTCTGGAGCAGAAAAGCAGGATTTTAAAGGATCATTTTACCGACCCCCGGGTACTGGACATTCTGCCGGAGTATAATCTCCGGCTGTGCCAGGTGGGCGCGCTGCTGATTTCCTACCGGGCCCGGTTTTATGAAGCCCTAGGCGGGGCAGCGGCGGACTTTCACGGACAGTTTTCCGGAGGAAAAGAGGAGTTTTCCCTGGAATACCGGACGGTGTCCACGGTGAAAGACCCCTTTGCACCGGTCAGTCAGCTGACGGAAGACCTGCAGGAGCATTTGCAGCAGCACAGCCGGGCAGAACTGGAAAGCGGCCAGTGCCTGACCGGACCCCACAAGGATGATTTTACGGTGACCCTTTCCGGCATCGATCTGAAGGCCTACGGCTCCCAGGGCCAGACCCGGACCAGCGCCATCAGCCTGAAGCTGGCCCAGCGGGAACTGATGCGCCGGGAGTGGGGAGAAGAGCCGGTGCTGCTGCTGGACGACGTGCTTTCCGAGCTGGACCCGGGGCGGCAGGATTTCGTACTGAACAAAATCGTCTCCGGACAGGTGTTCATCACCTGCTGCGAACCGGGACGGTTTACCAAATTGGGAAAAACCATGCACATCAATCAAGGAAATGTGATGATATAAACGGCGCAATTTCAGGAGGATTTTATGTCTGAGGAAACGAAAGTAACACAGGAATACGGCGCGGAACAAATTCAGGTTCTGGAAGGATTGGAGGCAGTCCGGAAACGTCCGGGCATGTATATCGGCTCCACTTCCAGCAGCGGCCTGCACCACCTGGTCTATGAGATCGTGGACAACGCCATTGACGAAGCTCTGGCCGGATACTGTAAACATATTACTGTCACCATCAATCCCGGCGATTCCATCACCGTCACCGACGATGGCCGTGGTATCCCCGTGGACATCCAGCCCCAGACCGGACGGCCTGCCCTGGAAGTGGTGTACACCGTTTTGCACGCCGGCGGCAAATTCGGCGGCGGCGGCTACAAGGTCTCCGGCGGCCTCCACGGCGTGGGCGCTTCCGTTGTCAACGCCCTGAGCCAGTGGCTGAAAGTCCGGGTGCACAAAAACGGAAATATCTACGAAATGAAATTTGCCCGGGGCCACATCACCCAGGAAATGACCATCGTGGGCAAAACCGACAAAACCGGTACGGAAGTCACCTTCCAGCCCGACCCGGAGATGTTCGACACCCTGGTTTACGATTACGAAACCCTCCACGAGCGGATGCGGGAAGAGGCGTTCCTGAATGCGGGATTGTCCATCACCATCACCGACAACCGCACCGCCGACGATATCTCCGATGTGATGTGCTACGAAGGCGGTATCCGGGAATTTGCTGCCTGGTGCAACCGAAACAAAACCCCTCTCCATGAGGATATCATCTACATGAAGGGCACCAAGGGGGACGCCTCCGCAGAAATCGCCCTGCAGTATAACGACGGCTACAACGAATTTCTGATGTCCTTTGCCAACGATGTCCGCACTCCGGAAGGCGGCATGCACGAAACCGGCTTCAAAACCGCTCTGACCCGGGTGCTCAACGCCTACGGCGTGAAAAACGGCATCATCAAAGGCGACGACAAGGTCTCCGGCGAGGACTGCCGGGAGGGCATCACCGCCATTATCTCCGTTAAATTGACCGACGCCCAGTTTGAAGGCCAGACCAAGGCCAAACTTGGCAACGCCTATATCCGTACTCTGGTTGACCAGGTGGTGAACGAGCAGCTGGCGGTGTATTTTGAAGAGCATCCCCAGACCGCCAAGGCCATTCTGGACAAGGCCATGATGGCCAACCGGGCCAGAGAAGCTGCCCGGAAGGCCCGGGAATCCATCCGCCGGAAAACCGGCCTGGAATCCGGTCAGATGCCCGACAAGCTTCAGGACTGCAACGAGCGCAACCCGGAACTGTGCGAAATTTACATCGTCGAGGGTGACTCCGCAGCCGGCTCCGCCATCCAGGGCCGGGACTCCCGGTTCCAGGCGATTCTGGCCATGTGGGGTAAAATGCTCAACGTGGAAAAGGCCAGAGCCGACAAGATCTACGGCAACGATAAGCTCTATCCGCTGATCGTGGCCCTGGGCGGCGGCATTGGCGAGGAATTCGACATCGAAAAGCTGCGCTACCACAAGATCATCATCATGTCCGATGCGGACGTGGACGGTGCCCATATCCGCACCCTGCTTCTGACCTTCTTCTTCCGCTACATGCGGCCCATGATTGAAAACGGCTACGTCTACTCCGCCGTGCCGCCGCTGTACAAGCTGACCCGGGGCAAGACTGTGAAGGTTGCCTACTCCGACGAGCAGCGTGACCAGGTCTCCGCTCAGCTCCGGGCGGACAACCCCAACGCCAAGGTGGAGATTTCCCGGTTCAAAGGCTTGGGCGAAATGGACGCTCACGAGCTGTGGGAGACCACCATGGACCCGGAAAAGCGCACCCTGCGCCGGATCACCCTGGAAGATGCCCGCCGGGCGGACGAAATCTTCACCGTTCTCATGGGCGAGCAGGTGGAGCCGAGAAAAGAATGGATCGAACGCAACGCAAAGTATGCGGTCAATATCGATATTTGATGGGAAAGGGCATGTTCTGACCTTCCCAATGGGAAAAACACACACTGGAGGTGTCCTTTTTGGCACATAACCGCAGCTATCAACCCGAGGATATCCGCTTCCCCGACCAGGCAATCACCGAGAGCAACCTGGTGGAGGAAATGGAAAAATCCTACATCGAATATGCCATGTCCGTCATCGTCGGCCGTGCCCTGCCTGACGTGCGGGACGGCCTGAAGCCGGTACACCGCCGGATTCTGTACACCATGTACGAAAGCGGCCTGACCTCGGACAAGCCCTTCAAAAAGTCTGCCACCTGCGTCGGTGACGTGCTGGGTAAATACCATCCCCATGGCGACAGCTCTGTCTACGACGCCATGGTCCGTCTGGCCCAGAATTTCTCCATGCGCTACCTGCTGGTGGACGGCCACGGCAACTTCGGTTCCGTGGACGGCGACCCCCCGGCAGCTTACCGTTACACCGAAGCACGTCTGTCCAAAATGTCCAACGAAATGCTTCGCGACATTGACAAGGACACCGTAGACTGGGACCCCAACTTTGACGAAAGCCGGAAAGAACCCCGGGTTCTGCCCAGCCGGTTCCCCAACCTGCTGGTCAACGGCTCTTCCGGTATCGCCGTGGGCATGGCCACCAATATCCCGCCCCACAATCTGACGGAAGTCATCAACGCCTGCGTGGCAGTGCTGGATGACCCGGAGGCCACATTGCCCGATCTGATGGAGCACATCAGCGGCCCGGATTTCCCCACCGGCGGCATCATCATGGGCCGCAGCGGCATCCGGGCAGCCTACGCCACCGGACGGGGCAAGGTGGTAGTGCGGGCCAAAACCGAGTTTGAAGAATTCGGCAAGGACCGGATGCGGATCATCGTCTCCGAACTGCCCTACCAGGTCAACAAGCGTCAGCTGATCAAAAACATTGCCGACCAGGTCAAGGACAAGCGCCTGGATGGCATCTCCGACCTCCGGGACGAAACCGACCGCAACGGCATGCGGATGGTCATTGAACTGAAAAAAGACGCCAACCCCCAGGTTGTGCTGAATAACCTGTTCAAGCAGACCGCCCTGCAGTCTAGCTTCGGCATCATCATGCTGGCTCTGGTGGACGATCAGAAGCAGCCGAAGATTCTGTCCCTGCGGCAGATCATCGACGAGTACCTGAACCACCAGGAGCAGGTGCTGACCCGCCGGACCCAGTATGAACTGAAAAAAGCCCGGGAGCGTGCCCACCTGTTGGAAGGCCTGCTCATTGCCCAGGATAACATCGACGAGGTCATCCACATCATCCGCACCGCCTACGACGACGCCAAGCAGCGTCTGATGGACCGGTTTAACCTGGATGATGTCCAGGCCCAGGCCATCCTGGATATGCGCCTGAAAGCCCTCCAGGGCCTGGACCGGGAGAAGCTGCAGAACGAATACGACGAACTGCTGGAAAAAATCAACTACTATCTGGAGCTGCTGTCCGATGAGAACAAGCTCAAGGGCGTTCTCCGGGAAGAGCTGATTGAGATCCGGGACAAGTTCGGCGATGAGCGGAGAACTCTGATTCAGGACGTGGAGGACGAGATCGACATTGAAGATCTCATCGAAGAGGAAACCTGCGCCTTTACCCTGTCCAACGAAGGCTACATCAAGCGTATGCCCGTGGATACCTACCGGACTCAGAGCCGGGGCGGCCGGGGCGTCAACGCCCAGAACCTGAAGGAGGAGGACTACGTCAAGTCTCTGACCATCGCCTCCACTCATGACCATATGCTCTTCTTTACCGACCTGGGCCGGGTGCACCACCGCAAGGGCTACCAGATTCCCGAGGCAGGCCGTACCGCCCGTGGTACCGCCATTGTCAACGTGCTGCCCTTGGAACAGGGCGAGTCCGTCACCGCCATGGTCATTACCCGGGAGTTCAGCGAGGACGATTACCTGATGATGGTCACCCGGAAGGGTACCGTCAAGCGGGTGCCCTTCCTGTCTCTCAAGACCAACCGCAAGGGCGGCATCCGGGCCATTACCCTGGACGAGGACGATCATCTGATTAACGTCATTCATACTAATGGTAGCGACAACATCCTGCTGGCCACCGCCCAGGGCTACGCCATCTGCTTCAGCGAAACCGACGTCCGGCCCATGGGACGGGACGCTGCCGGTGTCAAGGGCATCACCCTCAGCCCCGGAGACTTCGTTGTTGGCGCAGAAAAGGCGGAGGAGGGTAAGACCCTGCTCACCGTAACGGAAAAGGGCTACGGCAAGCGTACGGAGCTGTCGGAATATCTGCGCACCGGCCCCAACGGAGAAAAGTGCGCCCAGAGCCGGGGCGGCAAGGGTCTGAAGAACTACAACATCACCGCCAAAACCGGCAACGTAGCTGGCTGCCGGGTAGTGGGTGAAAATGACGATGTAATGCTGATTGAAAACGGCGGCGTTATCATCCGGATTCCTGCCTCCTCCATCAACGTCTACAAGCGGGACGTTCAGGGCGTGATTGTCATGCGGATTGAAGAAGGCAATCAGGTGGTATCCCTGGAGCGGGTGGAGAACATGGAAGAGGAAGCCCAGCAGTGAAAACCATCACCCTGTACACCGACGGCGCCTGCTCCGGCAACCCCGGCCCGGGAGGCTGGGGGGCGATCTTAGAGTGGGAAGGCCATGAAAAGGAACTTTCCGGCGGCGAGGACAGCACCACCAACAACCGGATGGAGCTGACCGCCGTGATCCGGGGACTGGAAGCGCTGAAAGAGCCCTGCATCGTGGAGCTGTACTCCGACAGCAAGTATGTCATCGATGCCCTGGAAAAGGGCTGGGCCTGGGGCTGGAAAAAGCGGGGCTGGATCAAGTCCGACAAAAAACCCGCCCTGAACCCGGACCTGTGGCAGCGGCTGCTGGAACTGACCCAGGTGCATACTCTGCACTACCACTGGGTCAAGGGCCACGCCGACAACCCGAAGAACAACCGCTGCGACGAGCTGGCGGTGCAGCAGTGGAAACTGCGCAAGAGGTGAGAGTATGTATCTATCCATCGGCAACGACATGGCGGTGCGGGAAAAGTGCATTGTAGGCATTTTTGACTTGGACAACACCTCCACCTCCAAGCGCACCCGGGAGTTTTTGAGCAAGAGCGAGGAAGCAGGAGAAGTGGTTCCCTGTGACGACCTGCCCAAGTCCTTTGTGGTGACCTCCGAATACGGCTTTGACCGGGTTTACCTGACAGCCCTCAACGCCGCAACCTTGGAAAAACGACTAAAATAAGGGAAACCCCCAGGCAAAAAGTTGCCTGGGGTTACTTTTGTCTATTGGGACAATCTTGGTCGGAACAAACAGAACATGCAGATTCAATTAAGTTTGCATAACAGCATATATAATAATCACATTCATCACAGCAGCATTCAATAGGAAGTCCAAAAACATCTTTTTGCATGCCATTTCCCGGGCAATACATACCTTGATTCCCTGGAATCAACTCAATTCCTGAAATATCTAAAATCATATTTCCCCCTCCTATGTATCTTTACATTATATAATGTAATAATCTATATGTAAAGAGGAAAACTGGGATATGATCTCATTAAAACATAAGGGATGGGAAGATATCTTATGATTCAACTGGATGTTTTACGGCTGCTGCAAGAGCAGGGAAAGAGCAAATACTGGCTGTACAAGCAGTTGGGGATGAGCTATCAGAATTTCAGCAAAATGGTCAATAACGAGACAAAATCCATCCGCTATGAAAACATTGAAGCCATGTGCCAGCTATTAAATTGCACCCCCAATGATCTGTTCCGGTTCACAGAGGAAGAATGAAACGCCGCCGAAAACTTCGGCGGCGTTTTTGTCTGAAAAACCAAGTATAAACAACCATCCTGTGGAAAAACGAAAGTTGGCAGTTTTTACCAGATTTGCCCGGGAAAAGACTGGAAGTTACTGGAAAATGTATGTGCGAAATGTACAAATGACCGCCGTTTCCGGGCACTGTGAGTTAACATAACGCATCTACTCCACAAGGGGCATTTCGGTTATTCACAGGAGTTTTCCACAATCTCCACAGGTTTTTCCACAGCTGTCGACAGAAAAACCCTTGGAAAATCCTGGGTTCTGACCTGCCTGTCGAAAAAACTCCACAGCTTCGACAAAAGCTGTGGAGTTTCGCATAATTTACATAACAACGAAAACCGTCAGTCAAACAAAATCCGGGCGGAGAAGATGCGCTCGTCCTTGTCCTCGGTATTTTTCCGGTGAGCGTCCACCTGGAGAGCGCCGCCGTCTACAAAATCCCATTGCAGATTCAGGTTCTGACCCTCCCGGGCTTCGCTTAAATAGCAGACGGTGCATTCTTTCATGGTGTGTTCTGCATGGAAGGGACTGGGCAGCAGATCGTCAATCCAGTCTAAGTAGCGGGTGTTGTTCATGTGGCCGTTCCGGTCCAGATCGGTAAAGCATACCGGCCGCTGGCGATGGCTGCCCAAAGGCTTTGCCATCAGTCCCGTGGGGCTGGCCAGCTCGTTGCCCCGAAGGGTGCCCACCACGCTGATGCCGCTCTTTCCGGGCAGAATCATGTTCCGGGTGTCCAGATTCATCAGAACCCACAGGCTGATGGAGCGGAAGCACTCCCGGCCCTGGCTGTCGTAGGCCACCATGCTCCGGGGGTAAGCCACCCGGGTGGTGGGCATGGGCCAGGTTTCGATGTGCAGGGTTTCGCCCACCATGGGCATCCGGCTGACCTGCACCCGATGCCGGGTCACGGCCCAGAACAGCCGCTGCCGGGCCAGGGTTTCATAGTCCAGTGCCAGCTCCATACAGTGCTGTCCGGCTACCTCCTGGGCAAAGTACAAAATGGTGGAGCTCTTCAGCCGGCCGTAGCGGTCCACATAGGCATCGGTGATTTCAAAATCCTGTTGATAAATTGGTTCCATACTCTAACCTCGATTGCTTCGTAAAAATTGCGTTTCTATCCTCTGTCCTCTTCCAGGGTCAGTTCCAGCAGATACTGCTGACCGCCCCGGTAGATGGCAACCTGTACCGTCTGTCCAACTTCGCAGCTGAAGATGGTGGATTTCAGATCGTCCATGCTGGTAACAGGGGTGTCGTTGATGCTCAGAAGCAGGTCTCCTTCTTCCACGCCTTTTTCGTAGGCTTCACTGGACTGGGAAACCTGAGTGATATAGAGTCCTGCAGGCATCCGGTAATAGTGCTGATAAAAACTGGACAGTCCTTCACCGCTGATGCCCAAGGTAGGCCGTCCGGAGACGTAGCCCTGGGAGATCAGCTGATCGACGATGGTTTTTACCGTGGTGCTGGGAATGGCGAAGCCCAGACCCTCCACACCGGCCTTGTCGGTAAAGGCGCCGATTTTCATGGTGTTGATGCCGATGACCTGACCGTAGCAGTTAATCAGGGGGCCGCCGGAGTTGCCGGAGTTCAGAGCGGCGTTGGTCTGCAGCAAGGTCATGGTCCGTCCGTCCATATCCACATCCCGGTCAATGCCGGAGATGATGCCGTCGGTATAGGTGCCCCGGAATTCCACCCCCAGAGGATCGCCGATGGCCACCACGGTATCCCCAACCCGCAGGCTGGAGGAATCACCGAACTGGGCAGGGGTCAGGCCGGAAGCGGAAATTTTCAGCACTGCCAAATCGGAAAGCTCATCGGTGCCGATGACCTGGGCCTGGAAAATCTCCTGATCCGTCAGCTGTACGGAAATGGCAGCGGCATTTTCCACCACATGGGCATTGGTGACAATGTAACCGTCCTCCGTCAGCACAACGCCGGTGCCGGTGGAACTGCCGCCGGTGAGAATGGCGCTGATGGATACCACGCTTTTGATATTGCGCTCATAGATTTCCTGCAGAGAAAGTCCGCCTTCCGTGGGGATATTTTCCACACTGGCAGGGGAGCTTTGCAGATTGATGGTAGCAGCCTGACGGGAAGGGGAGACCTTGGGCTGGGTTTCTGCGGCAGCCGTTTCCTGGGGCTGGGTTTCCACATCCCGGAAGGAAATGGCCAGTTCTGCCGGGTCCTGACTGCGCAGCTGCTGAAACAGCCTGACATTCAGAATACCCAGTACGGTAATGATACCGCACAGAAAGATAATGAGAATCAGCATCATGGCCAGCAGCCCGCTGCGGTGCTTGGGCGGTTCCGTCCGTCCGGTGCCGTAGACGCTGTCATCCCAGTCTGTGTAATTGTAGCGTTGTTCCATAGAGATAACCTCCCAATCCGGGAATCAAACATGCTCAGGTGACCAATGGCATGGTAAAGGTAAATTCGGTTTTGCCATCTTTGGAGCTGACGGAGATATTTTCTCCGTGGCTGCAGACGATGGTTTTGACGATGTAAAGTCCCAGACCCCAGCCGTCCCGGTTCCGGGAACGGGATTTGTCCAGTTTGTGGAACCGGTCAAATACCAGGGGCAGTTCCTCCGGCGGGATGGTATCGCCGTCGTTGGAGACGGAAACATAGGCTTTGCTGTTGCCTTCCCGGATTTTCAGGCCCAGGGTACCGCCCCGGGGACAGAATTTCACGGCGTTGTCAATCAGGTTGTAGATCACCTGGGTGATGGAGTCCTGATTGGCCACGGTAAATACCGGGTGAGGTGGGAAGTCCACATCCACATTGATGTCCTTGTCGTTGATCTTCTTTTCAAAGGTAATCAGCACCTGTCCGGCGCATTCTTCCAGGTCGAAGTGGATCTTCTGTTCTTCGGGGATGCCCTGCTCCTGCTGCAGCTGGCTGATGTCCAGCATGCTGCGCACCAGGCGGCTCAAGCGCTTGGTTTCATCGGAGACAATCTGCAGGTAGTGGGAACGGCGCTCCGGAGGGATGGTGCCGTCGAGAATGCCGTCGATGTAGCCGGAAATGGTGGTCATAGGCGTTTTCAGCTCGTGGGAAACATTGGCCACAAATTCCTGCCGGCGGTATTCGCTTTTCTGCAGGGAAGAGGCCATGTTGTTAAAGGCCAGGGCCAGCTCCTCCACCTCTTCGGAGTAATCTTCCTCCACCCGAACCCGGGCTTCCAGGTTGCCGTGGGCGAAGTCGTTGGCGGCTTTTGCCATGTCCCGCAGGGGTTTGCTTTCCCGCCGGGCAAAGGCCGTCACCGCCAGAACGGAAATCAGCACCACAAATACGGCGGCGGTGAGGAAAATGTTGGAAATCCGGTTCAGGGTTTTTCCTGTGGTCAATGTGGGCACGGAGACAATCACCAGCCCGGTGGCCGCGTCATTGCTGACAATGGGGGCGGAGACCACATAGCGCTCTTCCTCATACAGTCCGTCAATGTGCCCGGTGGCCGAGTCGGAGCCGTTTTCAAATACTTTCTGCAAATATTCTCGGTTCAGCTGCAAGCCCTGATGCTGACACCCGGACAGGGTGTCGGAGCACAGAATGATGTAGCCGTCACTGTCGCAGATGACCACATCCGCATTGGTGACCTGGGACACCACGTTCAGATTCAGAAGCAGTTCCCGATTGGAAAGGGTTCCGCCTACGTTGTAGGCCGCAGCCAGGTTGGCGATGACCTGGGCATCCTGCTCCAGACTGGTCACGGTGGCCCCCACCAGGTATTCCTTTACCTGGTACTGAAAAGAGGCGCCGAGAATGGTCAGTGCCAGCAGCAGAATGGTGGCAGCGGTGGTGAAGCTGCGGGTGAAGGAGGATTTCATCCTTACAGCACCTCGAACTTATACCCAACGCCCCAGACGGTTTTCAGGCTCCAGCTTTCGCTGACCCCTTCCAGCTTTTCCCGCAGCCGCTTGACGTGTACGTCTACGGTACGGCTGTCGCCGAAGTAGTCAAAGCCCCACACTTCGTCCAGCAGCTGGTTGCGGGTGTAGACCCGGTTGGGAGAGGAAGCCAGGTAGTAAAGCAGCTCCATCTCCTTGGGGGGCGTGTCGATTTTCTTGCCGTCCACGGTCAGCTCAAAGGCGTCCATGTCGATAATCAGCTTGTCAAAGACCAGGCGGCGGGCCTTCTTTTCTGCGGTGACACCGCTGCTGCGGCGCAGAACCGCTTCGATTCTGGCCAGAACTTCCTTCATTTCAAAGGGTTTGGTGACGTAATCGTCGGCGCCGGATTTGAGACCCGACACCTTGTCGTCGGTTTCTCCCTTGGCGGTGAGCATAATGACCGGGGTCTGGGATTCGGCACGGATGGTCTTGCACACCGTCCAGCCGTCCATCACCGGCATCATCACATCCAGCAGTACCAGATCGGGCTTGATGGCCCGGAACTTGCTCAGACCCTGACCGCCATCGGCGGCAACGGTAACGGCGTAGCCCTCCTTTTCCAGGTACATCTGCAGCAGTTCAGCAATATTACGGTCGTCCTCAACAATCAAAACGGAGACAGCCATGAGAAAATTCCTCCCTTTCTATTTCTTTTCTTTTTCCCCTATTATACCGCAAAAATGGAAGGGGGAGTGAACAATTTGTAAAGAGTAAGCCGGCAATTTGTGAACGCAAACTTCTGCTTGCAAATTATCCGGTTTCGGGGTATGATGAAGCCGTCGGGAAAGGATTTTCCCAAAATCTGAATTTTCCATGGGAAAGGAACGATTATGGTCGAATTACTCAAAGCGGTTCTGTTCGGCATTGTGGAGGGCGTCACCGAATGGCTGCCCATCTCCTCTACAGGCCACCTGATCCTGCTCAATGAATTTATCAATCTGAATGTGTCCGAGGAATTTCGGAGCATGTTCGACGTGGTGATCCAGCTGGGAGCCATTTTAGCGGTGATTGTGCTGTTCTTCCACAAGCTCAACCCCTTCTCTCCCAGCAAAAACGGGAAGGAAAAGCGTCAGACCTGGGACCTGTGGTTCAAGGTAGTGGCTGCCATCATTCCCTCCGGCGTGGTGGGCGTGCTCTTTGACGACTGGATGGATGCGCACCTGCACAACGGCATTGTGGTGTCCATTGCCCTGATTGTCTACGGTATCGCCTTCATTCTGGTGGAGCGGCGGAACCAGGGCAAGCATTGCCGGGTGATTCAGGACGTTCACGAGATTGATTATAAAACCGCTCTGATGATCGGCGTTTTTCAGTGCCTGAGTCTGATTCCCGGCACCTCCCGGTCCGGCTCCACCATTCTGGGCGCCATTCTGATTGGCGTGGGCCGCAGCGCCGGCGCAGAGTTCAGCTTCTTCATGGCCATTCCCACCATGCTGGGTGCTTCCGCCATCAAGCTGCTGAAATTCCTGGCCAGCGGGGTCAGCGCCACTTCCACGGAAATCTGGGTTCTCATGATCGGCAGTGTGGTGTCCTTCCTGGTGAGCCTGCTGGTAATCAAGGCCCTGATGGAATACGTCCGCAAGCACTCGTTCTCCGCCTTCGGTGTTTACCGGATTGTGCTGGGCACGGTGGTGCTGATTTACTTTGCCGCAAAAGCCTTTATTTTGGCCTAACGTAAGGAGGAAGTTATGGAATACACCATCGAAAATGAGTACCTGAAAGCAACCGTTACCACCTGGGGCGCTCAGGTGAAAAGCGTGATTCGCAAATGCGACGGCGTGGAGCATATGTGGCAGGCAGATCCGGAAGTCTGGGGATACCATGCCCCTATCCTTTTCCCCCATGCGGGAAAGGTTGTGGATAACAAAATCGTGGCCAAGGGAAAGACCTTTGAAGCCACCCAGCACGGCTTTGCCCGGAACATGGAGCATGCCTTGGTAGACCGGGACGAAACCACCGTGGTGCTGGAGCTGTGCGCCAATGCTGAGACACTGGCAAAGTTCCCCTACGATTTCCGGCTGGTGTCCACCTTTACTTTGGAAAATGACACCCTGCATCACACCCTGACGGTGGAAAACCTGGACGAGGAGAAGATGCCCTTCGGCATCGGCTACCACCCGGCTTTCACCGTTCCCTTTGATGACAAGCACCAGGCCACCGACTATGAGCTGCGGTTTTCCCAGATGGAGTCTCCCATCTGCATCAACAACCTGCCCTATGGTCTGATGCATGGGGACTATTATCAGCTGGGCGCCAACATCCAGACCCTGGCTGTGGATGAAAACCTGTTCCAGGATGACAGCCACTGCATGGTCAACCTCCAGTCCCAGACCCTGGGCCTGTATGAAAAGGGCACCGGCCGGGGCGTGGTGTGCAACATCGGAGACTTCCCCTACACTCTGCTGTGGAGCAAGCCCGGTATGCCCAGATTCATTTGCATCGAGCCCTGGCACAGCCTGCCCAGCAGCGAAAACGGCAGCACCAACTGGGAAGAAAAGCCCGCCGCCGCCATTTTGCTGCCGGGAGAAAGCTGGAGCTGCACCCTGAGCACCTCCTTTGTGCGTTAAGGGGAGAACATTATGGGATTTTGGCTCTTCATGCTATCAACCAACCTGCTGGTTCCGGTAATTATGATTGGCATTGGGTGGTATTTTCTCAAAAAACCGCCGAAGAACATTAACCCCCTCTTTGGCTACCGCACTACCAGATCCATGAAGAATCCGGATACCTGGGCCTTCGCCCATCAGACTTGCGGAAAAATCTGGGTGCGCTGGGGATGGGTGGTGCTGGTTGCTTCCGTGATACCTATGCTGGCGGTGCTGGGCAAGGACGAGGACACCATCGGATGGGTTTCCACAGCCATTTGTCTGCTGCAGCTTGTTCCGCTGCTTGGCTCCATTGTGCCGGTGGAACGGGCGCTGAAGAAAACCTTTGACGAGTCCGGAAACAGAAGGCAGAAGCTTCCACAATGAAAACAGGCAGAGAATGTTCTCTGCCTGTACTTATGTAAAAAGAAAATAATCTGCGGGAGAATATTATGTATTTGCTGCTTCTTTCACTCATTTATCTGGCGTTTATCAGCCTGGGACTGCCGGACTCTCTGCTGGGTTCCGGCTGGCCAACCATGCGGGAAGCTTTTTCCGTTCCCATTTCTTACATGGGCATTGTGTCCATGATGATCAGCGGCGGAACCATCTGCTCCAGTCTTTTGTCCGAGCGTCTGACCAAGAAATTTCGCACTCAGTATGTGACCGTGGCCAGCGTGATGCTCACCGCCCTTTCTCTGTGGGGCTTTTCCACCGCCAGCGCCTTCTGGATGCTCTGCCTGTGGGCCATTCCCTACGGCCTGGGTGCCGGGGCCATTGACGCAGCCCTGAATAACTATGTTGCCCTGCACTACAGCTCCCGGCATATGAGCTGGCTGCACTGTTTCTGGGGGGTGGGCACCATTGTCAGTCCCTATGTGATGAGCTGGGCCTTGATGCACAGCGTCTGGCAGACCGGCTACCGGATGGTGTCGGGAATCCAGTTTGCCATTGCCCTGGTGCTGATTCTGACCCTGCCGGTGTGGAAAATTCACCAGAAGGGCGAAGCCCAGGAAGAAAACGGGAAAATTCTGGGCATTTCCGGCGCACTGAAAATCCGGGGCGTGCCCAGCCTTCTGCTTGGCTTCTTTGCCTACTGCGCTGCAGAGAGCACTACCATGCTCTGGGCCAGCAGCTTCCTGGTGGAGGCCCGGGGGATTACCAAGGAAGTAGCTGCCGCCTTTGGTGCGCTGTTTTACATCGGCATCACCGCCGGACGGTTCCTGTCCGGTCTGGTGTCGGAAAAACTGGGAGACAGAACCATGATTCGTCTGGGCGCTGCCGTGATGGGTGTGGGCATTGCCTGCGTGCTGCTGCCCTGGGGCGGCAATCTTCCGGCCCTGGCGGGGCTGGTCATCATTGGCCTGGGCTGCGCCCCGGTGTACCCCAGCATCATCCACGCCACCCCGGGAAATTTCGGCGCGGAAAATTCCCAGGCCATCATCGGAATCCAAATGGCCAGCGCCTACGTCGGCTCTACCTTCGTGCCCCCGGTGTTCGGTTTGATTGCCAACCACATCAGCATTCGGCTGTTCCCGGTGTATATTCTGCTCTTTGGCATTCTGATGATATCTATGACGGAAACTACCTTCCGAAAGGTGCAAATGAGAAATCGTGTGAGGTAAGAAATGGAAAAACTGGAACTGTACGTCCCGAAACTGGAAGAACTGTGGTTCTGTCAGAAGATGTCATCCGATCCGGAAACCATGTCCTACAACGCAAATTGGG
The DNA here is from genome assembly GCA_944387615.1 of uncultured Oscillospiraceae bacterium. Classification (GTDB taxonomy): domain Bacteria; phylum Bacillota; class Clostridia; order Oscillospirales; family Oscillospiraceae; genus Faecousia. The sequence continues at coordinate 8,442 of CALXFP010000008.1, read as the reverse complement.
ATGTTGACTATGACGGATACCACCGGGACACCGGCTGTGTCGATTACCCGGACGAGTCTCTGCCCGGCTGGTATGCCTGGTGGGTGGGACATGAGCCGGAGCGTTTCTATGCCTATATCAGACGCTGCTCCGATGGGGAATGGCTGGGGGATGTGAACTTCCACTATACGCCGGAAAAGGATTGGTGGGATATGGGCATTGTGATTTATGCGCCCTATCGTGGTAAGGGATATGCCGTTCCGGCACTGAAGCTGATGCTTGACCATGCGTTCCGTGTCTGCGGCATTTCCAGAATCCACAATGACTTTGAACTTGCCCGGAAGGAAACAGCTGCATGGGAAACTCACCGCAAGGCAGGGTTCCGGGAACTGGGTGTGGAAGACGGATTTCTGCAAATGATGATTACAAAAGAGGACTATCTCCGGGACAATCCGTGAGGAGAAGCCATTATAGAAAGCAAAAAAACGTGGAACAAGAATCGCACTTGTTCCACGTTTTCTTTTTACATGTTACGCCTGAATCACCGGGCCGTTCCGGGACTGAACCACCGGGTCGCCCAGGTCTTCTACCTTGGAGTCCTTAATCAGATGCTTGGGACAGACCGTGGCGCACAGACCGCAGTTATCGCACTTGCTGTAGTCGATGGTGGCCAGGTTGTTTTCCACGGTGATGGCCTCTTTGGGGCAGATCTTCTTACACAGGCCGCAGCCGATGCAGCCGACGGTGCAGCTGCGGGTGGTGACGGCACCCTTGGCAAGAGATGCGCAGGCGATGACCACATTCCGGTCCGGCTCCACCGGCACAATCAGATGCCGGGGACATACCGTGGCACAGGCCATACAGCCTACGCACAGGTCTTCGTCCACATGGGCAACGCCGTTGACGATCTTCATGGCGCCGTACTTGCAGGCCTTCACGCAGCTGCCGTAGCCCAGACAGCCGTACTTACAGGACAGGGGGCCGCTGCCGCCGACCTTGGAAGCTGCCAGACAGTTCTTGAAGCCTTCGTAATTGGCCTTGACCTTGGCACCCTTGGTCAGGTTGCCGTCGGCGTCGTAAATCTTTTCACCGGAGCAGCGCACCAGGGCAACTTTCCGGGTGACGGTCTGGGCCTTTACGCCCATAATGGCAGCCATGGCCTGGGCACAGTCGTTGCCGCCGGAGGCGCACTTGCCGATTTCCGCCTCGCCGTTAAACACGGCTTCTGCGTAAGCACCGCAGCCGGCATAGCCGCAGCCGCCGCAGTTGGCGCCGGGCAGACACTCGTTCAGCTGATCCAGCCGGGGGTCGCTCTCTACGTAGAATACTTTGGAAGCGGCAGCCAGAACCAGACCGAAAATCAGGCCCAGGCCGCCCAGAATTGCAACCGCAATCAAAATTTCCATTCTTTCGCCCTCCTTAGAAAATGCTCAGACCGGAGAAGCCCATGAAGGAAAGAGCCAGCAAACCGGCGGCAATCAGTGCAATGGGGAAGCCCTTGAAGCACTCGGGGCACTCGCTCCGGTTCACCCGTTCCCGGATGGAAGCGAACAGCACAATGGCCAGGGTAAAGCCCAGACCACCGGCAGCGCCGTTGATGGTGCTCAGCAGGAAGTTGTAGCCCTGCTGCACGTTTACCAGCACCACGCCCAGCACGGCGCAGTTGGTGGTAATCAGAGGCAGGAACACGCCCAGAGCTTTGTACAGGGCGGGAACACTCTTTTTCAGGAACATTTCCACCACCTGCACGATGGAGGCAATGGCCAGAATGAACACCACCGTCTGCATGTACTCCAGATTCAGGGCGATGAGGATCAGGTTAATGGCGTAGCAAGCGGCAGAGGCCAGGGCCATGACGAAGGTAACCGCCAGACCCATGCCCAGAGCGGTGTCGATTTTCTTGGACACGCCCATGAAGGGGCAGATGCCGTAGAACTTCACCAGAATGAAGTTCTGGGTCAGCAAAGCGCTGATGAGAATACCCAAAATCGCTTCCATTATTTGGCAGCCTCCTTCTTCTTATTCTTGATGTCCAGGTGCTTCATCAGCCACTGAGAACCGGCGATGACAAAGCCCAGGGTCAGGAAGCCGCCCACAGGCATGACCATCTGCATGGCAGGGAACTGGGAAGGAATCAGCCGGATGCCTTCGCCGCCATTGAGCAGACCGCCGCCGAAGGTGCCGTTGCCCAGCAGTTCCCGGATGACGCACATAATCACCAGAGCCAAGGTGTAGCCGATGCCCTGGCAGATGCCGTCCACGGCGGAAGCCAGCACGGTATTCTTGGAGGCGAAGCCCTCTGCCCGGCCCAGAATGATGCAGTTAACCACGATCAAGGGGATGAACACGCCCAGGCTCTGGCTCAGAGCGGGGATGAAGGCCTTCAGCAGCAGGTCAACCACGGTGACGAAGCCGGCGATGATGGTGATGTAGGCAGCAATACGGATCTGCGAGGGGATGAAGTTCCGCAGTGCGGCAATGAGAATATTGGAGCAGGTCAGAATGGCGGTAACCGCCAGACCCATGCCGATGCCGTTAAACAGGCTGGTGGTGATGGCCAGGGTGGAGCACATGCCCAGCAGCTGCACGGTAACCGGGTTCTTGGTCAGCAGACCTTCCCGGAATTGTCTTTTGAAATTCATACGCTACCTCCTTAGCCCAGATTCCCGGCGCAGGCCAGGGCGGCGTTGACGCCGGAGCAGACAGCCCGGGAGGTGATGGTGGCGCCGGTGAGGGCATCCACTTCGCCGCCGTCCTTGGTCACGGACACCGAGCCGGATTTTCCAACAAACTGACCCCGGAAGGCTTCACCGGCAGCGGTGGAAGCGGCAGCCACAGCGCCCAGACCGGAGGTTTCGGTGTGGGACACAATGGAGATGCCCAGAACCTTGCCTTCCAGATCCACGCCCACCATCATGGTGATGGTGTTGTCAAAGCCGCTGGGGGTAACTTCAAAGGCATAGCCGTTTGCACCGGCGTAGACCTTGCTTACCAGGCCGGTATCATCGGTAAAGTCGGTGATTTCCTGGTCAAAGCCGCCGGGCAGCACCGCTTCAATGGCCTGCTGGGTCTTTTCCGCGTTGAGCTGGGCGATTTTCGGAGCAGTGATGGCGTTGACTCCGGCCAGAGCCACGGCAACCACCGAGGTGATAATCAGCAGCGTCAGGGCCAGCCGAAGCACGTATTTTGCAGTTGTTTCGGTTTTCATTATTTGGCCGCCTCCTTCCTGGGAGCGCCGAACTTCACGGGACGGCCGATTCTGTCCAGCAGCACCACGCAGCAGTTCATAACCAGAATGGCGTAGGAAACGCCTTCATTGTAGCCGCCGAAGTAGCGGATCATCACGGTCAGCACGCCGCAGCCTACGCCGTAGACGATCTGACCCAGCTTGGTCACCGGAGAGGTGACGTAGTCGGTAGCCATGAAGATGGCGCCCAGCATCAGGCCGCCGCCGCATACCTGGGCGCACATCCAGGCGATGCGGTCATTGCCCAGGGGGAACAGGAAGGTCAGCACAGCCACGGTGCCGATGTAGGCCACAGGAATCCGGGGGGTGATGACCTTGCGGACCAGCAGATAACCAAAGCCAATGAGCAGCAGAAGAGCGGAGGTTTCGCCAAGACAGCCGCCCACATTGCCCAGGAACATGTCCATAATGGAATCGGTGGGCATCATACCCTGGTGCATGTTGGCCAGGGGGGTAGCGGAGGTGACGATGTCGGCAGTGGACAGCAGACCCGGTGCATTTTCGTAGCCTACACTCACCCAGGTGCTCATAATCACCGGCCAGCTGAACAGGAAAGCACGTCCGGCCAGAGCGGGGTTGACAATGTTCTTGCCCAGACCGCCGAAGAGCATCTTGACGATGACAATGGCGAACAGGGCGCCCAGAATGATGGTCCAGTAGGGGATGGTCACCGGGCAGACAAAGGCCAGCAGCGCACCGGTAACACAGGCGGACAGGTCGTAGATTTTGCAATGGGCTTTGGTGATCTTGCAGTAAGCCCACTCAAAAAACACGCAGGCAGCCACACTCACCAGGGTCACAGCCAGTGCCCGGAAGCCGAAGAAATAAATGCCTCCCAGCAGGGCAGGGGCCAGGGCGATGAGGACGTCGCGCATAATGGTCTGGGTGGTGATGGGGGTGTGGGCGTGGGGGGAGCTGGAAATGGTCAGCTCATAAAAATATTTCATCTGTGCCATAGGTTCTCCCCCTCCTTACTTCTTCGCCGCAGCGGCGGCGTTGCGGATGTGCTGTTTGCCCACCCGGAAGCCCAGAACCAGAGGAACGCTGGCGGGGCAGGTGTAGGCGCAGCAGCCGCACTCGATGCAGTCCATGATGTTGTTGGCCTTCATGTCCTCCACGTCGCCGGACTGTATTGCCTTGTACATCAGTACCGGCATCAGCTTCATGGGGCAGGCGTCGATGCACTTGCCGCAGCGCAGGCAGTGGGGCTCTTCCACCGCAAATTCATTGCGCTTGCCCAGCACCGTCACGGCGTTGACGCCCTTGATGGTGGGAACGTTCAGGTCATACTGGGCCATACCCATCATGGGGCCGCCGGAGAGGACCTTGTAAGGATTCTCGCTGTGACCGCAGGCTTCCAGCAGATCGTTGAAGGCGGTGCCGATGGGAACCAGCAGGTTCTTCGGCTCCATGATGATATCGCCGGAAACGGTGACGATCCGGGAAATCAGGGGCATGCCGTCATACACTACGTCATGGATGGCCTTGCAGGTAGCGGCGTTGAACACGGCGCAGCCTACTGCGGCAGGCAGACCGCCGGAGGGAACTTCCCGTCCGGTGATGGCGTAGATCAGCTGCTTTTCAGCGCCCTGGGGGTACTTGGCAGGCAGAATGTCCACGCTGATGCCGTCGGAAGCGTCCAGGTTGACAATCAGGGACTTGATGGCCTCGGGCTTGTTGTCCTCAATGCCGATGTGGCCTTCCTTCAGACCGAAGATTTTCATAATGATCTTCAGACCGGAGATCAGCTCCGCCGGATGCTCCCGGCACAGCCGGTCGTCGGCGGTTATGTAGGGCTCACACTCGCCGGCATTGATAATGACGGTATCCACTTTGCCGATACCGCCGGAGAGCTTGACATGGGTGGGGAAGGTAGCGCCGCCCATACCGACGATGCCGCCTTCGTGAATGATATCGATCAGCTCTTCCACACTCAGGGCATCCACCTGTTCCTGGGTGCGCTTGTGGATGTCAGGGCACAGGGTGTCCAAGTGATCGTTTTCGATGACCACACTCATCACGGTGGTGCCGCTGGTATGGGCTCTGGCCTCGACAGCCTTGACCTTACCGGAAACGGAAGCATGAACAGGAACACACAAGCCCTGGTTGTCACCGATTTTCTGACCTACGGTAACCAGATCCCCTTTTTTCACCAGGGGCTTGCAGGGGGCGCCGATATGCTGGGACATGGGGATAACCACGATATCCGGGGCAGGGAATACCTGGGTTTCCTTGTCGCAGGCATACCACTTATTTTCTTTGGGATGGACCCCTCCGAAAAAAGAAAACGCCATAGTTACTTCACCTCTTTCAAAATTCGCGGAACCAAGCCGCTTGTATTACGTATCCTATCATAACCCAGGAATCGGAATTTGTCCACCAGTTTTTAGATAAGATTGACAAAAAGTGTGGTATAAAACTATTCATATCGATACAATAAGACGGAATAAACAGAACATAAATCGCCGGAAAGGTCCATAAGGTTAGGACCTTTCCGGCACGGGAGCAGAAAGCGAATACATTGGGCGCTGAAAAGCCTATAGGGGACTTTCCACAGACACAAAGAACTAAATTCGACGGGGTATTTCTCTTTTTTGTCCGAATGTGGGGATGGGAGAAGGCATCAGCTTGTCCAGACCGCCGTCTACCAGCCGGTACATGCCCATGGCGGCCATTCCCACCGGTATCCACAGGGCAGTAAACCGGGGACAGATCTGGCCCATCAGGTTCCCCGGCTGGTCCCGGTAGTCCCAAACCTGGTAGTCCCGGTTCACCACAAGTCCGGTGAGCAGCTCCACCGCGGTAATCACTCCGGCGCTGCATCCGGCCCGGACGCCCTGGGGCAGGGAGAGCCGGTCCATCTGTCCCAGCAGCAGGTAGCACAGCCCCCCGGCGCCGAACATACTGATGTGGCTGCGGCGGCGGTAGAGCAGTTCCAGCCCCACATAAGCGCTGCCGCCGATGCAGAACTGGGTCAATTTTTTCGTCAAATCCATGCAGTTTCACCTCAAGGAAAGGATTCCCAATTTTTCATGAAAAAACCGGAAAATTTCTCTTGACAAATGACCCTACCTTGGATATAATAATGAAGCTGATTTCGGCTGTGCCGGAATCGTTGACCACATGGCGGCATAACTCAGTTGGTAGAGTAGCCGGTTCATACCCGGTATGTCATCTGTTCGAATCAGATTGCCGCTACCAGGCCCGTTGGTCAAGCGGTTAAGACACCGCCCTTTCACGGCGGTAACATGGGTTCGATTCCCGTACGGGTCACCAAAAAAATTCCGACGCATCAGCGTCGGAATTTTTTTATTGATTCTGGAAACCACCGGCTTTGCCGGTGGAGGTACCCGGTAAAAAAGCTTAAGCTTCAAGTATCGAGCGAAGCGAGTTACTAACAAGCAATCCAACAAGTTCGTACAGGCTCAAAAGTGAAGCGTAAGTGCCCGTTTACGGGCGGCGGAGCAATAGATGCAGAAGAAAGATTGTTCAGTGCATCTTTAGATGCCTGCCGGTAAAAAGCCCTTCTAGGGCTTAGTCAAGCCTCCGGCTTAGCCGGAGGTTTTGACTCAAATCAAAACCCGTACGGGAATCGAAAGGCCGGCCCCGCAGGGGTAAGAAACATGCCGGTGGCATGTTTCTTAGGCCGTGGGAGATTCTGTAATTTCGGGGCGGCTTGGTTCGTCAAAGGACAAGGCCTGCCAGGGTGCTGTGTGTCGGAGGGTCACCAAAGAAAACCCAAAGGGCAGCAAACCTGCCTCAAAAAAGGAGAGATACCATGAGCGCGTTTTGGGTAAAAATGATTGCCATTGTGGCCATGCTGCTGGATCACACTGCGAAAATTATCAGACAGGATGTTCTTGTGCCGCTGTTTTTCGGATGCAGCATTCGGGATGCTTCTGCGGAAATGCTGCATTTTACATTCGATAAGCTGGGTTGGATGGAAGTGGTTGGCCGGATTGCCTTTCCGCTGTTTGCCTTTCAGATTGCGGTGGGAGCGGAGAAAACCCGAAGCATGCCCCGGTATCTGGGCAGACTTCTTCTGTTTGCCCTGATTTCCGAGCCGCTGTACTATATGGCCTTTTCCAGGCAGGAGCTGAGTGTTCAGGGATTCTGGAACAGCCTGTGCGCCCTGAATTTTACGAATGTGTTTTTTACCTTGTTTCTGGGGGCTTTGGCCATTTATGCCCATCAGCTTTTGGAAAAGCAATTCCCCCAAAGAGCATGGATTCCCTTCCTGCCGGTGTTTTTTCTGGTTTTGATTGCGGCGGGATTTGTGAATTGTGATTACGGTATGGCTGGGGTGCTGCTGATTGTATTCCTCTACCTGGCAAAACCGAAGAAGGCTAAAATGCTGGTGATTGTGCTCTGGTCACTGTGGCTGTACCTGCTGGATCCGGCTTTTAACGGTCGCAGCTTTATCTGGAAATGGGGGAATATGGGCTACGTCCTGGGGGCCGCTGCCGCCTGTGTGCCGGTTTTGCTGTACAACGGTCAGCGGGGCAAGAGCTGGAAGTGGTTCTTCTACATCTTCTATCCTGCCCACCTGGCGGTGCTGCTGCTGATCCGGTATCTGATTTTGTCCGGTGTATAACGTAAAATCCTCCTGCATTGCGCAGGAGGATTTTTTTGTGGGGAAAGTTGGGTTATTCCTGCAAAAGCTGGGCAAAGACAGGAAAACTCCGCTGAATCATGTCAAAACTAACGCAGTAGCACACCCGGAAATAGCCGGGGCAGCCAAAGTCATCACCGGGCACCAGCAGCAGATTTTTCTGCTTGGCCTTTTCCGAGAAGGCCGCCGCATCCCCGCCGGGCGCCTTGACGAACAGGTAGAAGGCCCCGTCAGGCTTGGCCATTTCGTAGCCCAGAGCAGAAAGCCCTTCATACAGGGCTTTGCGGTTGCGGTCGTAGCTTTCCAAATCCGGCCGCAGATGGGTGCACCGGGCAATGACCTTCTGCCACAAGCTGGGAGCGCAGACATGTCCGCATCCCCGGGCGGCTCCGGCAATGGCGGCGTAGAGCTTCTTGCTGTCGGCAGCCTGGGCGCTGACATAGACGTAGCCAATCCGTTCCCCGGGCAGGGACAGACTCTTGGAGTAGGAGTAGCAAATCACCGTATCCCGGTAAATCTGAGGCACAAAGGGCACTTCCACGCCGCCGTAAACCAGTTCCCGGTAAGGCTCGTCGGAAATCAGGTAGATGGGATGGCCGAATTG
>CALXFP010000007.1 GCA_944387615.1 uncultured Oscillospiraceae bacterium | reverse complement strand
GGCAGCATCACCGCAGAGGGCAGCACCGTGACCATCGATACGGGCACGGACTACACCGGCGGTGAACTGGACCTGACGGATAGCTCCGCAATGGACGTCACTGCTGGAGGCGGTGCTGTCATTGGCACCGCGGCGGTGGACGACAGCACTTTCACTGTCCAAACGGGCGAAGACTTCCGCTTTGAGCGCATCACCGGCATCAGTGGTGACGGTAAACAGGTTAACGTGACCATTTACGCCAAGGGCGTGGTGGGCAGACTGCTGCCGGATGGCAAGGACGCCATCATCTCCTTCAGCCAAGACGCCAACGATGCCAATGACATCCTCTCGGTGAGCGGTGAAAAGAGCGTGGGTGAGATTGACAGCCATCTGAAGCTGGATATCCCCGAACTGCTGACGATGCACATCCCGAAGGCCGGCGATATATGGATCGACAGCATCGTGGAGGGCGAACAGGAGGCGGACCAGTTTACCGGTCGTGACGAGAGCGGTACCATGCTCACCGGTGAAGTGATCGACGGTATGGAAGACGAAGACTGTACCGTGGGTGTGGAGCTGAAGGCTCAGACGCCCGAGGAGATCGCCGCTCTGCTGTTGGCACGGGCAATGGACGAAGCAGACCAGACCGGAAATGCCCAGCAGCTGCTGCAGGACATCACTGCGGTGTTGGAAAAGGTGCTTACCCCTGCCCTTGGCCAGGAAGAGGCCTTTGAAGAAGCACTGAAAAAACTGAAAACCACCCCGGAAGAGGTGGAAAAAGTGCTTGATGAAATGGACATCCTGCTCCAGGCGCTGGAAAGCCCGAATCCTCCGGCAGATGCAGCCCAGCAGGAACAGAACAAGATGCGGCTGCGTCAGCTTCTGGACGAACTGCTGGTGTTGACGATGAGTGTGCCTGAGGCCGAAGGGCAGCCTGACCAGGAGGCATTGGCCAAGGCTCTGATGGAAGACGAGGACCTGATCAAACTCTATTGGTCGGCACTTACCGACCAGGAGAAACTGGCCTTGGTGGAGGAAAAACTCTGGGAGAAGGTGGACTATCCCGAACCTGCCGAGGATGTCCGGGACTTCCGGGACTTCACTGTGGTTATCGGTGAGTCCACCGGAGGCACCAGCCTTACCAACAAGGGAAGTATCACAATTTCCCAGAATGCAGGTACGTTCACTGCTCGTCAAGTGGTTTCTGGATACGAACATGTTACCATTACGGCTCCGGAGATTGCCGGTGTTGCGGGCTTTACCAACGTCACCGGCACCGACCTGATGTTCCGTGCCCTCACCGGCAGCATCCGGGACCTGACCATTGACCAGCGGGATTGGGTGGAACACACCGTAGTCGATGTGGAGAAACTGCAGCAATCTCCCACCACCATGCCTGACAGCGGCAACTGGAGCATTACTCGCAACGCACTTACAGGACTGCTGGAGATGAATTTCGATATCGATTTCACCACCATCAGTGTGGATGACCACAACCTGGCCACGGTACTTACAGCCATCGCTGCGGATGATATCTCCATCAACGAGGTACAGGGTAATTTGGGGCTGGAAAAGGCCGAGAGCACCCAGGGCGGCGACATTGACCTGGCTGTGATCGATGGAAGTCTGCTGGACGTGAACGCCAGCCCGGACGGGCGCAATCTCTCTACCAGCGGTAATGCCAGCATCACCGTACAAACGGGAACCATCGGTATCACCGAAGCGCCGCTGGAGGTGAAAGTGGGCGGCATCCTGTCTACCCGGTCTCTGGGGAACACCTGGCTGACCACGGATGAGAACCTGATTCTCATTGCCGACATATTGGATAAGAATGCCTGGCTGGATGTGGTGGGCGATAAGAACCTGACGGTACGCAATACGCAGGGGAATCTGAATGCAGACCGGCTATACGCCGGTGGTGACCTCTCGGTAACCAGCCCCAGAGGAAGTACCCATGTGAACTGGTTGAAAGTGATGGGTACACTCTCTATGGATTCTGCCGGCAACATCATTGTATACCAAGCAATTGGAGATGTGACGGTAAACACCGTGAAGGCGCAAGGAGATATCCTCATCAACATCCAGGGCCAGCTGAAGGATGTGGCGGCGGATCCTGTGAAGGAACTGGCTGCAGCCCAGGCGGAAGCTGCCCGTGCTGAGGCGACACAGAAAGCGCTGGAGCAGCAGCTGACGGCCCGTCAGCTGTATCTGGACGCACTGGAAAACCGGAAGCAGGAGTTGGAACAGCAGTTGGCAGGCTTTGAGGAAGCACAGAAGGATCTGGAGAAGCAGCTGCAGGAGGCCCTGCAGGCATCTGAACCGGATCAGAATGCGGTGCTCCAGCTCAAGAAAAAGCTGGAGCAGATGGCAGGCAGAATCAACGAGACTGTACAGCAGCTGGAAAATCTGGAAGCGGAATGCCAGTCCCACCAAGCTGTAAAGCAGACCATCGAGACTGCCCTCAACCAGGCAAGGAAGGAAGCCGACGTGGCCCGCAAGGCGATGGAGAATGCGCAGAATGCACTGGAAGGTGCTTCGGACGCCTCTATCACCTCCGGCGGCAACCTGGACATCCTGTTGAAAAATGGCGGCAGTGTGGGTGCAGCTGACAATGCCGTGGGCGTGAATGTAGGCGGCGTGCTGACTATTGCAGCAGGCGAGGGCAGAATGCTGCAGGGAGTCTGGTTGGAGAGTCCTTCCCGCCAGCCGCTGCATATCGCTCCCATCCAGGCAGCGGAAGCCATCGTCATCCACACGGCAGGCGGTATTACCCCCACAGGCGGCACGGCCCCCGAATGGAACGGCCTGGATTTCATTGCACCGCTCTTGGTGCTCAACAGCACCGACGGTGATACCGGAACCAGGTACCGACCCATTGAGACCATGGCGGACCGCATTTCGGCAATGGGCTGCAATGTCTACATCCACAACCATAAGGACACCGAGCTGGGCCAGATCGTGGCCAGGAAGACAGCAAGCATTGTCAGCGAAGGCAACATCACTGCAGGTCGTGGCGAAGATGACAAGGTTCTGGCCGACGATGCACAGTTGAGGGCCGAAGGTAATATAGGCAGTATAGAAGCTCCCATCCGCATTGAAACCGGTGAAGTCAGCGCCTGGGGAAGAAGCATCTACCTGCAGAGCGAAGGCGACATGGTGGTGGATATCATCGTGGCTGACAAGGATGTGTTTATCCGTACCAACGGTTCTGTCACTGACAAGGGGACATCTAATGCCATCATCGCCGAGACACTCACCATCCTGGCAGGCGGATACATTGGCACCTGGAATAACCCGCTGAATATCCATGTGTGGGGCAGGGTGGACCTGAGCGCCGGTATCCCGTGGATCTACGTAATCAATTCCTATGGCTACCACGAAAGCACCCGTCCCAAGTGGAAGAAGCTGGAAGAAGTGCTGCAAATTGAACTGGAGCCGGCGATTGTGGACAAGGAGCCTATACAGGACGAGCAGGGCAAGGATAACATGACCCAGCCAATGCAGGTTCTGCTGCTCCTGCTCCTGTTGGCAATGATTCTGTGGCTGTTCTGGCTGCTGTGGCGCCGCCGCGAGGAGGAAGAAGCAACAGATGCCCAGTGAGCAAACACCAAACAGCTAACCATGGCCCCCGATGCCGAAATGGCTTCGGGGGCCAGATTCGTAGAAAGACAACCACCTGCTATGTGAGTGTGCGGAAAAGATTCTGCTTATGGGCAGAAATGAAAAAAACTCCGAGGTTGTCCAATGGACAACAGTAGCTTTCGTAAATACCAGACTGTATTTACACCCAAATTTGGAAGACAGATAGTATACAAACAAGTACCGGGCGGATCATATCAGATAAGCCTCAAGGAATTTACCGACCCATTTACGGCTGAGACGGTAAGCAAAGATAAATAAAAAGCCGCCCCCCGGTAGGGGGCAGCCAGAAAAAATTGCGGTTGGCGAATCTTTCGTGTGCCTTAAGGTGCGGCTGTATTAGGTTCGGATAGGACCCGTGCAAGCCACCAGTTTAGCCGATGGTCTTGACTTGTTCAAATATATGGCAGCAGAGAAATTATAATATATCGATGAGATTTTTTAGGCTTTTGATTGTGATATCGGAGTCCGGATCATTGCCATCCGATTTAATTCCGATGGCTCGAAAACGGCCTGCCTTGGCTGCTCGGATGCCGGATTCGGCATCTTCAATCACAATGGCGTTTTCCGGTGATACCCCCAACATGGAGGCTGCTAACAAGAACACTTCCGGATCCGGTTTGGAATTGTGGTCACACTGTTTGTGCTGAGCATTAACTTTATCGGTGACGGCCTGCGGGACGCTGCCGACCCGACACACATTGGATAAGGAGGGAACGCAATGAATGATGATGTGATTGTCAGCGTGCAGGATCTGCATGTGAATTTCTATACCAACCAACGCTGCAACAAGGCACTTCGGGGCGTGTCCTTCGACCTGAAAAAAGGACGGATTCTTTGCGTGGTAGGCGAGAGCGGCTGCAGCAAATCCGTTACAGCCAATGCCATTATGGGCTTGCTTCCGGATCTGTCCCGTATTGAAAGCGGCAGCATCACCTATACCGGCGCAGAAGAACCGGTACAGATTGAGAAGCTGGACAGGAAGGGGAAAGACTTCCGAAAACTCCGGGGCGAGGAAATTGCCATGATTTTCCAGGACCCCATGACGGCGCTGAATCCCGTGTTTACCGTGGGCTACCAGATCAGCGAGATGCTTCTGCAGCACAAAAAGGCAAAGAACCGGAAAGACGCCATGGAGCAGTCGGTGGAGCTTCTGCGCAGCATGGGTATTTCCCTGCCGGAGCAGCGGGTGAATGAGTACCCCCACCAGTTTTCCGGCGGTATGCGCCAGCGTGCCATGATTGCCATGGCCATGGCCTGCAAGCCCAAGGTACTGATAGCGGATGAGCCTACCACGGCATTGGATGTAACCATTCAGGCCCAGATTTTTGAGCTGATGCTGGAACTGAAGAACACCCGGGATATGTCCATCCTGCTGATTACCCATGATATGGGTGTGGTAGCGGAACTGGCCGACGATGTGGCAGTGATGTACATGGGCAACATTGTGGAATCCGGCCCTGCGGATCAGGTGCTGACCAATCCTCAGCATCCTTACACCCGTGCGTTAATTGCGTCCATTCCGGTTTTGGGACGGGGACATAACCAGGATCTGCAGCCCATCCGCGGCTCCACCCCAGATCCCTTTGACCGGCCCAAAGGATGCCAGTTCTGCCCGCGCTGTGACTATGCCACAGAGCAGTGTCAGACCCAAATGCCGGAGGAAGCAACGGTTGGACCTCGCCATATGTGCCGGTGCTTCCATCCAATTCAGGAAGGCGGTGTATTCTGATGGCACAAGAGAAAGAAGTATTGCTTAAGGTTCGGAATTTGAAAACCTACTTCCCTATCAAAAAGGGCGTGTTTCGCCGCACGGTAGGCTATTGATGCAGGATTCCATTCGGGAGAAGCTGAATGATCTGGAGAAGGAAAATACTCACTTCTACATCGTGCCGGATTATCAGACAGACGAAGACGGAAAAAATATAGTCCGGTTATTCGGCCATTGCAAGGTCCTTTCCGGAGGATCGGGCATTCTGGAGCACTTAACCTTGCAGCCCCGGAAGGGCGTTTTGCTGGCAGGCAGCTGCTCGGCTGCAACACTGAAGCAAATTGCTGCTTATCAGCAGGCAGGTCATCCTTCTTATAAGATTGATCCCCAAAAGCTATGGGAAGGCAGCGTAACAGTGGCCCAGATCGTGGACAAGATCAAGCAGTATCCGGAAGAATACGTTCTTGTCTACTCATCGGATGAACCGGAGCATGTCCGGCAATATCAGAAAATCGGGAAGGAAAAGATTGCCGGTTTGCTGGAAGATACCATGAGCGAAATTGCAAAACAGCTGGTTTCTGACGGATATCGGCATGTAATTGTTGCAGGCGGCGAGACATCCGGAGCGGTTACGAAAAAGCTGGGATATTATGCGTTCCAGGTTGGAAAAAGCGTGGCACCTGGGGTTCCGCTCATGATTCCGGTAGAAAATAAAGAGATAAGATTGGTCCTGAAATCCGGGAATTTTGGCCAAGTGGACTTTTTTGAGCGCGCCATTGCGGCTGCAAAGGGAGAATAAATATGGATAAGATATTGGAACAGAAATTTGATGATGCAATTTGGGTGGCAAAAAGCCTGTTTGAGAGAGGAAAAACAGCGGGCTCTTCTGCCAATTTGAGTTTCCGCCATGGGGATACGATCTATATTACCGGCAGCGGCACATGTTTCGGTCGGCTATCCTACCAGAGCTTTGCTGCGGTTTCCCTTACGGGAGAGCCTCGCAATGAGGTGAAGGCAAGCAAAGAATTTCCGCTGCACAAAATGTGCTATGAAAAAGACGACTCTGTTATGGCAGTTATTCATACGCATAGCTTTTATGCAACATTGTATTCGTGCTTGCCCCATGAAGAGAAAGCTTCGATCATTCCGGACTATACCCCATATTTGAAGATGAAGGTTGGCAATGTGGCCTTGGTTCCTTTCGCAAAACCGGGCAGCCAAGAGCTGTTCTCTCTGTTTCAAAGCAGAATAGCCCTTGGGGATGCCTTCCTTTTGGCGAACCATGGCCCGGTGGTGCCGGGCAAGAGCATTTTGGACGCTTTCTACGGAATTGAGGAACTGGAAGAGAGCTGTCACATTGCATGGGAATTGGAAAGAAATCAATAAAATAAGAGGAATACCATGAACTTCGAGTTGTCACTGTCACAGGAGCAAAAACAGAAAATATCAGCAGCGCAGATCCAATCTCTAAAGCTGTTGACGATGGACAACTTTGAACTGCGTCAGATGATGCAGGCGGAATATCTTGAGAATCCCTTGCTGGAATTTGAGGGACGGAACGTTGCCGCTCCTATGGAGAACGGATATGTGACCCAGGAGGATCAGCGGCGGGAAGTACCGAATCAGGAACACACACTGCAAAAATTTATCATCAGCCAGCTCAACATGAGAAGATATAGCAGAAAAGAGTGGTCTGTTATCAAATTCCTGATTGAAAATTTGGATGACAACGGATTCTTTTCTGCGGACGAGGCGGATATGGCGGCGTTGTGCGGTACAACAGCAGACATGGTGCATCGTTTGCTGTCGGACCTGAAAAAATTGGAGCCATGCGGTATTTTTGCAAAAGATCTGAGAGAATGCCTGCTCATGCAGCTGTATGCAAAAGGAATGCCGGACCCACTGGTAAAAGTACTGGTTGCGGGGCATTTGGAAGCGCTGGGCAACGGGCAGCTGCATTCTGTTGCAAAGGAATTATCGCTGCCTGTGGCCCAGATCCGGAAAGCACTTCGGGAAATTGCTAAACTGAATCCCCGTCCATTGAATGGCTTGGATACCTCAAAGACGGATTATGTTGTTCCGGATATTATCCTAAGCTACGATAAACACAGCAATCGTCTTCGGGCATCGTTAAATGACGAGTGGTATGCAGATTATCGGATTAGCGACTACTATCTGCAAATGGTGAGCAAAACGGAAGACCTGCAGCTGCGGGAGTATTTTGAGAAGAAATATCTGAGGGCCAAGGCTCTGCTGGAAGGCATTGAACAGCGCAGAGAAACCCTGCTGGCAATCGGAAATTATATTGCCGATGTACAAGCAGGGTTCCTTCTGGGAAAAGAGAAAAAAGTTCCCCTTACCATGACCCAGACAGCAGCCGAACTGGGAATGGCGGTATCCACAATCAGCCGTGCAGTGAAAGGAAAATATGTCCAGTATCCCTTGGGGTGTATGCCGTTCAAAGCGTTATTTGATACCCCTGCCGTAAAAAATATGGACAATACCCTTCAGAGTCGTGAAGAGATCATGGAGAGGCTGAAACAACTCATTGCTTCCGAAGATAAAACATCCCCATTAAGTGATACGGCATTGGCTGAGCGGCTGGGAGAGATGGGGATTCCGATTTCCCGCAGAACCGTAGCAAAATACCGAGATATTATGAACATCAAAGGCTGTTTTGACCGGCGGGAGTGATGATGTTGCATGCACGTTGCGACAGTTTTGCTCTTGTGCAACATCATTCCGGCCATATTCACAGAAACACGTGATCGGAAGGATAAATTTTCTGCTTTTTTGCGGCTGGAATCCTTGGCATGATTGGCACGGATGTTGCTGTAAAAAAAGATAGGGAGTGCTGCAAAGCGTCCGAAACGTGTTATCAACCGCTGTCATTAGAAAGGGGAAATGAAATGGACTACTCGAATCTGTTAAAAATGGGAACTGGCAAGAAGTCGAAGGTAGGTATCATTGGTGCAACTCGTGGTTATGGATATACGCTTTTGGCCCAGATTCCGAAAGTGGAAATGATGGAGCTGCGTGTTGTATGTTCACGTCACCCGGAAGAATGCCTTGCTGTTCTGCAGGAAATTGGATATGATGTGAGTAAGGTTACGGTATGTGAAGACAAACAAGAAATTGCAGCAGCCAAGGAAGATGCAATTATTATTGTCCGGGATTACCATCTGGTCCAAGAATGTGGAATCACAGCGCTGGTTGAATGTACAGGCAATACTGCCGTCAGCGCCGATGCCGCCTTGTCTGCTCTGAAAAAAGGAATTAACGTTTACATGGTTTCCAAAGAAACGGACAGTGTCTGCGGAGTAGTCCTGAATCAGGTGGCAGCGGAGAACAATGCGGTATATGCACTGGTGAACGGAGACCAGCCCCGGAATCTGCTGGATTTGTATTCTTGGGGAAAGA
Source organism: uncultured Oscillospiraceae bacterium (assembly GCA_944387615.1). Taxonomy (GTDB): domain Bacteria; phylum Bacillota; class Clostridia; order Oscillospirales; family Oscillospiraceae; genus Faecousia. Next base: position 25,336 of record CALXFP010000007.1, on the reverse strand, counting down.
TGCTGGGACTGGAAATTGTCGCGGTGGGAAAATCCAGCGAGTATGATTTCGTCTGGGATCGGGAGACTGGGGATTTACAGTATCTGGATGGTTCCGGACAGATAGAGAATATGCCTCAGATGCTGGAGCATTGGCACTATAATGGCCGTGAAACCTTGGCAGCAAGACAAGAACTGCTGAACAAATATACGGATGTTATTTCGGCAGACTTGTGTGAGATGAACCTGGTGTCCAATGTTACCGGATATGTTCCTTCTTCTCCGTTCCTGAGCTATCCCATTGCCAAAACCAGCGAGCTGGCCGATATTTTCATCCCGGAAGAGGATGGCGGCATTTTGAAGAAGACAGGCGTAGTAGACGTATTTTACAACCTGCGTGGTCAGGATGAGGCAAGCTTCTGCGGCGGTGAGTTCATTATTGTCCGCTGCGAAAATAAGAAGATGTGGGATATCCTGAAGAGCAAGGGCCATGTTATGAGCAAAAACGAAAAATATGCTTGTATCTACTATCCGTATCACTTTATGGGTATGGAGACACCTGCATCTATTTTGCTTGGTGACCTGTTGGGCATTGGCACCCACCCGGAGTGCAGACAGGTGTCTGTACTGGCTGGTGTTGCCGATCGCGATCTGGCAAAAGGAACGGTGCTGTCCGTTTCCGGTCATCACCATGCCATTGACGGCTTGACGCCGGAACTGCTGGAGCGGAAGAATGCCCTTGATGCAGCACCGTTTTATCTGCTGAATGGGGCAACGCTGCTGCACGATGTAAAGTGCGGACAGCCTGTCACACTGTCTGATGTGGATTTGACTGGACTGGATACATACAAGCTGTATGTGAAAGGCTTGGAAATGGGATAATCTGAATCCGCCAGTCCTGGCAAGAAGACCATGACTGCCCCGCTGCGCCGGGCGGACGGATTTGCCGAGAACCGATTGCCTGAAAAATCCGGGACGGCTCATCAATGGGCCGTCCCGGAGGGGAAAAAGTAAGTCGGAATGTTCTGGAGCAGTGCGCTCTGGAGCATTCCGGCTTTTTTCTGCTGAATGTTATCGGAAAGGAACTTATCTTTCGGCGGCTTCGCAGCTACGGTTTTCCGGAACAGCGCTGCCGGATGCCTGGGGATGGGGCGAATGGGCCGCTGGCTTTTCCTGTGGGGACAGGCCGCGCATCCAATAATGTAAATCACGCTCTGCCCGGGGCCACAGATCCCCTGTACATCCACACAGGCACCAATCAAACAGGAGTCCGCGCAAGTACTGGGAAAATAAGTCGACCAGTTCATCCGGGGTATAGTCTTTGGTCAATAACCCGGCATCCTGGCATCGCATGCAGTGAAAGCGCATCGCCCGTAAAAATGGGCGTTCCGGGTTCCGATATTCCCGGGATTCGCCTTTTAAGAGGACACGATAGTAAGAGGGCATGGCACGCCCCACCTGGTGCTGAATATATTCCAGGTAATTGCGGAACATGAAATACAGGGACTCCATCGGGAGCATCGATTCGCATTGACTTACCAAATCAGGAGTGACAGCCCGGTCAAAGTCAAGGAAAGCCTGCAATACCAACTGGTCCTTGTTTGCATAGTGATGATAGAAAGCCCCATTGGATACACCGGCCTGGCGACAGATTTGCCTTACCGTTACCGAATCATACTCCTGATCCCGGCTAAGCTGAATGACTGCCTCCAGCAGTGCGGAACGGGTTGCGTCAGAACAAGAGTACTGCTTGCTCATACAGGGAAACTCCTTTGACTTGTACATATTATTCTCATTATAGCATAGGCTCACTTGACAAACAAGCCCTGGTCATGTATTATCTATTTTGGAATTTAGAGCAATGCTCTGTTTTGCTACTTCAGTGGAAAAGGAGATTTGGGACGATGCGGATTGCATTAGCTACCGACACCAACAGCGGAATTTTGACCGACGAAGCGAAGCAACTCGGTATTGAACTAATCAATATGCCATTTGCCATCGACGGCGAATTGTACTATGAAGGAATTAACTTAACCCCTCAGCAGTTTTACGAAGCCCAGGCGGCTGATCGTGACATCACAACCTCCCAGCCATCTCCCGGCGATGTGACAGACCTGTGGGATCGGCTGCTGGCCGACCATGATGCGGTGATTTACATTCCCATGTCCAGCGGCCTGAGCAATTCTTGTGCTACCGCACAAATGCTGGCTGCGGAATACGATGGCAAAGTACAGGTTGCGGACGTTCGGAGAATCTCCGTGACCCAGCGTCAGGCTGTGCTGGACGCACGCAGACTGATTGAACGGGGATTGTCTGCGGAGGAAATTCGGATCAGGCTGGAAGAAAACGCCCTGAACAGCAGCATCTATGTTACGGTGGATACCCTGAAATATTTGAAAAAAGGCGGCCGCATTACACCTTCCGCTGCGGCAATCGGCAGCGTTCTGAATATTAAGCCGGTGCTGCAGATTCAAGGCGGCAAATTGGACGCCTATGCCAAGGTCCGCGGCATGAAGCAGGCCGCTGCCAAGATGCTGGAAGCACTCCAAAATGATTTGAACGGACGTTTTGCCGGAAAAAAGGTAAAGATTATGGCGGCCTACGCTGGCGACGAGGAGTTAGGCGCTCGCTGGTTAAGCTGGATGCAGGAACAATTCCCCGATCAGGAAATCTGTTCTGCCCCGCTTACGCTCAGTATCGCCTGTCACACCGGCCCCGGAGCCATCGGATTGGGATGCAGTGAGTACGAGGAATAGATATTTCCAGCGACGCAAATCGGGAACATCATCAAAACGAAATCATAGACTGTCAGCTTACACAAAATACCGCCCGAACAATACTACGGGCGGTATTTTTGCGTTTTTTCTTGACAGCTAAAAAACATGCGCCGCATTCTGGACGAATCTTGCGCAACCTGTTATACTGAAAGAAAATCAGGACGCGATTGTCACACTTCCAGGAGGCAAATATGGATAGAATTTTAATGGTTGAAGATGACTTGGCCTTGGGAACTGCGCTGGAATTTTCCCTGACCGATGAAGGGTATGCAGTCACCAGAGCAGGCAGCATTCGGGAAGCCAGAGCATGTTTGCAGCAAGAATCCTTTCATATTATTTTGCTGGATGTCAACTTGCCCGACGGCAGCGGCTATGACCTGTGCAAAGAAATCCGCAAACAGTGGGCAACGCCCATTCTCTTCCTGACGGCTTTGGATGAGGAAGCCAATGTGGTGATGGGCCTGGAATTGGGAGCCAATGACTACCTGACCAAACCCTTCGGAATCCGGGAACTTCTGGCACGCATCAAGGTACAGCTGCGTACCAATCCCGGTATCGGATACCAGACACCTGTTAATCAGCGGGGACCTGACCGCTGACCTGGCCCAGACCCGGATTGTCAGAAAAGGGCAGCCCCTGGCCCTGACAGCCTTGGAATATAAGCTTCTGGTCATGTTCCTTCGCAATCCCATGCAAACCCTGAAGTGGGAAGACATTCTGCTGCATATCTCCGGAGAAGAAGGCGGCTATTTTGATGAGAATACCCTGTCGGTATACATCAAACGCCTCCGGGAGAAAATTGAGGAGGATGCCAAAAATCCCCGGTACATTCTTACCAAGCGGGGACTAGGATATCAGTGGGGTGTTGAGGTAACGGAACAATGAGACAGGGGATTTTACGTTCCAATCCGGAGGCAAAGAAAGGCACGCAGATATTCACGCTTATTTTGATGGTCTTTTTTCTGCTGCAGATTTTTCTGTTCCATACCAGCCTGCAAAGGCAGAAGACGCTCTACATTGATCTGGCGGGCAGCATTGCGGCCAAAGCCGCCCAAATGATGCCGCAGCAGGAATCGCAGATTGTTCCGCTGGTTACGGCAGATCTTACCGATGCGGACCGGCAGCTGGGACGCCAATTTCTGAAAGAATATGGAATCACGGAGCAGCTGAGCAGCAGCCTCTTTCCCAATCTGCAGGTTTCCTTTGCGCCGCTGGTGCTGACGGCGATACTGTGCTTGGTGCTGTTTCTGTTTCAGTATCGGCAGTATGCAGCGCTGTATGGGAAGATCCGGGAGCTGACCCAGGCTGCCAGAAAGATTTTGGATGCAGATTATTCTCCGGCGGTGCAGGAGAACGGGGAAGGGGACTTCGCCAAACTTTCGGTGGAATTTTCCAATATTCGCCAGGTGATTCAAAACAACATTGAGCAGACCCAGAAGGAAAAACAGCAGCTGGTGGATTTGCTGCAAAATATTTCCCACCAGTTCAAAACCAAGCTGGCAACCATGATGCTCTACAACGATATCCTGCTCAATCGGAAAATTACCGAAGAGCAGCGCATCCAATTCCTGCAGGATAATGCCGCCCAGCTGGCGAATATGAACTCCATGATCCAGCGGATTCTCAAACTGGCAAAGCTGGATGCCCATGTGGTGGAGTATGAGAAGAAGCCCACCAGGGTATCGGCGCTTTTGGGAGAGGTAACGGGGGATCTGCGGCAGCTGGCAGCGGAAAAAGGAGTGCAAATCCGGCTGGAAATGGACGCCGACGATACCCTTTCTCTGGATCACTTCTGGATGAAGGAAGCCTTCCAGAACATCGCCAAAAACTGCATCGAGCATACCGGCTCTGGCGGAAGCGTTACCATCACCACCAGTGCCGCACCGCTATTTTTCAAGGTTACGGTGCGGGATACCGGCGAAGGCATTGATCGGGTAGATCTGGCGAACATTTTTCAGCGGTTTTATAAGAGCAAAATTTCCAATAAAAAGGATTCCGTAGGCATTGGTCTTTCCATTGCCAAAACCGTAATCGATGCCCACGGTGGGGATATCGATGTGATGAGCACCAAAGGAGAGGGAACGACGTTTGTCATTACCTTCCCGACCCATGGGGTGTAAATTGCTGATTCAGGCCGTAATCTTACTATTTTGTAAGATTACGGCCTCTTTGTAAGATTCGTGTTATGGTATTGCCCAGGCCAATCGTGTATACTATGGGCATCCAAACATGATCTTAAGGAGTATTACTATGAAAAAAGCTATCAAAATTGGTCTGGCTATTGTCGTTGTTGCTCTGCTTGTGGTTGCTGCCCAGCAGGGACTGAAGTATTATCTGAAAGGACCTGCCAGATATTTCAACGCCATTATCGTGACCGGTGAAGATGCCGATGTGCAGGCGGCAAAGGAGCTGTACAAAGACCAGTCTGCCAATGTCACCGAGTATCCGTTTAAGGCAGTCAATAACCCGATTGCCATGTTGGATGAGAATGGAGAACAGATGGTAAGAGACGGGGAACCTGTATTCATCGATGACATTTACCTGATTCTTTTCAAGTCTACCGCCAAGGAGATGCTGAACGATCAGATGTTCCGCATTCGCAAAGACGGTGATGAGATGACTGGCAGTATTGCCACCATTCCCATGACGCAAATTGAGGGACTGGACGGCGCGCAGAACATCTACCTGGGTTCTCCCGAACTGATGACCAGCCTGAACGTGGATGGCACGGATATTGCCCTGCAGCATGCGGGTTATGCCTGGATTGGCTACTACCCGGACAAGAGCGCTGTGGTAATCGTAGACGATGCAACCTATGACGCAATCCAGCGGGATGAGCAGACCATCTGCCGGATGCCCTTTGCCAAGGGCCGCATGGATCTGCGCAATACGGAAGACACCAACGCCATCAAGAACAAACTCTCCGGCTTCCCGGAGCTGGATATCGATTACGGATACATTGACTGATAAATGCAAAGCGAGTTACCCCAAAATAGGAGAACGCAGCCATGGAAATTTTACGTGTAGAAAATCTTTCCAAAGTTTATGGAGAAGGGGAAAACCAGGTGCAGGCACTGAAAGAGGTGAACCTGTCCATTGACGAAGGAGAGTTTGTGGTGATTATCGGCGCCTCTGGTTCCGGTAAGAGCACCCTGCTGCATCTGCTGGGCGGCCTGGATCGCCCCAGCAGCGGCAAAGTCATTATTGACGGAAAAAGCATCTATGACTATAACGATGATGATCTTTCCATCTTCCGCAGAAGAAAAGTGGGATTTATTTTCCAGTTTTTCAACCTGATTCCCGTCCTGGACGTGGAGGAAAATATTGCACTTCCTGTGGTTCTGGACAATGAAAAAGTGGATGAAGCCTATCTGGAAGAAATCAGTGGCATCCTGAATCTGGACCAGCGCAAAGGACATTTGCCCTCTCAGCTTTCCGGCGGTCAGCAGCAGCGGGTGTCCATTGGACGGGCGCTGATCAACAAACCCAGCATTGTTCTGGCGGACGAGCCTACCGGCAATCTGGATTCCAAGAATACCCGGGAAGTCATTGATTTGCTGAAATTCACAGCCAAAAAACTGCACCAGACCCTGATTCTGATTACCCACGATCTTGCCATCGCGGCCATGGCCGAACGGGTGATTACCATTGAGGATGGTCAGATTATTGCCGATACCAAATCCTGAGGAGGGTAGCCGTTCTTCTACCGCAACTTGCAGGAGAATGTCAGTGTCCGGCTGGAGGCCTATTTGGCAAAGTGATTTCAGGATGCGCCTTTGTCTGTTTCGAGCCGATTTTTACAAGATGCTCTGCCTCCAATGTCCAAAATCATAAGTGCGTTATAGCAATGCACCTGCTTCCCGGAAATGGAAAGCAGGTGCATTTTTTAACCTTGGGAGATTTCTTGGGCATACAAAGTAGTATCTTCTCCCACCAGAACATAGTCAACATCGTCCAGCAAAATCGGGCGGTCTGTTTTGAACCGCAACTGCTTGTAAAACTTCGTATGGGAAAGTAGTTCAATGCGGCTGCCGTCCTTCATTACCACGGTACATGCGGGAAAATCACTGGGATCCTTCTGCATTGTCAGAACTGCGCTGTATGCCCGCAGTGTGCAAGAGAGGATACTGTTTTCCTCCAGCGCAGGAGACTCTGTGCTGGGAAGCCCCAGACCGGACTCGTATTGAACCGGTACTGGCGTCCCCTGAATCAGCTCCATGGAACGCAGGTCACACTTGTCCAAAGCAAAGGTGAAATCCCACTCTCCCTCCGCCACGGTTTCCTGAATAAATTCACCATATTGGTTTTCGGCACTCGCTTCCAGGTAAGTCAAGACCAAATTTTCAAAATGAACATTCCACTGGGTGCCAGTAAGGAAAAGGGAGTCTCCCTTGTTGTCCACAGCCTCCATTTCCAGAACCCAATGGAAGGTGCGGGAATTACCGTCTTTATCCGGCGGGCAGGAAAAACCGCCATTATTTTGGTAGGAATCACTGATACAGGTGTAGGAAGCGTCTTGGGGACTCAGGCGGGCGGTAAAAGTGGGTTGATCCAGATGGGTAAAATCCGTCCCTTCCGGAGCTGTGACCAAAACGGATACATAAGCCAGAAAACCGTCGGTTACGGCCGATTCCAGGGTTACCGTGTAGCCGTCCTGGGTTTGGGATTGGTTAATCACCTGCTCATAGGCGTCCAGGTACTGTACTTCATTCTGACGCAATGGGATTTCACTGCCTTGCAGAATGTACTGGCGCAGCCAGCTCTGGAAAAACTCTGTGGCGCTGACGGAGACGGCAAGGATGGAAATCAGCGATGCAACGAACAGAACTTTCCCAATGGGGAATGGAGATGGCTTCTTCCTGCTTAAATTCAAAATCTTTTCTCGGGTTTTCTCCGGAGCTTTTACGGCATCACAGGCGCTTTTATAATCCGTTTCAAACATAAGAACCCTCCTCTGCCAAAGCTTGTTTCAATAAGTCCCGCCCTCGTTTTAACTGGGTACAGACGGTGCTTTTGGGAATTTTCAAAAGATCCGCAATTTCCTGGGTGGTGTATTCCTCGTAATAATGCAGATAAATGGGCAGACGGTAGCGCTTGGGCAGTTCCATGACAGCGGAAAACACTTCCGAATGCTTGGGACTGTCAAAAGATAGCTTGCCGGCGTAATCGTCATAGGATTCGTGATGCCACCAGCGTTTGCGAACCAGATTTTTGCATTCGTTGATGGCTACCCGAATCAGCCAGTTGCGTAAATGCCGGTCGCTTTCAAAGGGCTTGTTATATTGCAATAGTTTCAGAAAAACATTCTGGGTCACATCCTGTGCATAGTCTGCCGATTTCAAATAGTGCAGCGCTACACGATACACCATATCAATGTGCCGTTCCGCGTAGAACGTAAACTGGTCATTGCTCAGCATCGGAAATCTCTCCTTGAAAACCGTTTCACCTATCATACAACCCAGATGGGGTATTTGATTTCATGGATTTCAAAATATTTTGGGAGGAAAAAAAGCTCGCTGATATTGGCTGCAGAAATAAAAAAGTTGACAGGTTTCTGCGAGAAATCTGTCAACCTTACAGATGGTGCGTGGGGATTTCCATCCCATTACTCCCGGGCAGAGGGTTCTAAAAAATGGGTCTGGCGGTATTCCCGGGGGGAAACACCGTGAACATTTTTGAAGGCCCGGGAAAAATGGAGCTGGTTGTCATAGCTTACCTGATTGCCGATTTCTCCTACCGACAGATTTGTTTCCTTCAGCAGCTGGGCAGCCCGGGCCATCCGGTAGTGCAGCAGGAAGGCCTGGGGGCTTTCGCCCATGGTTTCCCGAAAGACCTTGCCGAAATAGCTCCGGTTCAGGCCGCAGAAAGTGGCGATTTCCTCAATGGAAACATCCCGATGGTAGTTCTCTTCGATGAAGGTGAGGGCTTCCTTGATGTAAAAATCCCGCAGACGCCGGACGTTGCGATTTTGTCTGTATGCGGAGGATTCTGCCAGCTGGGAAAGGAAGAGAAAACCATGGCCAATCAGATGCACAGGGTCGGCGCTGCCGTTGTTGACGATATACATCATCTGATCCTGAAGCTTCTGACCGGCATCTCGGTTAGCAGCGGTGTAGACAGGCTGACTGCCGCTGATTCCGGATAACCGAAGGCTTTCCTTTGCCCGCAGACCGTCAAACTCAATCCATGCATACTCCCAGGGGTCCTGGGCATCGGCCCGATAGGTGGTGATCTGACCGGGAACCACCAGAAAGCCGTGACCGGCGGTAATCTGATACACCTGGTCATTGGCAAACAGCGTTCCTTTTCCGGAAATGACATAATGGAACAGGTAATGGTTCCGGGCGTGGGGACCATAGGAATGCAGCGGCGCAGTCCGTTCCCAGCCAAATTGGTACAAATTCAGGCCAATAAAGCGTTCGTCCCGGAATACATGAAATTTTAGCTTGTTGGGCGTAATTACCGAACTGGGCATAAAAAATCCCCCTTCCTATGATATATACCATTATGCGACATGACTTTGTAAAAATCAAGCATTAACCTATAAATTGGAATATAAAATATTGCATTGTGGCATTCCGAAAAGACTGGTCAAAATGTATAATAATGGCACAAAACGAGCAAGGAAATTGTGCAATGTGCACTATGCACAATTCCGTAGGCAGGATTTCGTGAAAGATGCCGAAACTCGTACCGACCCTATTTCATGCAGCTGCATGCTTTCCCATCCACACACAAAACCAACACAAAAGGAGACTGAACATGCAAGTGAGTAAACGAATTGTGGCTGTTTTGATCGCCATGCTTTTGATCGTCAGCTTGGCCGGCTGCGGAAATTCCGGCGCCTCATCTGACGGCAAAGTCAACCTGACCTTCCAGATCTGGGACGTGGCCCAGAAAGAGGGTATGGAAGCCATTTGCGCTGCCTATACCGAAAAGAACCCCAATGTTACCATCGAAGTTCAGGTGACCAGCTGGAACGAATACTGGACCAAGCTGGAAGCTGCCGCCACCAGCGGCAAGATGCCCGACATCTTCTGGATGCATACCAATGAACTGCTGAAATATGCCGACAACGGCATGCTGGCAGACTGCACCGACATTATTGAGGCAGACAAGTTCTTGGAAATCTCCCTGTCCAATGTCAGCGGTTCCGACGGTACTTACTATGGCGTGCCCAAGGATAAGGATACCGTAGGCCTGGTTTACAACAAGGAAATGTTCGACGCTGCCGGTGTGGCTTACCCCACCGAGGACTGGACCTGGGACGATCTGGTTTCCGCTTCCGAGAAGATCTATGAAGCTACCGGCAAGTACGGCTACATGGCCTACGCCGATGACCAGCTGGGCTACTGGAACTTTGTCTACCAGGCTGGCGGCTATATCCTCAACGAGGACAAGACCCAGGCCGGTTTCACCCAGCCCGCAACCATGGAAGCCATGAAGTTCTACATTGGTCTGCAGAGCAACGACTGGTGCCCTGACCAGAACTACTTCGCCGAAACCGCTCCCGGCACTGCCTTCTTCTCCGAAAAGGGCGCCATGTTCCTGGAAGGCAACTGGAATATTCTGCCCGAGCTGCAGAACTACCCCGATATGGTGGGCAAGTGGGACGTTGCCGTCCTGCCCAAGTGCCCCAACCCTGCCAGCGGTGACGGACGGGCCACCATTTCCAACGGCCTGTGCTACGCTACCGGCGCCAAGAATCCCAACCTGGAAGTGGTCAAGGATGTGCTGAAGTTCTTCGGCAGCGAGGAAGGCCAGAGAATCCAGGGCGAAAGCGGCGCTGCCATCCCTGCTTACCAGGGCCTGGAAGAGACCTGGGTCAGCTGCTTCGAGGAATATCCTGTAAACGTGCAGTGCTTCATCGATATGTTTGACTACAGCATTCAGAGCGTCAACAACGCATCCCGTCCGGAGTGGAAGAGCAAGGTCAGCGATGAACTGCTGAAGATTTACTCCGGTCAGGTGGACCTGGAAACCGGCCTTGCCAACATGCAGACCATTGTAGATGAAGCCAGCGCATCCTGAGCGCCTTCATCAACGGGAGGAATAGAGGATGCATAAAAAATCGAAACTTGCCCGCAGCGGCAGCGTCTGGGGAATGTCCATGGTGGCGCCAACCATCATTGGATTGCTGATTCTGAACATCATTCCCTTTTTCCAGACCATTTACATGAGCTTCTCCCAGAGCAAAGCCTTCGGCGCCTATGAGTTCTGCGGCCTGGACAACTACATCGAAATGTTCCAGACTCCGGAGTTCTGGAAAGCTACCTGGAATTCTGTTTACTTCTGTATTCTGACAGTGCCCATCGGCGTGTTTCTGTCCCTGATTGTGGCGGTGCTGCTCAACGCCAAGATTAAGGGCAAAACCGTGTTCCGTGCCATTTATTTCCTGCCCATGGTTGTGGCTCCGGCGGCTGTTGCCATGGTTTGGAAATGGATTTTCAACACCGAGTACGGTATTATCAATACCCTTCTGGGCATGAATGTCCGCTGGCTGACCGACTCCAATGTGGTGCTGGTAACCTGCTCTGTGGTTGCCATCTGGAGCGCCATCGGCTACGATGCGGTTTTGCTGCTGGCTGGTATCCAGAATATTTCCAAATCCCTGTACGAGGCTGCGGATCTGGACGGCGCTTCCAAAATCAAGCAGTTCTTCCACATCACCCTGCCTATGGTTTCCCCCACGCTGTTCGTGGTGCTGATCATGCGGCTGATGGCCTCGCTGAAAGTTTACGATCTGATTTACATGATGGTAGATCAGAATAACCCCGCCCTCACCAGTGCCCAGAGCCTGATGTACCTGTTCTATCGGGAAAGCTTCATCGCCGGCAATAAGGGCTACGCATCTGCCATTGTCATCTGGACGGTCCTGCTGATCGGTATTGTCACCATCGTGCAGTTCATCGGTCAGAAGAAATGGGTCAACTATGAGGTGTAAGCCATGAAAAACAATCTCAGTACCAATCGTAAAATGACTATGGCGCTGACCTATGCGGCGCTGATTGCGGGCAGCATTACCATGATTTTCCCCTTCGCCTGGATGTTTTTGACCAGTTTCAAAACCCAGGCCGAGTCCATGGCGATCCCGCCCCAGATTTTTCCGGCGAACTGGAACTTTGACAATTTCGCAAAAGCACTGGAAAGCCTGCCTTTCTGGAACCTGTACCTGAACACCCTGCTTCTGATTCTGTTCCGGGTGATTTGTGCGGTGGTTTTCAGCTCCATGGCCGGTTACGCCTTTGCCAAGCTGGAATTCCCCTGCAAGAATCTGCTGTTTGCCCTGGTTCTGATGCAGATGATGCTGCCCAGCCAGATCTTCATTATCCCCCAGTATCAGATGCTGGCGGATATGGGCATGACCAATTCCATTTTCGCCCTGGTATTCCCGGGCCTGGTCAGTGCTTTCGGTACCTTCTTCCTTCGGCAGGCCTATCTGGGACTTCCGGATGAGCTGGCGGAAGCGGCATACCTGGACGGGTGCACCAAATGGCAGACCTTTACCAAGGTCCTGCTGCCTCTGACCAAGTCCAGCATTGCGGCTCTGGCGATTTTCACCGCTGTGTTTGCTTATGCGGATCTGATGTGGCCTCTGATCTGTAATACGGATCTGAATATGATGACCCTGTCCGCTGGCCTTTCCACCCTGAATGGTCAGTATACCACCAACTTCCCGGTCCTGATGGCCGGCAGCCTGCTGGCGATGATCCCCATGGTGATTCTGTATCTGCTGTTCCAGAAGCAGTTCATCGAAGGCATTGCCATGACCGGCGGCAAATAATCTGCGATCTGCGGCGCCCGGCGCATACTGCCGGGCACCGCGTTTCCTATAGAAGGAGCTCTTTTGTATGTGCATTGAAATCGACAACAAGAAACGCTTGTTCTCTCTGAACACCAAACACACCACCTATCAGATGGTGGCAGACAGCCATGGCTTTCTGCGTCATATCTACTATGGCAGAAAAATCGACTCCTTCGATATGCGCTATCGGGAGTATTATTCTGACTGTGGATTTTCTCCCAACCCCTACGAACTGCGAACACAGCGGGACTTTTCTTTGGATACCCGGAGCATGGAGTACAGCGGCTGCGGCATCGGGGATTTTCGCCCGGGATGCATCCGCCTGACCAATGGCGACGGAAGCTTCAGTGCGGATTTGCGGTATGTGGGCCATTCGCTGCGGGAAGGGAAGTACCGCATCCCTGGCCTGCCGGCGTCCTATGACAACGGCGGTCAATGTCAGACCCTGCGCATTGACCTGAAAGATGATGTATCCGATGTGATTGTGTCGCTGTATTACGGCGTTTTCCCGGAGCAGGACATGATTACCCGCAGCGCGGTGGTAAAAAACTGTGGCAAACAGCCCATCCAGCTGTATAAAGCAGCTTCCGCCTGCCTGGATCTGCCCTTCGGGACCTGGGATTTGATTCATTTCCAGGGCCGCCACTGTATGGAACGGATGCCGGAGCGGATGCCGGTTCCCCATGCCGCTGTGAGCATTTCCTCCGGCCGGGGCGCCAGCAGCCACCAGCATAATCCTTTCGCTATTCTGGCAGCACCGGAAACCAGCGAAGACAATGGCTCGTGCTATGGCGCGATGCTGGTTTACTCCGGAAATTTCAAGATAGAGGCAGAGTGCAGCCAGATGCAGAGCACCCGTCTGGTTGCCGGTATCAGCGATGAGCAATTTTGCTGGCATTTGGAGCCTGGGGAGAGCTTTTATACGCCGGAATTGCTGCTGAGCTACACCGACCGGGGACTGACGGCCCTTTCTCAGTGCTACCAGGACTTTGTGGCGGAGAATATCTGCCGGGGGCCGTATAAAGACGGCAGCCGCCCGGTGCTCATCAATAACTGGGAAGCCACCTACTTTGATTTCAATGCAGAAACCCTTTGCGGCATCGCCCGACAGGCCAGAAATTTGGGCGTGGAGATGCTGGTGCTGGATGATGGATGGTTTGGCCAGCGGGATGACGATACCTCCGGACTGGGAGATTGGTTTGTCAATGAGCAGAAGCTGGGCTGCACCTTGCCCCGGCTGATTGACCGGATTCGGAAAATGGGGCTGAAGTTTGGTATCTGGGTTGAACCGGAGATGGTATCCCAAAATTCCCAGCTTTACCGCCAGCACCCGGATTGGGCCTTGACTGTGCCGGGACGCAATCCTACGGTGGGCAGAGGACAGCTGGTTCTGGATCTGAGCCGGAAGGATGTGGTGGACTATCTGTATGCCACGTTCTCTCAGCTGCTGCGCAGCAATGCCATTGCCTATGTCAAGTGGGATATGAACCGGCACCTGACCGATGTATTCAGCCGGGAACTGCCGCCTCAGCGGCAGGGAGAGGTGTTCCACCGGTACATGCTGGGACTTTACGACTTGCTGGAACGGCTGACCCAGGAATTTCCTCAGGTGCTTTTTGAAGGATGCAGCGGCGGCGGCGGACGCTTTGACGCCGGAATGCTGTATTATTTCCCCCAGATTTGGTGCAGCGATGATACCGACCCCATTGAGCGGCTGAAAATTCAGTATGGCACCTCCTTCGGCTATCCCATTCGCAGCGTGGGCAGCCATGTCTCCGCTTCGCCCAATCACCAGACCGGCAGAAAAACACCGCTGAACACCCGGGCGGTGGTAGCCATGTCTGGCACCTTTGGATATGAGCTGGATTTGCAGCTGCTGAGTGCGGAAGAAAAGGAAGAAATCCGGCGGCAGATTCCGAAGTACAAACGGTGGCAGAGCCTGATTTTCCATGGAAATTACTACCGCCTGACCAATCCGCTGAGGGATGACTACTTCACTGCCTGGCAGTTTGCCGCCAAAGACGGCACCCGGGCACTGCTGAATCTGGTTGTGACGGCTCCGAAGGCCAATCCGTATCCCATCCACGTTACCCTGAAGGGCCTGGACCCGGAAGGCATGTACCGGGAAGAAGGCAGCGGCATGGTCTACTCCGGTGCGGCACTGATGTACGGCGGCTATACCTTGCCTATCCTGCTGGGGGACTATCCCAGCGTGCAGCTGTATTTTGAAAAAATCGGCTCCCAAGATGGGGATGGAGCGTCCCGGAACGGAAACCACTGATAGAAAGCTTCGTATATTCATTGCCTTCAATTTGCACGGAAAATAACCAAATCAAAAAGTGAGATTGCCAAGAAACCGTTCATGGGATTCTTGGCAATCTTTATTTTTGTATGATACGGAATTCAGAGAAAAATTCCTGAATTATATTGACAAGAAATTCTACATGGTGTAGAATAAAGATGTCTACATGATGTAGAATTTAGGAGGTGCCAATATGGCGGAATATCGAATGGGAGAACTGGAATCTGTCTTTGCGGATTTGATTTGGAAGAACGAGCCGATTTCCTCCGGCCATCTGTCCCGGCTGGCGGAGGAACGCCTTAGCTGGAAACGCACAACCACATACACGGTTTTGAAACGGCTTTGCGACCGGGGACTGTTCCAGAACAATGGCGGAACCGTCACATCGTTGGTAAGTCGGGAAGAGTTCTACGCAAAGCAAAGCCAGATCTTTGTGGAGGAAACCTTCCAGGGTTCTCTTCCTGCCTTCCTGGCGGCTTTCGGCAGCGCCAAGAAGCTGTCGGATGCGGAAATCGATGAACTTCAGAAGGTCATTGACGCTATGAGGGGGTGATTCCATGGCGGAATTCTTTTCTGATATTCTGAACATGAGTATGACCGGCAGCGTTGTGATTGTAGCGGTTTTGCTCATTCGGCTCCTGATGAAACGCTTACCAAAGATTTACGCCTATGTCCTTTGGTCGGTGGTGCTGTTCCGGCTGCTGTGCCCAGTCTCATTTTCCGGCCCGGTTTCGCTGCTTGACTGGTTGGAACCGGAGGTTACCACCACATCGGAACGGACGAATACGGTGGCCTTTGTCCCTTACGAACGGGATGCAGTTGCGACGGTTTCCCAGAAGACAGCCCAGAATCTGCCGGACGAGGCACCTGCAGTTGCAGAAACCGAAGCGCCCAAGCAGGTGGATGGGTACGCCATTGCTTTTTGGGTTTGGGCGGCAGGCTGCTGCGTAATGGTTTTGTGCGCCGTGGGGCAATATGTCCGGCTGCGAAAGCAGTTGGTTGTTTCCAGCCCGCTTAACGGAAACGTGTATATGACAGATGACCTGGACATGCCCTTTGTTGTGGGGGTGCTGTTTCCAAAAATCTATCTGCCAACCTCCATTCCCATCATCCAGCGGCCCTACATACTGGCCCATGAGCGGCACCACATCCGCCGGGGAGATCACATTTTCAAGCTGCTGGCTTATGGAGCATTGTGCATTCATTGGTTTAATCCGCTGGTGTGGCTGGCATTTCTGTGCGCCGGTAAGGATATGGAGATGAGCTGCGATGAAGCGGTGCTGCGCAAACTGGGCCCGGAGATTCGGGCGGATTATTCCGCTGCCTTACTCCGATTGGCTGCCCATCGCACCATCATCGCCGGTACGCCCCTGGCCTTTGGCGAGGGAGATACGAAAGGTCGTGTGCTGAATATGGCAAGGTGGAAAAAGCCCACCATTTTGGCCAGTGCAATCTGCATTGCAGTGTGCGTGATTGTACTGGTTGCATGTGCGGTAAACCCCAAAACGGAAACTACCGTTGCAGAAACTACCCCTGCGGAAACCACCACGGATGACAACGAAACTGTGCAGGGGACAATCGTTAGTCTGGATATCGAGATGGTTACCTGTGCCGATCTCAAACTGGTGCTGCCCAAAGGAATTACATCCCAAAAATCTGATAAATTCGATGGCAGCATGGTGATTAAGGAATATACCTTCTATTCCGGAGACAAGGTAGTCGGTGGCCTTGCGCTGCGGCACCAGGAGGAAGATTCTGGAAACTATGATGAGGAGTGGGAGAAATCCATCGGCGTTCCGGAAGCTGCTGACCCTTCTATGGCATACATAGGAGGAAGTTCCTTGTACGGTGATTGGGAGATGACCTATTTCCCGGATATCCCACTGAATTATGATGAAGAAGGAAAGGTTATACGGGATGAAAACGGTGCCTATGCCCTGGACAACGAAGTGACCCACTATTTCTTCGTAAATGGAAACAATGTCTATGACTTGTGGCTGTATAACAACCGTTTCAGTCAGGAATTGCAGACGCAGATTTTGCAATCGGTACAGATTGGCGAACTTTCGGAAACAGCAGGGCCGTCGGCCGGGGAGAAGCTTCCTATTGGTGATGTGCAAATTTCGGCACTTCCTTCGGGGTATTCCCGAACCTTCAACGAAGATGGCGGCATTTTCTTTGTCCGGAAGGATGCCATCGTAGGCGGCGCAGATGCGTATGCTGTGCCCATGGAACTGTACGATCCGGAGGATACCGTGTTTCTCTGGCTGGAGAAGGCAGGAATCTCTGACTTCGGCGACAGCAGTCTGGTTTACTCCGGAGGGATAACCGGCTCTGGTGGAGGATGGGCTGCCCAGTTTGCCAGCGATGTCCCCCAAGGAGAGGAACCCGCGGTAGAGCGCTACCATTATTTCCGGGTGGTTGGGGACAAGGTCTATGATATCTGGTACGATATGCTTCAGTTGGAGCATAGTGAGGGGCTTGATCTTATTCATTCTGTAGACCTTCCGGAAGCGGAAGTGCCCCAGCAAGCCCAGGCGCCTACTCCGGAGAATATTGCCCTCCAGGCAGTACGGGATGTATACGACGCAGTGCAGAATGATGCCAGCTGCCAGATTATGGTGGAAGAACAGTATGCAAAAGGAGCCAACCCCAGCGGCTATACCACCGACTACCTTTGGTATGATGATACTTATCTTGGGATTCGCCGGATGCTGGTGAACGGTGAGGAAACCAGAGATGGGGAATTTTACAGCCGACAAGCATGCCTGGTATATGGGGATGCCTGCTTCACCAATGAGGGCCATTGGACAGAGCCAGGAGATATCCAGTGGACGCAGACCGAGACATTGGACACTGTCGATAAACCCCATCTGGCAAGATTTGTATGGGTAAAGGCACATGTCACCTATGTGGATACCGTGGAAACGGAAGAAGGCGTCTGCTACAAATACCGCATCAACAAGAAATTCCAGGATACGGAAGATGGGGCAGATTATTACTTTGCGGATTATTATTTTGACGAGGACGGAAAGTTCCTAAAAGTTGTCTACCAGTTCAATCCGAACCAGGACAATGCCTACACCGTGACAGAGTCCATCGTATCCCTGGACCCGGATGTGGTAAGCGCGGAAATTGAGAAGGAATACCGTAATGCGGTTGACCAAATGGCTTAGATTGAAAAGTGTCCAATAGATGAAAATATGCGTGTTCTTACAGTGCCTGACAAGCCGTAAAAATACGCAATTTTCTTCCTTCCGCCCAAAGGCAGCTTGAGGTTTATTTTACAAGATTGCGATTTCTGATTTTACATATCCTCATTACAATAAAAGCGCACGGTGGCCAGAACCACTGGCAACATGCGAAAGGATCATTTGACCAAAAAGGAAATGAGGTAAAAACATGAAAAAAACAATCGCACTTTTACTTGCTGCTGTTCTTTGCATCAGCCTGGTTGCTTGCGCACAGCCTGCCCAGACCGGTGAGACCACAAAGGCAACACAGGAAACCACTCCGGAAACGGTTCCTGCCAGCAGCGTTGCGGCCCAGGTGGATGCAGAGAATGCACCCAAGTATGTGTTCCTGTTCATCGGCGACGGTATGAGCTACCCCCAGTTCCAGGCAGCTGCTGACTACCTGGGTGCCATCGCTGACGAGGACTACGCCCAGGCACTGCCCAGCGTGGACTATGAAAATCGCGGCGGCGCTGTGCTGGACGGCCCCGAAAAGCTGTGCTTCATGGATTTTGAGGCTGCCGGTTCTGCTGTTACTTATGATTCCTGCTCCTTCGCTCCTGACTCTGCTTCTACTGCCACTTCCATTGCTACCGGTCGGAAAACTTACTCCGGCATGATCAACGTGGATGTTACCGGCACCGAGTCCTTCGAGACCATTGCGGAAAAGCTCCATGCTCAGAAGGATTGGAAGGTAGGCGTGATTTCCTCCGTCAACCTGAACCATGCTACCCCCGCCGCTTTCTACGCCCATCAGGCCAGCCGTAACGACTATTATGAAATCGGCCTGGAACTGGTAGAATCCGACTTTGAGTACTTTGCCGGCGGCGCTCTGAAGAAAGCCAACGGCGCGGAAGGTGATCAGGAGAGCCTGTACGACCTGGCAGAAGCTGCCGGTTATAAGGTTACCTTCACCCAGGCAGATGCTGAGAAGGTGACTGCGGAAGATGGCAAGGTCATCCTGATTGATGAGCATCTGGCCGATGACGATGCCATGAGCTATGACATGGACCGGGAAAGCGATCAGTGGGCACTGGCTGACTATGTTGCCAAGGGCATTGAGGTTCTGGACAACGATACCGGCTTCTTCATGATGTGCGAAGGCGGCAAGATTGACTGGGCCTGCCACGCCAATGATGCCGGCGCTACCGTAACCGATACCCTGGCCCTGGCGGACGCCGTTCAGGTTGCTGTGGATTTTGCCAAGGAGAATCCCGAAGAAACCCTGATCCTGGTCACCGGCGACCACGAAACCGGCGGTCTGACCATCGGCTTTGCCGGCACCGACTACGATACTTACCTGGATAACCTGACCAACCAGAAGATTTCCTACGCTCAGTTCGACGAGCAGTACGTTGCCTCCTACAAGGAGAACAAGACTCCCTTTGAAACCGCTATGAAGGATGTTGAGGAACTGTTCGGTCTGAAGATGACCGGCGAGGAAGGCGACCGTCTGGTGCTGACCGAGTACGAAGTAGAGCGCCTGCGCACTGCTTACGAGCTGGCTGTTGCTGATGAGATTCCTGAGTACAACCAGGAACAGTATGTGCTCTACGGTGGCTACAACCCCTTCAGCGTCACCGTTACCCACATCCTGAACAACAAGTCCGGCATTGATTTTACCAGCTACTCCCACACCGGCCTGCCGGTAGCGGTCTTTGCTGATGGCAACGGCGCAGAAGAATTCAACGGTTACTACGACAATACCGATATCTTCAACAAGCTGGCTGCTATGCTGGATGTTCAGTAACCAACATACGAATCTCGAACAAAACAAGGGGCGGTGTATGCCGCCTCTTGCTTTCTCATTGGAGGAACTATGCATTTTTCATCTTTGCGGGAAAAGTATCCCACACTGCTGCCGGTGGTTCTGGCGCTGATTCTGCTTGTGGGGCTTATCATGCTGCCTACCGGATTTGAAGGGGCGCTGACCTATCAGAACGCTGACCGGGTGAAGGCAGAAGTGCTGGCTACAGACGAAAGTTATATCGTGGATACGGGATTGGTTCGCTCCGGCGAGCAGCGATGCCGCCTGCGGATTTTGGGAGGACAGTTTGCCGGGCAGGAAACCGACGGCGTTAACCGGCTCAATGGTTCGCTGGAGCAGGATAAACTGTTTTCTGTAGGAGATATCGCTTTTGTGGCCATCAGCCACAGCGGTGGAGAAATCACAGCTGTGACCATGACCGACCATTACCGGATGGACAAAGAGGCAATCTTGGCTGGGTTATTTCTGCTGCTTCTGGTTTTGTTTGCTGGAAAAACAGGACTCAGAGCGATATTGTCCTTTGTGGTGACCATTCTGCTGATGTGGAAAATTCTGGTTCCCTGCCTGCTGAAAGGGTATAATCCGGTGTGGATAGCTCTGGGACTAGTGACGGTTCTGACTTTTTTGGTGCTCAGCCTGATCTACGGATGGGACAAACGCTGCGTTGCCGCATCCGGCGGCGCGATTCTTGGCATTCTGGTCACGGCGATTCTGGGATATGTGTTTACGGACCTGTTCAAAATCCATGGCGCCGTTATGGAGTCCAGCGAAAGCCTGCTCTATGCCGGTTATCAGCACTTGAACCTGACCCAGATTTTTGTGGCGTCCATTTTCCTGGGGTCTGCCGGTGCGGTTATGGACTTGTCGGTGGATATCTGCTCGGCGGTATACGAGGTGGTACAGAAACGCCCGGATATTTCAGCCCGGGAAGCGATTCTCTCCGGCTTTGCAGTGGGAAGAGCGGCCTGCGGCTCCACCACGACCACGCTGCTGCTGGCTTACTCCGGAAGCTATATTGCGCTTCTGATGGTGTTTATGGCTCAGGGCACGCCGGTGGAATTTATTCTCAACTACAAATATGTTGCCGCGGAAATCATTCACACCATTGTAGGTTCCTTCGGGCTGGTAACCGTTGCGCCGTTGACTGCCATTACCAGCGGCCTGCTGTTTACTGGAAAGAAACGTTGATTTATCCGCTGCCAAAACCCCCGGGAGAAGATTCCCGGGGGCTTGCGACATTTAGAGAAAATACTTGCCATTTTCCTGGAATGTGTTATACTGTACCTATGTTCACAAAAACGGTGGTGTATGAGTATATGAACACGCAAGCGTATGATATCTTGAACACGCTGAAACATATGCCCTTTTCCAGCCAGCGTTCCCTGGCCCAGGCAAGCGGGCATTCCTTGGGAATGGTAAACCGGTGCGTCAAGGACCTGACCAAGGCGGGATACCTGGATTCCTGCGGTGCCTTGACGGAACAGGCTCGGGAACTATTTTGCCGGTGCCGCCCCCAAAACGCGGTTATTCTGGCGGCGGGATTTGGCATGCGCATGGTTCCCATCAATTTGGAAACCCCCAAAGCGCTGCTGGAGGTCAACGGCCAGCGGCTGATTGAGCGCATGATTTTGCAGCTGCAGGAAGTGGGCATTCGGGAAATCTATGTGGTTGTGGGCTTCATGAAGGAGCAGTTTGAATATCTGATTGACCAGTTTGGTGTTACCCTGGTTGTAAACTCCCAATACGCCGGGAAGAACAATCTTCATTCCCTGGCTCTGGTGGGGGAGAAACTGGGCAATTCCTTTATCGTTCCCTGTGACCTGTGGTGCAGGGAAAATCCCTTTTGCGCCAATACCCTGTACTCCTGGTACATGGTCAGTGACCGGATTGCCCCGGAGAGTACGGTGCGGGTCAATCGAAAGATGGAACTGGTGACGGTTCCCCAGTTCTCCGGCGGAAATGAAATGCTGGGCATTTGCTACCTGCTGCGGGAGGACGCCGAACGAATCCGAACGAACTTGACCCGCCTGTGCCAGGATAGCCGAAATGACGGTCTTTTCTGGGAAGAAACCCTGTATGAGGGAAACCGGATGACAGTCTGGGCCAGGGTGGCGGCCTCGGATGCGGTGGTGGAGATCAATACCTATGAGCAGCTGCGGGAACTGGATGGGGACTCCAATCATCTCAAATCCGATGCCATCGGGGCCATTATGCAGACTCTGAAGGTGCAAAATCCGGAAATTGTGGATATCACGGTTTTGAAAAAGGGAATGACCAATCGTTCCTTCCTCTTTACCTGCCGGCAAAAGAAATACATTATGCGCATTCCTGGGGAAGGCACGGACCGGATGATAAACCGCAGGCAGGAAGCGGCTGTTTACCAGAAGATTTCCAACCAGCAGCTTTGCGACACGGTGGTGTATCTGAATCCGGAAAAT
Source organism: uncultured Oscillospiraceae bacterium (assembly GCA_944387615.1). Lineage (GTDB taxonomy): Bacteria > Bacillota > Clostridia > Oscillospirales > Oscillospiraceae > Faecousia. The sequence goes on along the minus strand of CALXFP010000007.1, from coordinate 3,035 downwards.
GGATATAAAATCACGGAATATCTGGAAAATGCCCGGGTTTGCAATCCTAACAGCCTACCCGATCTGAAAAAAGCCATGCAGCTGCTGCGCAGATTCCATGCAAGCCAATGCCAGGTGGAGCATTGCTTTGACCTGTTTGGACAGATTGATTTTTACCAATCGCTGTGGAATGGAAATGGCTCTGTCTATCGGGATTATGAAACTACCAAGAAAAATGTACTGTCCCTGAAACCGTATATTGAGAGTCATATTTCCCAATGGACCCTGACCCACATCGATGCGGTGCCGGACAACTTCCTTTTTGTCCCCGATGGGAACGGGGAGGAGCGGGTAGTTTTAATTGACTGGGAGTATGCTGGAATGCAGGACCCCCATGTGGATATCGCCATGTTCTGCCTGTACGCCATGTATGACCGGGAAGAGACGGACCGGCTGATTGATCTCTACTTTGAAAACCAGTGCCCGGAGGAAATTCGCACCAAGATCTATTGCTACATGGCAGTATGCGGCCTTTTGTGGAGCAACTGGTGTGAATACAAGAGAAACCTCGGGGTGGAATTTGGGGCTTATTCCCTGAAACAATATCGCTACGCCAAAGAGTATTATAAACTGGCCGCAGAGAGGATGAAAGCGCATGCAGACAATGCAGACCAGCACAGTTGAACGGGCCATCATTATGGCTGCAGGCATGGGAAAGCGAATGCAGCCGGTATCCCTTCATACGCCGAAGCCGCTGATTTGTGTCAACGGCCGCAGAATGATTGATACCGTGATCGACGCCCTGCACCGGAACGGGATTTTTGAGATTTATGTGGTGGTGGGATACCGGAAAGAGCAGTTTTCCGACTTGCCGAACCAGTATCCCGGGCTGACACTGATTGAAAATCCCTATTACGACAGCTGCAACAACATTTCGTCTCTCTATGTGGCCAGGGAACACCTTGCCAACGCCATGATTCTGGACGGAGATCAGATGATCTACAACCCCGACATCCTGAATCCCAGCTTTACCCGCTCCGGGTACAATGCAGTTTGGACTGAGGAGCAGACGGAGGAATGGCTGATGACGGTCCGCTACGGCATCGTCACCGGCTGCAGCCGTACCGGAGGAAAAAAAGGCTGGAAACTCTACAGCGTTTCCCGATGGAATGAAACGGACGCCAGCAAACTCAAACACCACCTGGAGGTGGAATTTGTCCAAAAACAAAACCGTCAGATCTACTGGGACGATGTAGCCATGTTCTGCTATCCCGGGGAATATACCCTGGGGATTTACCCAATGCAAGAGGAAGATATTCGGGAAATTGACAGCTTTTCCGAATTGGCAGCCCTGGACAGCAGCTATCGGAGCGTGGCAGAGGGAGGGACGGAATGAAGAAAAAAGGTGCAGCTTGTAGTACATGGAAAGAAATTGACTGGATGATTACCCTGGTTCCTCTGGTCAGTGTTATCGGGTTGTGTATTTTGTTTTTCCGGATGCCGGAACAGTCCAATGGGGTGCTGAGCCAGATTCGCTTTTTCCTGGGGGATACCCTGGGAGTATATTATCTGGTGATTGGCCTGGGAATCTTTCTGACGTCACTGTACATTGCCTTTTCCAAATACGGCGATATCGTTCTGGGGGGACAGGAGGAGAAACCGCAATACTCCTTCTTTACCTGGGGCAGTATGATGTTTACGGCAGGATTGGCAGCGGATATTCTGTTCTACTCCTTTTCGGAGTGGATTCTCTACGCTGCGGACCCTCATATTGCCCAGCTGGGCAGTATGCAGACCTGGGCCAGTGTCTATCCCATTTTTCATTGGAGCCTGATTCCCTGGAGTTTTTATCTGGTTCTGGCTGTAGCCTTCGGTTTTATGCTCCATAACCGGAACCGGTCCCGCCAGAAGTTCTCGGAAGCCTGCCGCCCCATTCTGGGAAAGCATACCGACGGCGTGGCGGGACGGCTGATCGACTTGCTGGCAGTCTTTGCGCTGCTGGCAGGAACGGCTACCACATTCAGCTTGGCAACGCCTTTGATGGCCAATGTGATCTGTACCTTATTTGGCGTGAATTGGGACCGCAATGCCGTCACTATTGTGATCTTGCTGCTGACTTGCCTGGTGTATACCTATTCTCTGCTGCACGGAATCAAGGGAATCGGCCTGCTGGCCAAGACGTGCATCTATTTGTTTCTGACACTGCTGGGATTTGTTCTTGTATTTGGGGGAAAGGCAAAATATATTGTGGAAACCGGATTCTCCGCCTTGGGTACCATGGTGCAGCACTTTTTTGAGCTGGCTACCTTTACAGACCCCCAAAGAAGTACCTCCTTTCCTCAGAACTGGACAATTTTTTACTGGGCATACTGGATGGTGTGGTGCATTGCCGCCCCGTTTTTCATTGGTTCCATCTCCCGTGGGCGCACCATCCGGCAGACAATCCTGGGAGGATACGGTTTCGGCGTTGGCTCTACCATCATCAGCTTTGTGATTCTGGGCAACTATTCTCTGGGAAAGCAGATGTCCGGGGAGATGGACTTCCTGGCGGATTACCTTCAGTCCGGCGACCTGTACGGTGTGATTATGGAAATGATTCAGACCCTGCCCTGGGCCCCCTTTGTTCTGGGGCTGCTGCTTGTGACCATGATTGCGTTTTACGCCACTTCCTTTGATGCCATTGCCCTCATTGGTGCCAGTTACAGCTATCACAGACTGGAAAACGGCGCTCAACCTCACAAGATGATTCAGCTGATGTGGTGCATCCTGCTGATCCTGCTGCCGATTGGACTGGTCTTTTCCGAAAGCTCCATGCAGAATTTGCAGTCGGTGAGCATTATCGCAGCATTTCCCATCGGTGCGGTCATTGTTTTCATAACCGCCAGCTTCCTGAAAGATGCCCGTGGTTTTTGGAAAGAAAAAGCACAATAGAAAAAATTCCCCGCCAGTTTTCACTGACGGGGAGTTTTTATGTACGCTTATTTTAAGCAATGGGTTCAAAGTCAGCAGCACCGTGCTTGCACAGGGGGCAGACGATATCATCGGGCAGGGTGTCG